>JBGSSO010000338.1:0-2723 GCA_041737015.1 Nitrospirales bacterium
CATCGTCATGCAGTAAGGTGGCCGTATGAATAAATTCGACGAGACTGCCCAGCAATAAAAAGTCTTTTTGGAGAAATCCACAGAGCCGAGCACAGAGAATCAGGAGCAGTGGACGGATACGCTTTCCTCCGCTGGCAAAGATATGACCAGCGACGGTATTGATGAGCGGGGCATGCGATTCAAGATGTTTGGTGATATGACTTTCAACCTCGATTAAGTCTGGCCGAAAGGCTTCCCACACATCCTCCATGGACTCCAGGTCTCTGAGGGCTGGTTCCTGATGCATGGCGGCGATACTAGGGGGTCGTCTGTGGATTGTCAAGCTGAACCATAGCTTGGAAATCAATCAACATTTTTCTGAAAATGCCATGCATGTGAGGAAAATATTGCGTAGGGGAAAATGGATCGTCTTGACAGAATTTTTGACCATCCATTAATGTTGTCGTTTACAATTTTGATTTATACTTCCCTTTTCTTCCGTCGCTCTCCGGGACCACACAACGACACCATGGCCCATAGAGACTCTATTAAGGGGTAGCGTGCCTTAATCTCCTTTTTAATGATGGCCAACAACATTTTTAGGTGAAACGTGAAAAAGGTGCATAATCAACCAGTGTGGAATCTCCCTGGATTGCCTTCAGTTCAAGGCCTCTACCATCCCGGAAACGAGCATGATGGCTGTGGAATCGGGTTTGTGGCCCATATGAAGGGGCAAAAATCACATGACATCATAGAAAAGGGCTTGGAGGTCAACAAAAATCTTACTCATCGGGGAGCACAAGGGTGTGACCCATGTACCGGTGATGGGGCAGGAATTCTCTCTCAGATACCGCATGAGTTTTTTTATCGGGTTGCCGCCGAAACTGGTGTCGACCTTCCTACAGCCGGAGCCTATGGGGTAGGCATGGTGTTTTTGCCTCAGGATGCCAAGACCAGGCAACAGTGCGAAGCCATCTTTGAAGCGATCGTACGTGAAGAGGGTCAACATTTTTTGGGGTGGCGGGATGTGCCGGCCAAAGAGGACCAAATCGGGGATCAAGCCCGAAAAACGATGCCCGCCATTCGACAGTTTTTTGTGGCACGTGAACTTCTGAATCCCATGCAGTTTGAACGCAAACTGTATGTCATTCGTAAACGAATAACCCGTGCCATTCGCGAATCAGCTCTCCCCGGAAAAGAATGGGTCTATATATCCAGTCTGTCTGGAAACACGATTGTCTATAAGGGGATGCTGTTGCCGGAACAAGTTTCACTGTTTTATCCCGATCTTGCGGATCCCACATTTACGTCGGCGTTGGCCCTCGTGCATTCCCGCTTTAGTACAAACACGTTTCCGACCTGGGCCTTGGCCCATCCTTACCGCTATTCCGTCCATAATGGCGAAATTAATACTTTAAAAGGGAATGTCAATTGGATGCGAGCCCGACAGGGGAGGCTTGCCTCTGATCTGTTTGGGGATGATCTCAAAAAATTATTTCCCATTATTGATGATTCCGCCCAAAGCGATTCGGCCTGTTTGGATAACGCCATAGAATTTTTGGTGATGGCCGGCCGGTCCTTGCCCCATGCCATGATGATGCTGATTCCGGAGCCGTGGGTAGGAAATCCGCAAATGGATTTTGACCGGCGAGGGTTTTATGAATATCACGCGGCGGTGATGGAGCCGTGGGATGGACCGGCGGCTGTGTGCTTTACCGATGGGAAACTCGTCGGTGCCACCTTGGATCGGAATGGTCTGCGCCCCTGTCGTTATCAAATCACCAAGGATGATGTCGTAGTGTTGGCTTCAGAAGCGGGAGTGCTTCCGGTTGATCCTACGACCATTCGAATGAAGGGGCGTCTGCAACCGGGTCGGATGTTTGTCGTGGATACCGTCCAAGGACGCATTCTTGACGACGAAGAAATTAAAGCCGATATCACCAAACGTAAGCCCTATCGACAATGGTTAACGCAATATCGGGTTTCCTTAGATGAACTGCCTGAGCCACTCAATGTGCCCCAACCCGATCACCCGACCCTGCGCCAACGCCAGCAAGCCTTCGGGTACACCGTGGAAGAGTTGAAAATGGTGTTAATCCCTATGGCAGTCACGGGTGAAGAGCCTATTTCTTCAATGGGAACCGATACCCCGTTAGCCGTGTTGTCCGAACGGCCGCAACTTCTTTTTAAATACTTCAAACAATTGTTTGCTCAAGTGACGAATCCTCCTATTGATCCGATCCGGGAGCATCTGGTGATGTCCCTTGTCACCAACATCGGGCCAAAGCCGAATGTCATTGCGGAGATTCCAGAGGCTTGCCGAAGGATAAAATTGCAGCAACCAATCCTTAGCAATGTCGATCTGCAAAAGATTCGCATGATTGGGGATCCTCACTTTAAAAGTAAGACACTGTCCTTGCTCTTTAAAGTTGCTGAAGGACCTGAGGGCATGGCCTCCGCACTTGATCAATTATGTCAGCAAGCCTCGAAAGCCATTAAGGATGGGGAAAAATTTCTGATTTTGAGCGATAGAGGCGTCAATGCCCAGTGGGCGCCCATTCCTAGTTTATTAGGCGTTTCGGCCGTTCATCATCATTTGGTTCGAGAAGAAACCCGAACGGAGGTCGGGTTGATTCTGGAAACAGGTGAACCGCGTGATGTGCATCATTTCGCCTGCCTCATCGGTTATGGAGCGGGGGCCATCAATCCCTATTTGGTGTTTGAGTCTCTCGTGGATATGGAAC
>JBGSSO010000339.1:0-6720 GCA_041737015.1 Nitrospirales bacterium
CGCCGACCATTGCAAAAAAGGAGAAGGGTAATCCCAGAAGGGCAAAGCCGAAGAACGTGCCAATCAGCACAAGCGGGATGGTGGCCAGAAGGATCAACGATTGCGCAAATGAACCAAAGAGAATGACCAACACTCCGAATACAAGGACAATGGCTACCACCAACATCATCCCGGCGGATCCAAAGGTTTCCTCGGTTTCCTTGACTTCACCGGAAAAGGCATACGTATAGCCGCGCGGCCATTCCTTTTGCATGCGATCAAGGACCGGCTTCAATTCGGCCACAATGTCCAAAGCCGGACGTTGCTCGGCCTTGGACATCACGGTGATCGTGCGACGGCCATCTTTATGTGTGATGGAAAGCAGCGCAGAGCCGACTTTCGGTTCCAACAACGATAGCAGGGGGACAGTCTCCCCTTGCGGGGTGAAAGCCCGGACCATGGCCATCTCTTTCATCTCCTTCGGACCGCCAATCATGCCCTGCTGGCTTGGCCAATCCATGCTGAGATGTATCGGAAGGTCATCTTTCTGCTGCGAAATAGCAAACTTGGCGATTTCGCTGCTGGTCATGGCATAACGGATTTGTGCGGCAAGGTCCTGTTGGGTCAGGCCGTAAAAGTCGATAGCCTCCCGTTTGGGAATCAAATTGATTTCGGTTCGGACGCTTCCAATATTGTCACGCACGTCCACAGCCCCCGCACCTGCCTGAGGGCGTCTTGCACCTTGGTAGAAGGATCTGAAGCTGGTCCAGCTCATCTCCAATCAGATCGATTTGAACCGGTTCGCCGGCACTGGGTTGTCCCGTTTCCGGAACTAATATGAGAGAGCCGCCCGCCCCTAGTCTTCATCTGCCATGGCATTGAGAAGACCTCGCACGAGGCCTTCCGGCGTCTCCCTACCCAAATGGTCCTGGGGCACAGAAGGCTGTTCCACCTCGGGTTCACTGGTTGGGGGGACGGAATTAACCTGCTGCACCAGGCCTACTGGGGCGCACACAACCGCAACGTATAGAAATAGGAATAGGTCACATAGCTGGCGTGTTGCGCGCCACTTAAACGTCTCTTTTACATGAACCATATTGAACATTCTGATGCATGGATTGTTGTCATACGCGAACTGTCGAATAGCTTATTGAGCTGGCTCAGCTCCCAGCCAAGCCCATGCCTCGTTTTCCTGATCTTCCGGAAATGTGCGCATATCCATATCCGCAAAAGCAGGATTCACGGTCTCAATGATCTTGCGCATCCAGCCGGGCGCACCGACAATGGCGTAGCGCTCCACTTTCTGCATGGCGGCCAGCTTCATTGACACAAGGCCACTTTGCATGAATACGGCCGGATCGATGCCGCCGAAGTGTTTGACCCGGTTCAGCAACCGCACCTTCTCGTGCCGCTCCAGAAATGTCTCGAATGTTTTAATGACTTCGGGCATTTCCTTCCCCGAAATCACTCCATTAATTTCAAAAGCCAAGACATCGTCCGTTGATGTGGGGAGGAACCGGAAAGCCGGAGCTTGGGATTTGGGTGCCCCCGGAAGCTCCGATGCCCACTTCATGGCCTCATCGCTCTCATCGGGTAGGAATACCTTCATCTCCACGGTCGGAAATATAGCGCTCATAAACCCGATCATGGCCTGGGGCCATTCCTTATCCGACACAAAGGCAAAGCGGGTGAATTGATCAATATGGCTGAGAAGTTCAAAATCGGCCTTCGTACCCTCGACAAGTGCATCGGCGTTCATGTCCGACAAGCCTGTGAAGTCAACCACAATGCTAAGCTGATCATGGTTAGTCAGTTTTTCATCAAGAATAAGCTTATACTTTTTGATGTCGTCGCCCGTCAGTTTGTCACTGAGATGCATGGCAATCACATGATCCGGCGCAGTTAATTGTTTATACATAATGATTGCCCCCAGATTTTTAAGATAGGTGTGAATCGGTTCCTTCGCCTTGAATAGGCTGAAAATTATCCTTGGAGCAGCGATTTTGCCACCAACCCCTCTCCGTTATTCAGACCGCCCTCCGGAGGTGAGACTCAGCGTAATCTCCATGGCGTCTCCCTCTGCTGTAAGCTTTTTGGTAAATCCGGTTCGCTGCGCCAACTCCAGCATGCCGGCATTGTCCGTTAAGACTTGTCCGATCAGTCGCTCAGTTCCTCTTTTTCGGCAATACCGGATCATTTTTTCCAATAATTGTCGCCCGACGCCCTGCCCTTTCATATCCGAACGCACCACAATCGCAAATTCGGCGGTTTGATTGTTGGCATCGTTAATGGTCCGAACGACTCCAAGTGTTTCAGCACGTTCTCCCTTAATCGTTCGAATCGCAATGAACGCCATTTCCCGATCATAGTCAATTTGCGTGAAGCGGGCCATTTGGGAATGAGGCAACTCTTGAATAAGCCCGAAAAACCGGAATCGAATATCCTCTGGGGATAACCTGGCAAAAAATTCATTGTGGGCATGTTCATCCTCAGGCCGGATAGGACGGCAGAATATTGTTTCCCCGGATCGAAGCGTGATCCACTCTTCGAGCTCTTGCGGATAGGGACGAATGGCAAGATGGTGCGGACCGGAAATGCGAGAAGGCGCAATCTTCATCCTGGCATCTAACGCCAGCACCCCCTTCTGGTCTGCGAGAAGCGGATTAATATCCAACTCCACAATTTCCGGAAAGTCCTGCATAAGATGGGAAATTTGGATCAAGGTCAGACAAATGGCCTCAAGGTCAACGGCTGGGTGTGTCCGGAATCCCTGTAATAATGAAATAATTTTCGTCGAATAAATCAAATCTTTTGCTAATTTCATGTTCAGAGGAGGGAGAGCCATCGCGTGATCCCCCAGCAGTTCAACCGCGATCCCGCCCTGCCCGAACACCATGATCGGGCCAAATGCGGCATCAACCGTCGCGCCAACCAGTAATTCATAGGCGCCAGGCCGTCGCGCCATCGGCTGGACCGTCACGCCACGCATCTCAGCCCCTGGATGAATGTGCTCCAGCCGATCTTTCATTCCCTGAAACGCCGTTTCAACGGCTTTGGAAGAGTCCACATCAAGCACCACTCCCCCGACATCCGTTTTATGGATGATGTCCGGAGAAAGAATTTTCAACGCAACCGGAAACCCCACTTGTTCTGCGAAGCGAATGGCTTGCTCGGTGGTCGACGCAATATGGGTTTCCACGGTTGGAATACCGTAGGCGGCCAGAATGGCTTTCGCCTCTGGTTCATTCAGCATGGACCGGCCTTGAGCTAAGGCTTGTTCAATCACCAATCTCGCCGACGAGGTCACCGGTTGAAACTCGTGAGGTATCGAAGGAGGAATTTCCATCAACGTCTCCTGGCGTTGATAGTATTCAATGAGATGGAGAAAAGCCCGCACGGCTTTTTCGGGCGTGTCATACGTCGGGATATGAGCCTCGGCAAATAGTTGACGGGCCGAAAGTGCGGTGTGTCCGCCGAGCCAACTGGTGAACACATTTTTCTTTGAGGCCGACGTGCGTATCACATTGACCACAGCCTGGGCAGCCTCCTCCCCGGTGACCACTGCCGTGGGCGCGTGCGTCACCACGACTGCGTGGACATCGGGGTCATTCACAATACATGTTAACGCTTGCGCATAGCGTTTCCCTCCGGCATCTCCGACGATGTCGATTGGGTTTCCGCGCGACCAACTGGAGGGCAAGAGAGTTGTGAGTTCCTGAAGCGTGGCGTCCGAAAGCTGAGCCAGCGTCCCGCCACCTTTCGCAAAGACATCTGCGGCCAAAACACCGGGTCCCCCGCCATTCGTCACAATGGCCAGTCGCTTCCCCTGTAACGGGCGAGTTCGCTCCAATGTTTCCACCGCATCGAACAGTTCATCGATTTCAAACACCCGCAAAATTCCTGCCCGGCAAAATGCGGCATCGTACACCTCGTCACAACCGATCAGGGCCCCGGTATGAGAACTGGCGGCTTTGGCCCCCTCCGGCTGACGTCCGGCCTTGATGGCCAACACCGGTTTATTGCGAGCGGCAGCTCTGGCTGCAGACATGAACTTTCTCGCTTGCGAAATGGATTCGATGTACATCAATATCGCACGGGTGTTGGGATCGCTCCCGAGGTAGTCCAAGACATCTCCCACATCAATGTCTGCGCTATCGCCGAGGGACAAAAAATGAGAAAAACCGATTCCCTGAGAGCGCGCCCAATCCAACACAGCCGTGCAGAGTGCACCTGACTGGGAAATAAACGCCAGCGATCCGGGGAGCGCCTCCATATGCGCAAAACTGGCATTCAAATGCATGGCGGGTATGAGCAGACCGATCGTATTCGGGCCAAGAAGTCGCATGCCGAATTTTCGTGCCGCTTCAAGCATGCCCGTCCATTCGGTGGCACTCTCCCTCCCTGACGGATCCGACCTCATACCGGCTGTCAGAATGACCGCAGCCCGGACTCCGCGTTTTCCCAATTCTTGAAGCAACCGAGGGATAGTGGGGGAAGGCGTGCAAAGAATGGCAAGATCGGGATTCATCGGCAAGGCCTGCACATCGGGGTAGGCCAGCACTCCGCACACAGCTTGGTACTTTGGATTCACCGGCATAATCGGTCCCTGGAATCCCCCTTTGAGAAGATTCTGCATCACCACACGTCCTACTCGACGAGGCCGATTTGACGCACCGATCACCGCAATGGACTGAGGCTTAAATAGGTACTTGAAATTTCGAATGCTCATGACACGTGCCTTTATTTACCTATGAATATTGTCAGACACTTCTGCAGTACCTACCGCCGCTGTGGATCCGGTGTCGGATGAAGACGTGAGAAGTGAGGCCATCCTGCTGTCCACTTCCTTTGGCACAAGGAGGGCGCCACCAGGACCATGTTCATACAACAAGGCAGTTTTCTTGCCAAGGTTTCTGAAAACCACTTCCTCTTTTAATGACGAATCACCGCCACCGAACATCCGGCACTGTAGACCACCTTGTTCGACACACTGCCCAGAAACACCCGCTTGACTCCGGTCGAGCCACGCGACCCCATGACAACAAGATCAGCTCGCACATATCGAACAGCTTTAAGAATTTCATCTCCCGGATTGCCAAACGCCAATCGCTCCTGTATTTGAAGGTCAGGAGCACTCAAGACCTTTCGAGTCTGTTCAAGAAGTTTCGCTCCTTCCCGTCCTCGGATCGCCAGAAGTTCTTCGGCCAATTGTGCAAATTCGTTCTCCTTCGTGCTGTCGGCCATCAACGTTTGTTCGGTTTCGAACACATGTTTTTTGACGACATGGAGAATGGTGATCTGTGAAGAAGGTGGTAATGCCAGGTTTTTAACAAAGTCGACGGCCGCCCGTGAATCGGCAGATCCATCGGTAGCCAGGAGAAGTTTCATCCCTCGAACAGCCTTTTTCTCCCGAGCCATGGGGCGGGCGATCAACACCGAGCATGACGCTTCCTGTAACACCCATTGACTCACACTCCCGAGTAAAAACCCCGTCGCTTTGGAATAGCCACGTGATCCGAGGACCACCAGATCGACGTCTTTCGTGTGAATGATTTTTAAAATTTCCTCTCCGGGAAAGCCCTTTTTCACAAGAGGAAACACATGCCCATCCTGATGACTCAACCTTTTTTCGACCTTACCCAGAAACTGACGCGCCTGTTCAAGCGCCTGCTTTTGAACCTCCTGTACCTGCTGGGAGATTTTCAAAATCCGTTCCTTCGCCAAACCCGTAATCTTTTGAGGGATGGGGTTCACATGGAGAAGAAACAAATCGGACCCACTGGGCAGTTTCAACTTGCTGAGGATCTGAATGGCCCCTTCAGAAATACGGGTTTGTTCTACCGCCAACAACACTTTCATCATTGCGCTCCTTTCGACCCATGACAAACGAAACCGACTTCCCAATCCCAGTTTACCTTATGCCTCCCTTTCCTGTAATTCCCTTTCTCAATGCCCTTTGCCCCACGTGGATGACAGATATCCGAACCAACGACAAACGATCCCTTGGCAGCAAGACCAGTGCAACGTCAGGCCCCAAGCGTGACAATCCGGAAGTGTGGAACTGGGGGGAATTTTTCTTCTATGATGAGAGGTGTCTCATGACCATATAGGCTTTCGATGTCATACCCAGCCAAACTCATGCCTGTTGTGGACAGGGAGGATTGAGGAAGTGACCTGTCCCTGATAGGCAAGAGTATGAGAGGAACAAATAAATGGATACCCTGGATACCCGATGCTTGATTACACCGAATACGTAAAATTTTTCGCGGCACTATTAGCCATCATCAATCCCTTGGGGGCTATCTCCATTTTCATCGCGCTCACTCCAGGTAAGGAGATGAGGGTTCGGAAGAATATTGCCAAGGTCGCGTCATTCTCCGCGACCCTGATCCTGTTAGTGGCTTTGGTCGCAGGAGAAGGGGTGCTCGCGATTTTCGGGATCAGCGTGAATTCATTTAGAGTGGGTGGTGGAATCCTCATTTTACTCATGGCGATTTCTATGCTTCAGGCCCAACGGAGCCTCACGGTGCAAACCAAAGAAGAAGCTGAGGAGTCCGACAGGAAACAAGACATTGCCATCGTCCCGCTCTCAACCCCGTTATTGGCGGGACCCGGTTCGTTAAGCACCGTCGTGCTTCAGGCCCATAAAGGAACCGGCTGGGGCCATGAAGCCCTTATTGCCCTTGCGATCGTTGCGGTCGGCACCTGCATTTGGTCGGCTTTACATTTGGCCCCGTTGAT
>JBGSSO010000362.1:0-6690 GCA_041737015.1 Nitrospirales bacterium
TTAAAGGCGATAGATGATTGCCGATCGCGCGATCGCAGAATTTACCAGCCACTACTATGACTAAAGCCGCCTCAACTGACTACAAAGTTGCGGATATCCATCTGGCCGATTGGGGGCGAAAAGAATTATGCATTGCCGAAACAGAAATGCCGGCATTGATGGCCCTTCGAGAGAAATATCACGGATCCCAACCATTAAAAGGGGCCAAAATTCTCGGCTGCATTCACATGACTATTCAGACCGGCGTATTAATTGAAACCCTCATCGAGCTGGGAGCTGAAGTTCGCTGGTCTTCCTGTAATATCTTTTCAACACAGGATCATGCTGCCGCAGCCATCGCCGCAAAGGGAATTCCTGTATTTGCCTGGAAGGGTGAAACAGAAGAAGAATATGAGTGGTGCCTGGAACAAACCATTTTAAAAGATGGCCAACCGTGGGATGCCAACATGGTACTGGATGACGGTGGCGACTTGACGATGATGCTCCACAAAAAATATCCCGCCATGTTAAACCGTATTCACGGGATTACTGAAGAAACAACAACCGGAGTCCATCGCCTACAGGAAATGTTAAAAAATGGCACGCTAAAGGTTCCAGCCATTAATGTGAATGATTCAATCACCAAGTCAAAAAATGATAACAAATATGGTTGCCGACACAGCTTGAATGACGCCATCAAACGCGCGACCGATCACCTCCTGTCAGGGAAAAAGGCTCTCGTGATCGGGTACGGCGATGTTGGAAAAGGTTCGGCTCAATCACTCCGCCAGGAAGGCATGATTGTCAAAATTTCAGAGATTGATCCAATTTGTGCCATGCAAGCCTGCATGGATGGGTATGAAGTGGTTTCTCCCTATAGAGGTGGGATCAATACCGGCAAGGTCGAAGACACCAACTCCGACCTCCTCCAGAACACAGATATAGTGGTCACGGCTACCGGCAACTTGAATGTCTGCGATTCAGCCATACTGCAATCATTGAAGTCTGGGGCGGTCGTTTGCAATATCGGACACTTCGACAATGAAATCGATACTGCCTTCATGCGTAAGAACTGGGAATGGGAAGAAGTAAAGCCTCAGGTGCATACGGTGTATCGTGACAAAGCCAGCAAGGATCACCTCATTTTGCTGTCAGAAGGGCGCTTGGTGAATTTGGGAAATGGGACCGGGCACCCTTCCCGAATCATGGACGGTTCATTTGCCAACCAGGTCCTCGCGCAAATTTACCTCTACGAACGAAAATTCGCCGACCAAAAAAGTGGAGCAATTACCGTGCAAGTTTTACCGAAACATCTCGATGAAGAAGTGGCATCCCATATGGTTCGAGGCTTTGGAGGGATTATCACTAAACTCACTCAAACACAGGCTGACTATATTCACGTACCAGTCAATGGCCCGTTCAAAGAAGACAGCTACAAGTATTAATATATAGCTCGGTGAGTTCCTATATTATTCTTGCCAGTGACTCATTGAACACAGCACATAACAAATGAAAATGGTTCAGAAATATTTAGTGCGAATTCAACAATAACCACAGACAGTAATATTTAGGGGGCCTTGGTTTGACAGGGTCCCCTAGTTTTTTTCAATCCATCTGGTATTCTATATACATGAATGGTATCACCATTGATTTCTGCTATGGTCTTGCCTCTTTCCAACTAAATTGTTACATTATACTCTCAAACCACTCTTTTACACGGGAAAATCAAGTCCCGTGTTAGTCGGTTTCAACAACCCACTTTCGTATATGTAAAAGAGATTTCAATCCTAGGTTTTATTTCACTAACAGATCTCTCACCGTTGAATTTCCCATATATATTTGGGGAACATGCTCTCAGGTGATTAGAGATATAAGAGGACTTAGACAGCTATGTCACGAACGTTAGACCCTTCCTTAGCCGGAACCCCACAACGAGATTACCCCACAATGATTCTGTTTGGGTCAATTGTGTTGACCACAATAGTCGGGCTCCCATTGTATGCTTATTTTTACGATTTCTCCTGGGTAGACTGGACCATGTTTATCACGCTTTACCTGTTCACAGGCTTGGGCATTACGGTTGGCTATCACCGGTTAATTACCCATCGGAGCTTTAAGTGCCCAAACTGGATCAAAGCTACCTTTTTAATCGCAGGCGGTATGGCGTTAGAAAACTCAGCGTTAAAATGGGCCAGCGACCATATTAGGCACCATGCTCGGTGCGACCAGAAAGAAGACCCCTATAACGCCACCCTGGGCTTTTGGCACAGCCATTGTGGCTGGATTTTCTGGAAAGATCCCAATCGTGATCCAAAATATGCCACCCGCCTTTTGCAGGATCCTCTGATTTTGTGGCAAGACAAATATTATCTTCCCATTCTTTTGTCTGGACTTGTACTGCCATTCGTCGTGGGACTTTTGTACAATGGGTGGATTGGCGGTGTCGGGTGCTTTCTCCTGGCTGGACTCGGCCGCACGTTCTTTGTTCTGAATTCAACATTCTTCATCAATTCCATATGCCATATCTGGGGTGATCAACCCCATGGAACAGCTGATTCGAGCCGGGATAGTTGGTGGATATCATTACTCACATTTGGAGAGGGATATCACAACTATCATCATATGTATCAAAGTGACTATCGAAATGGGGTTCGCTGGTATAATTTTGATCCATCCAAGTGGCTTATATGGACGTTGAGCAGATTGGGCTTAGCCTACGATCTTCGGCGCCAGTCTCCTAACCAGCCGTAACGACATTTAGCATTTAAAGGCTCCTCCACCTGAATTTGAATCTCGGACGGAGCCTCTCTCCTGCTTTTTTTGTTATCCAGCTAATCTCCCAACTAGCTCAACATTGCGAACCTAAGAAGCCGTGTGATAAATTCGCCTTTATTCACGCGGGTTTTTGCCAATATGATTACAAGTGAACTCCAACAAAATACGGGTAGATTTCTGATGAACACCTATACCCGTCTACCCATTTCGCTTGTTCGAGGAAATGGATGCCTGGTGTATGACGCAGAAGGCCGGGAATATCTCGATTGTCTCGCGGGGATTGCCGTCAATATCTTAGGCCATGCCCACCCGGATCTTGTGGAGACCATCACGCGACAAGCCCGGCAACTCATTCATACCTCCAACCTGTTTTATACCGAACCCCAAACCAGACTGGCCCAAAGGCTGGTAGAACTGTCCTTTGCTGACAAAGTGTTCTTTTGTAATAGCGGCACAGAGGCCAACGAGGCCGCTATAAAGTTAGCCAGGAAGTATGCACACAACACCTTCGGTCCAGAACGGTTTGAGATTCTGACCATGGTGAATTCCTTTCATGGACGAACATTGGCGAGTCTCACTGCAACCGGCCAGCCAAAATTACAAGAAGGGTTCGGTCCGCTTGTACCTGGATTTCGATACGTTCCTTTCAATGATCTGGAAGCGTTGAAAGCCAATATCACTCCCCAAACGGCAGCTGTGCTGTTAGAACCCATTCAGGCTGAAGGTGGGATCATGGTTCCCCATCCTTCCTATCTGAAGGGACTTCGAGAGGTCTGCACAGAGAAACACATCCTCCTGATTTTTGATGAAGTCCAAACCGGGATGGGTCGCACGGGGACATTGTTTGCTTATGAGCAGTTCGGAATTCAACCTGACATTATGACGTTAGCTAAAGGGCTTGGGGGAGGCATCCCCATTGGGGCCTGTTTAGCCACCGACCACGTCGCAGCAGCATTTGAACCAGGCACCCACGCCTCCACGTTTGGAGGTAACCCTTTAGCCTGCGCAGTAGCCTTAAAAGTCTTAGAACTCCTCATTGAAGGTGGAAAACTTGAACAAGGACTGGTTGCCGGTCGTTATTTAGCCAAAGGACTTAGCTCCCTGAAAGAACAATTCTCCTGCATCCAAGAAGCCCGTGGCATGGGCCTTCTCCAGGGTTTAGAGTTAACATTTGACGGAAAACCCCTGGTCCTGGAATGCCTTGAGCGACGGGTCCTAATAAACTGCACCATGGGAAGGGTCCTCCGATTTGTGCCTCCCTTAATCATCTGCAATGCACAGATTGACCGGCTTCTGTCCGTCCTCTCTGAAGTTCTTTCCAAACATCAATAAATCATGTCATCACCAAGGCAGTCCTCTCGTACCCAAAAACCCACGTCTATCGCACCACGCAAGAGGACGACGGCTCTTCCCAAAGACTTGTTGACGGTGGCCGATATTCCCCGGGATACGATTCACCATTTGATTACCCTTGCTCAAAAGATGAAGGCTGCCAGAAGACAGGGTCGAACCACCTTTCCGTTGAAGGGCAAAACGCTTGGGCTTATTTTTGAGAAACCTTCCACACGGACCAGGGTTTCGTTTGAAGCCGGGATGAATCAACTTGGTGGACAAGCCATTTTCCTGGCGTCCGAAAAAATCCAATTGAGCCGTGGAGAAAGTTTAGCCGATACGGCAAAAGTCTTAACACGATACTTGGATGGACTCGTCGTAAGAACATTCAACCAAGCCTCTTTAGAAGAATGGGCCCGCCACACCTCGATTCCTGTCATCAATGGGTTAACGGACGATTGTCACCCCTGTCAGGCCTTAGCTGATCTTTTGACCATTGTCGAACACAGAAAACGCGCGAAAGGCTTAAAGCTGGCATATATTGGGGACGGAAACAATATCACGCACTCCCTGGTCGAGATCGGGGCCAAGGTAGGTATGCACGTGATCGTAGGATGCCCCAAAGGCTATGAACCTGATCCCTGCATCGTTGAGGCGGCTCAAAAAGAAGGCCAACAAACAGGTGCCAAGATTGAAATCACCCACGATCCTAAAATTGCCGCAACGGACGCTGATGTGATTTATACAGATGTGTGGATCAGCATGGGCCAGGAACACGAACACCAACCACGCATAAGCGCTCTGACACCCTATCAGGTCAACAGTCAGTTGATGAAACAGGCAAAACGCAATGCGCTGGTGATGCATTGCTTGCCTGCCCATCGGGGAGAGGAAATAACCGAAGAAGTGCTGGACGGCCCACAATCAGTAGTTCTGGACCAAGCCGAAAACCGCCTTCACATCCAAAAAGCTATTTTGCTTGAATGGTTAGGAAGGTAGCCTTCATGAAGAAACGCGCCGACGCAGCCTCCCTCAGCACCCGATCCCGTTCTTCAGCATCTCCTCAACTAATGCCACCACCAAAAACCGGAGATCAAAAACTCTGGGGAGGGCGATTTCAAGGTCAAACACATCAACTAGTGGAAACGTTCACGGCCTCGATTAACGTTGATCGCCGCCTGTACGAATACGACATTGAAGGCAGTATCGCGCACTGTAAAACATTACAACGGGCTAAGGTCTTGCCGCAGCGAGAATCCCAAACCATTATTCGCGGGCTCCTGACCATTCGGGAGGACATTCGCGCCGGCCGTCATCAATGGAAGACCGAAGATGAAGATGTGCATATGAGCATTGAACGGCGCCTGACTGAGCTCATTGGGCCCGTTGGCGGGAAACTCCACACCGGCCGAAGTCGGAATGATCAAGTCACCCTGGATCTTCGGCTCTACCTCAGGGATACACTCCAACACCTGAGCAATGATCTCCGTTTACTTCAACAGTCGCTCGTGACGCTCGCTGAGCGGTATATGGGAGTGATGATGCCGGGCTATACACATTTACAGAGGGCCCAGCCCGTCCTCTTTTCGCATCATGCCCTAGCTTATGTTGAAATGGTAGAACGGGACAAAGGGCGTCTCCAGGATGCCTTGGTTCGGATTAACGTCATGCCGCTAGGTTCCGGCGCGTTAGCTGGAAACAATTACCCGATCGATCGACACTATACCGCATCCTTATTACATTTCCCTCGCGTGACCCAGAATAGCCTGGATGCCGTGTCGGACCGAGATTACGTCATTGAGGTGCTCAGCGCCTGCGCCATCGTGATGATGCACCTCTCTCGTTTAAGTGAGGAGCTGATTTTATGGTCATCACAAGAATTCCACTTCACAGATCTTCCCGACGGATTTTGTACAGGCAGCAGCATGATGCCACAGAAAAAAAACCCAGACGTCCCTGAACTGATCCGTGGAAAAACTGGTCGGGTATATGGTCATTTGTTCAGCCTCCTGACCACTTTAAAAGGATTGCCTCTCAGTTACAACCGAGACCTTCAGGAAGACAAAGAACCATTGTTTGACACATTGGATACCGTGACGATATCGGTTAATATTTATGCAGAACTCCTGACTCAACTAACGATACGACCTGAGACTATGAAAGAAGCGGTGTCCCAGGGTTTCCTGCTTGCCACGGAGTTGGCAGACTATCTGGTTAAAAAGGGGATGCCATTCCGTGAATCTCACCACGTGGTGGGAAGCCTCGTACGGGAGTGTTTAGCTAAAGGGAAGGACTTGGGACAACTCACCCAACAGGATTTACTGAACGCCTCATCGTCTTTTGATGCCAAGGCATTTCAAGTTTTAACTCCTGAAGCTGCGATTAACAGTAAAAACATTATAGGTGGTACCGCTACGACCCAAGTCACAAAACAGATCAAGGGTTGGAAGAAATCATTACAGGCCGAAATGAAACGTTCCATGAAAAAACAGTGAACGGCATGAGGCATTTTTTTAAGACTTCTACCAGGGATTTCTTCACTTTTTGCATGCTGGCGCTCCTCTTCTCCTCAATAGGTTGTGGAGCAGTGGGCCCTCCCATTCC
>JBGSSO010000370.1:0-15469 GCA_041737015.1 Nitrospirales bacterium
TGACCCGACCGGCAGCACCGAATCGCCAAACTGTAGGACACGCATCAGCTCGGAAATCGTTGGCATGGACGTTTTCCTGTCGAATTGTGGTGTGCGGTCGCGAGACGACGTTTACTCGTGAGGATGCGAGTGTTCATGTACATGAGAGTGAGGTGTTGAATTGGCTCCACCGAACAGCCGCCGAGACTCGTGGGGAGCCAGATAGGGAATGACCGAGGCACCCGGCGAAAATTCGTAGGTGATCTCCTCGAATGCGTGTGTCTTCATCACTGAGGCCATCACTTGGCGATCCACGGTCAGGGGTACATAGACCGTCGTGCCCTTGACCACCGCCGGCCAGTGCTGATTGCCCAGCGCATGTCCGAGTTCGAGGCAAATGTGCGCGAGGAAATCCTGGGTCTTCGAGAGCAAACCATCCAGCCGGATCACCATCACATCCTGGAGTTGAATGCGGGCAATGATGGCCTCACGTGCGGTGTCATCCCAGATCAGAATGTCTCCATCGTGCAAATGAGCATTCCGCTCCAACGACACAGCCAACTCGACTCCCCCCTCCGACTTCAGGCGGAACCGCGTTTTCTGCGCCTGCCATTGGTCAAGATTCATGACGTCAACATGCGCGCCATCAAGTTTGGCCTTCCAGTCCGGATCCTTGACGTTGCCTAGCACCGATTCAACCATAATCATTGTTTTTCCCCAATAGCTAATCCTTGCTCTCGCGTCCATGAACCTCCTCAAAAATCCTGGAGCCCGGATACCAGCCAGAGGCAACCGACTGGTGCCGGACACAGGAGCCATCGATACCGATCAACTGAAAAAGTACAACTGGTTGAGTGCGATATTTTTCGGCGGCGTGACCGTGGCGTGTACGCCGTCGACCATAACGGCAAATGTCTGCGGATTGACCTCAATCTTCGGCAGATAATCGTTGCGGACCATGTGTTTCTTGGTTAGGACCCGTGTCTGTCTGACCGGCTCCACCATACGACCCAACCCGTACTTCTCCTTGACGTTCCTGTCGTAAGCAACCTGGGACACAAACGTCATGCAGGTACTCTGCAGCGTCGAACCCATGGCCCCGAACATGGGGCGGTACATCATCGGCTGCGGGGTCGGCAGCGAGGCATTGGGATCACCCATGTTGGCCCACACCACAAAGCCACCTTTAAGCACCAACTTGGGCTTTGCCCCGAAGAAGGCGGGTTCCCAAAGCACCAGATCGGCCAGCTTGCCGGGCTCGATGGACCCCAACTGGTGGAAGATCCCCGCAGCGATGCAGGGAGCCGACGTCACCTTTGACAAATAACGCAACACCCGGAAGTTGTCGTTGCCCGGGGCGTCCTCGGGGAGCTTGCCGCGTGCCTGCTTCATGGCGTCGGCCGTTTGAAACGCCCGCAGGAAATTCTCTCCAATTCGGCCCATTGCCTGCGAATCGCTGCCGATCATCGAGATTGCCCCCATGTCATGCAGCACGCTCTCGGCCACGATCGTCTCGCCACGCACCCGGCTCTCGGCAAACGCCACATCCGAGGGAATCTTCGGGTTCAGGTTGTGGCAGACCATGATCATGTCGAACAGTTCCGCGACTGAGTTCACACCGCAGGGCAGCGTCGGGTTGGTCGAACTTGGCAGCACGTTCGGCTGGCCGACGACCTTCAAGAGGTCCGGCGCATGGCCGCCGCCGGCCCCTTCGGAGTGGTACGTGTGGATCGTTCGCCCGTCAAAGGCCGCGATTGAGTCCTCGACAAAGCCCCCCTCGTTGAGCGTGTCTGTGTGCACGGCCACGCTGACGTCATACTCCTCGGCCACCGATAGGGCGGACCGGATGGCGGCAGGGGTCGTGCCGTAGTCTTCATGAATCTTAAAACCAGTGGCACCGGCCTCTAACTGCTCAACAAGGGGCGCCTTGCCGGTACAATTGCCCTTGCCATAGAAGCCCACGTTCACCGGCAATCCCTCAACTGAGCGGAGCATCATCTCCATATTCCACGGACCGTTGGTTGTCGTCACGCCATTGGTCCCGTCGGTCGGGCCAATGCCGCCGCCCCAGAGGGTGGTGATGCCATTCGACAGCCCGTGCCAGATCTGTTGCGGGCAGATGAAATGAATGTGCGTATCCATGCCGGCTGCGGTCAGGATAAGATGCTCACCGGTGATTGCATCCGTGGCGGTACCCGTCGTGAGGCCTGGAGTGACGCCATCCATGGTCGAGGGATTGCCGGCCTTCCCGACGCCCACGATCCGACCGTTGCGGATACCGACATCCGCCTTAATCACGCCCAAAATCGGATCCAGGATGGTCACGTTGGTGATGACGAGGTCGAGGCAGCCGGCCTCCTGGGTAATCTGGTTGTCCGAGCCCATTCCATCACGGAGAGTCTTACCGCCCCCGGTGACCAGTTCGTCGCCGTAGACGCGCAAATCTTTTTCGATCTCGACGTAGAGATCCGTATTGCCCAATCGGATTTTGTCGCCGGTAGTTGGCCCATACAGGTCGGCGTATTGTTTGCGTGAAATCTTAGACATCTTCAGAGACTCCTTTTTTTGTCAGGTTTGTCAGGATTTGGTCGACTTGAATCCACGTTCCTTTACCCGCCGCATGGCCTCGTCATAGTTCGGACGGAAGTCGGGTGTCGGCCCGTCCCCCGTCCAGCCATCGACCAGGTTATTGAAGCCGACGCAGTACTGCTTCCCGCCCATCGGGACGAGTGTGACCTTCTTTTGGTCTCCAGGCTCGAACCGAATCGCAGTCGTCGATGGGATATCCAGCCGCATGCCGAACGCCAGCGCCCGATCAAACTGCAGGTAACGATTGGCTTCGAAAAAGTGAAAATGGGAGCCGACCTGGATGGGCCGGTCGCCGGTGTTCCGCACCTCTACCATGACGGTGGGCCGGCCGGCGTTGATTTCGATATCTCCTTCGGCCAGGACCAGGCCCCCAACCGGCACAGACTCCTTCTTTTCTGTTTTTTTTGAACTAGCCATGTGTGTACTCCTCGCGTGCTCAGACGCAATCAGGATACCGGATTAATAAATTATTTGATGGGATCATGAACCGTAATCAGCCTGGTGCCGTCAGTGAACACGGCCTCGAGTTGAACGAAGGGGATCATCTCGGCAACTCCTTCCATGACGTCATCGCGTGTCAACACACCCGCCGCCTCTTTCATCACCTCCTCGACCGTCTTCCCCTCGCGGGCCCCTTCGAGGGCCGCCGAGCAGATGAGCGCCATCGACTCCGGATGATTCAGCTTCAGGCCTTTGGTCTTCCGCCGTTGGGCAATATCGCCAAGTTGGTAAATCAACAGTTTTTCCGTCTCACGAGGTGTTAGATGCATGATAGGCTCTCCTCTTCAATAGTGAACGTGTGGTGTAAGATACCCGGCGCCCGCAGCCCACGAAAGGACCCTCGCGAACCCGTGTGCCTCTGGACGTTAACTCGACTTCTCCTCTGGCTCCCGCAGGAACAACGCGTCGACTTGACCGACGGCGATAATGATCCAGGACGCTACCACAAATGGGGCAGTCAGCGCGGGGATTCCCAGCCAGGAGGGAAAGAACTCCGTCAGGGGGACGGAGATCATGGCGGCCAGAATTGCAATCAGGATGGACTTGCCCCACAGGTATACCGCGATCGGCGCCAGAACGGCATTGTACCCATAGATGCCCAAGTGAACCGTTGAGCTCGAGTCATTGTGATACAGCGCCACGAGGGTTCCCACTATCGATCCCAATAGCCCAAGCACCGCGTGCCGCCATGTGCAGAGCGCAATGCCCGCAAGAAACAGGATTCCGGTCACCACGGTCGCACCGAACATCACCTCGGCTGCACCCGCCAAGACCTCGGCTACGAAACCAGACGGCGTATGCGCGGGAGGGGCTGGCATCACGTCGATCGTCGTTCCAGCCATCGCATGCGCGACGATCAGGACAAGCCATGTGACGAGGATAAAGGGAGCGGTATAGGTCGGGAACTTCAGATATCGGCGCATCATATAGGTCAGGAAGGTCGACGCCACGCACCCCACGACAAGCAGAAACCATGTCAGGGGCTCAGGTTTCAAGTAGAAAACCGTGGCGATGCCCACCAGAACCGGATTGAAACCGTGCAGTCCTTCCTCAATTTCTTTGCCGTCGAATCGCGCCAGCGTAGCAATCACCGGACCGAGGACTGCCCCGATTAGCGCGCCTCCTGCCATCAGAGGGGACGCGACTGCGATCCCGACCAGGAAGAACATTCCGGTGCCCGCATGGCCCTGGAACATCACTTGACCAACCCCGCGCAGGACGATCCGGAAGAAATTTCCAGGATCCCATAACGTCTGCCGGTCATTCATGATGGACTCCGTTGCCATGTTAGACCCCCGCATTACAGTTGAAGCTGAAGAGCCAGCCCCACAGCACTGACCGCATCCCCATTGACGCCTGGCGTATAGGCCCGGCCTTTGGTTAAAAAATCGCCATATTGATAAAATAGGGAAATCCTCGCGTTATGCCCATCGATCACGTAGTTTAATCCCCCCTCAACCAGGTATCGGGAGGAACTATTATTAGGATTCGTGTCTACATAGCGGACGAAAGGCTGAAATTGCCCGATCCCGACTTTTTGGGGAAAAAGATACAACCCGGTGGCCATCCAGGAAACGCCGGAAAACAGACAGAAGCAATTAGGATCTGCAAGCGCCTGGGCGCTCAGATTGGGATTAAAATACTTGAGTTCACCCTCCAAGGTCAGCACGCCCCTATTGGGCAACACCTTTTCGAACAACAGATCCCCATTCATTCCATAAAAGGTCGAGGGAGAGGCCTGGGTGCCGGCCCCATCGTTCTGATATTGGAGCACATAGGCTGCGGTCAAAATATCGCCGCCCTTCCCGTAATACGTACTGCTGGTGTAATACCCGGGATTTTTTTCGACATTGAGAAAGTTGTAACTGATACGACCGGCATAGAGGAGATTATCCGCCTGATTCGACGCGCCGCCATGCCCTCCAAAGATCCCCACGACATACGTCAATCTTCTATCCGGAGTTAACGCTCCCCAAATGTTGACACCGTCGTCGCGGCCGAATCGTCCCCCCTGCCCAATGGAGCCGGAGAAATCAGAGGTGTAAAAGGGGGTTTCGACAAAATCAAAGGTACTTTGGAAAAACGGACCGGAGAGTTCTCCCCGGTGCTGTGGAACTAACTGGCGCCCTGCCCAGACATTGAAGTACTGGTTGAATTCAAACTTGCCGATGGCGTCGAGGACAATCATACTTCCGCCCTGGGTATTATCGGATGAGACGCAATTATTACATTCTGTGTTGAACTCAACCTTGATATATTGATGGATCTGCCCGTTCACATACAGACGGAGATTATCCAATTGGAAGTTATTACTCCAATTAGATCCGTTGGATGCCGCGTTCTGCTGCGTGAAAAAACTTGTTTTCAGACCGAGACCGACACTAATCCACTTCGTGTCGTCGATTTCGATCTTCCCTGCTCCATGCACAACCGGCGCATTCGCCACGATCGCGATGAACATGACGCCAATGGCGCACCACGCAATCGTCCGTATGTTATGAACATTCGAATTCAAGCTCAAAAAATTATGACTCATTTCGGTTTGATTTAGCAGTGTTTCATGCGAGGCCCCCACTATGTGAGAAGTTAAAAAGATTGTCAAGAATTTATTTGAACAACCAAAAATTCCTGCTCTCCAGCGTATAAATAAATAGGCGACGACCCCTGATGATTCTGTCCCCGTGGCTCATGGTATACTTGCGCGGGGATCGACCTTAAGCCGAGAATCATATTAACGAGGGGGAAGCGTGAGAGTCAGCGCTGTGGATCTAAGTCGCATGATCTTGGCGGGCGTTGTGGCCTGTACATTCCTTCTTAGTTGTACCGGATCCGGGGTACGCACTCCCCTTCACCAGAACGAGACCAGCCGCGTCTATCTGGAATGGGTCCCCCAAGACTCATTTCGCGCCTCCCATCCAGCCACCCTCCCGCCCGCCGTGATCCAAGGAGCGTTACGCGGGTTGCGCGTGCAAAAGCTACAAACCGACCTCGGCGAACTTTTACGTGTGCAACAAGAGCCCAAGAGAATTTTCTCCGATGAAGACGTGGAACTCCTGACTCCGCCCATTCTCTCCGCCTTGTCGCAGGCAACCCCGGAAGAGCAGATAGTCTTTCAACGGATCTATCCTTGGGAATACGGTGCAAGGATGACGGCTGGGACCCTCTCTCTCCGCGAAAATCTGCTTTTTCTCACCATCACTCACTACACACAGAAACACGAGGGAATAAATTTTGTCTACGTGGATGACCGTCAGGCCCCCGACCCAACCGGCCTTGGTGGTCAGACCGTGCTTTTCGTCCCCAAGGAAATCCTTAGGCCCGACAAGTCTCCACAGGAGCCTGGCCACCCCGATGAGGTGACCCTGGCGATCAATTATCCGCTTCTCGAAACGATGCAGGAGGCGCCTGGGCAGCCAGCCCCCACCCTGAACCGGCAGACGGAAGCACCTTCGATCACGGACAACCGCAATGGCGTTGTTTCACCACTTAAACAGAATGGAGTTCACTCTCCCGGCGAATTTTCATCGAAAGACCCCGCCCTCCGCGCGCTGGAGGAACAGGTCCACAAGCAGGAGCAAGACCTGGAGCAATTGAAGAAGGAGCTACAGGAGATTCAACGCAGTCGCGACGCGCAAAGACAACCGTATTAAGGAGTTGCCCATCCGCGCCGTGGGCCACAGCCAAGTTTCTGTGATCAAGACCTCGACTCCTCTCATTTAGGCTTGTGTTTTATCGACCGCCACCAGGCGCATGCTCTAAGATTTTCCATAGGGCATGAGATTATGATTAGCAGAACGAAGGGCCAATCTGATAGAAATCGTCGGGTGGCATAGTGATAGGGAGAATGATGTAATAGGGCGCCGCCCGATTAATGAATCCACCGCAGAAATTGAAAACCGGATAAAGTCTTTCCTCATATCGTTCGCATTTCGTCATGAGCGCAGTCGAGAGTGCCGTGCTGGACAACACACAACATCCGAGTCAGATTCTCACATGGATCATCTAATCATCACCTCATGGTTGCTGGGCTTAACGTTGGGCATGACGCACGCGATGGACCCGGACCACCTCATTGCCATGGGAACGTTGGCTGCAGAATCACGGGATATCCGTCGTTCGGCTTTATTGGGAGCGATCTGGGGAGTCGGGCATACCTGTGCGTTAGCCCTCGTCGGCTATCTGGTGTTGAGTCTCAAATGGACAATTCCCGCACAAATGGCGGCCAACATGGAAGTGATGGTCGGAGCAATGATTGTGGCTTTGGGAGTGCACCTTCTCTGGAGGACCCTCCAGCCATGGACGGTTCACCATCATGAGCATCATCATGAGGAAACGACCCATTCACATATTCATGTTCATGGTCAGGATCATGCAAGCCATTACCATCATTTGCGCAGTTCTCGTGTCAAAGTACTGTTAGTGGGTTTTGTGCATGGGATGGCAGGCAGTGCAGCCCTGACCCTTGCGGTACTAACGACAATGCCATCCATGGAAATGGGCATGATCTATATACTCTTATTCGGACTGGGCTCGATGGGGGGCATGCTCTTGATGAGTGGGCTGATCAGTCTTCCGTTTGCCTTTGTTTCTCAATCATGGCATCACAACCTGAAAGTGAGTGCCGGTTTCCTCGCAATCCTATTCGGTGCGTATTTCATGTGGCTTCCTCTTTCCTAAGCCTCATACGCATTCATTGTAGACACCCCACATGATTGTCTGAGGGATGCGGAGATACCTGTCATTCGTTTTACCCTTCATTTGTTACCCACGCTATTTCACGAAATCTCATAGGCTGAGAACCTTCCAAAAGAATATCGATTGTAGGGATCCTTCATTGCGAGGGCAGAAGGGTTTATGTTGAAATGGCGCCTGGCTCGGAAGGTTGCCTGTGTGAAATGGTCACGAGGAAGACCATGTGACCATCAACCTGCAAAATCCCCTCTGCCACAGGTCATGTCGTAAACATTTACCAGTTTTTCCAAAATTTCATTCAACTTCCAACGCGCTTGGATTACAAAGAAAGGCATATGCTATGAGCATGTCACGCATGACGAACGTTTTCGCATTGCTGCTGACCTTGACCATGGGGATCATGGGGACCTCATTGGCCGCAAATGAGGAAATGCATCCCTTGCCATCCATCATCACGGATATCGAACGCCACATTGCCGAATTGACCATCAATATTGAGAAGATTTCAGAGCGGATGAAGTTTTTACGTGAGGCTCCGGATTCCAAGGATCCTCTCATTCAAGAAGTCCGGAATCTTGATCTGAGAGGGTGGGAACTGCATCAGGAACAATGGAAGCTGCAACTGGACGGATTGCGATTCACGGAGGGACTCTTGCGAAAGGTACAGAACCATCCCGAAGAAAAACCAGAAGCCTTACAATCCTGGCTTGGCCGACTTAAAGAATTTCAAGTGGCGATGAACGATTTTCGACAACAGCGGGCTGGGATCGAAGTGTTGCGCATAGAAACAGAAGCCAAATTGATTGAACAATATTTCCGATAAGGCAAGGAGTCACCAATGGATTGCGTAAAACAACCGACCTTATTTCTTGCCATATGCTTGACAGGGATAGGGTTCATCTTGGCTGGGTGCACCTCAGTCGATACTATTCTATTAACCAGCCAAACCTTTCCGCCCAAAAAATCGGCTCTAGATGTGGAAGTGATGGCTCTCGAACCAAAATGTCCCCATATCGCCCTTGCCCAATTGAGTGTCCTGGATTCAGCCGAGAGTTATGGAGACGAGGAAGGAGCCATTATCAAAAAAGCGGCTGATTTGGGGGCCGACGCCGTGGTGCTCTATAAGGGGACAAAACGGACAGTCGCGACTCCCGCCTACGGAGGCTATGCGTACAACTACAGCTACCCAGGATGGGGATATGCTTCATACGGCATGGGTGGATACGGTGGATATGGTATGACCGGATACACGATAGGTGGATACGGGTATTCTCCCTACGGCATGGGAACGCCCATGATGTATGACACAACCGTGAGATCGCTCACAGGAATCGCCATCCGCTACCAAGATGGCCCCCGTTGCGTACCAGGTGCGCCAGAATCACGGCAGATCCACACATCCATCCACCTCCAGTCTTAAATATTCAAGGGAATCTCTAGAGGCCATCTTTAGCATCTTGCTCCCCTTCCTTAAATTGACCGAGGCATCTGGCCTTCCATGAGAACCAAAAAGCTTTAACTTGGGAGGAAGGAATTCTTAGAGAAAGGAAAACCTTCCTTTTCCCCTATAAAGTACAACTACCAAGGGATTCAGGACATTTCCGAAGCCACCGAGCAAATCAATCGAATGAAACTTGAATGAGAACGTCCTGCTTGGGCACTCTTTGGTGGGGAAACCTTAGGAGCAATTGCGGATCATACAAAATATAGGGTTCTACGCCACACAGCGCTCATCATTCTGAACAGATGAATCCTGATGGAGTCCATACACGTTTGAGGATGCCAAGAAAACCAGGTGGGAGACATCCTCAACAGAATTGTCATGCTGAGCAGCGCGAAGCATCTGGCTGAGCCATAGACTGGTTAGGCTGGGCTCAGATCCTTCGTTTCTCTCAGGATGACAAGCAGAGGCACGGAGCCTTCTAGAGCTTGTCCTGAGAGTAACGTCGAAGGGCTCGATCCATAATTTCCGTATGATCCACAATTGCCAGAAGAACGATGAATTGGAAAGAACGGATCGTTGTCGATCCTAAATTTCAGGTGGAAAACCTGTCATTAAAGGGACGCGCTTGACTACTGAGGGAAATATTAAAGCTTGACCCTCTGTGCCAGTGCAGTTCTTCATGCCGAACGAATCTTTATGTTACCGACCTAACCAGTGCCAGTCATGACCAATGAAAAATTTGTCTGGGGGCATTATCAAAGCCTTAAGAAATTTCGGACAGGATGCCCTGTTGATCAGAACCGACCACCAGTCAACTACTTCAAAAACTACTCCAGACCCCATTTGAATCCTGGCAACAGCCCCATCTGCTTCCTGAATAAAATTTCCAGAAGCTTAGAGTGCTATAGTCTGAAAAGAGTAGGCGAAATCTGTGGTCAAGCATGCTGCGCTTTAGCCCGCGGCATTTTTTTATCGTGATGATCGATTTCTGCTTTTGCCTCAGCAACAATGTCATTGAATTGTTCCCCGGTTTCAGAAACCATTTCTGAAACAGCGGTGTAGGCGACAAGACCGCCCTTAATAATTTCTTTGGCAAGGGGGCGAAGTACCGATCCTATTCCCGACGCAATCGAGGGAACAGCCACTGCAACGACCGCTCCGACCACCACACCACCAATCACAGCTTCCATGTGCTCCTCCTTTGTAAATAAACTACTTCTACGAGACCAAGAAAATACTATCATAATCTGAAAGATTTAGTGAAGCTCCCCGTCTCAATGTCGAGCCTGCTTGTAAACCCAAAACGACCGCGTCCGCTTCACGACGAACGGCCATGCATCCCCATGCCAAAGAAAGGAAAGGGCTTTCCGATTGCTTGAGTCACTGTCCCTTATGATCAAGAAAAGTCCCTAAAAGATCCCTTGGGCTATCAGACTCCACACAGCCGACCGTGACGCATCAGGAACGTTTGGGGGGAAATTGTGCCAGAACTTTATGGACGGCCTCATCAATCAGCTTCGTCCTTTCTTCATGGGATCCTTGCCAATCCACCACGCCTTTGGCAACCCCACGCCAGATGACATGCTGCTTCTTCGAATCAAGCAGATCGAGGATGAGCGTACCTTCCTCGTATTGGTAAACTTCTGCGTAGCCCATACCCATCCGGTACGGCCTCATGAGGGGGCCTTGCATAGGTTGCACCTGAATTCTCTCTTCTGTACCAACATAATAGGTCACATGGAAATCTGAATTTCCATCGATGATTTCAATGTATCCCTTATTTGCAAGCTCGGCTGCGACCGCATCCTGAATCCTTTCCCGGGCCAGTGGATTGCCTCCACCAAGATCGATGTCTCCTTCTGACGTTTTCAGCATCCAGGAAAAGGTCTTCAGCTCACTAAAGTCAGTCGACTCATTAAAATCAGAACTGACAGAGATACTGGAGCACCCGAAAAAGACCGGCAACGACAACAAAACGAAAAGCCTCATGAGACATCGCATTAGTCATACCCTTTCTTTTACAGCATTAACCGCATTCCCGGATTTCGGATTCAGTGTAATCATCGGAGGGGGCACTGCCCAAGACGCATGCCTGCAGGTTTCGATCTGCTTGCACGGGATGGCTGTGTCGTTCCTTCACTTGGTCGACCTTGAGACTGACCGCCTTTTGTCATGTCGGAAACTTCTTGTAAGTTCCCAGGCGCTTACCGACTAGGCCTAAGCCCGGAGCTTCGACCACCTTCGGATAAGGATGAGTCTCCCATCGGTTAATTAAAAAAACAATGGGACACCTAACACGAGGTGAGACACACCAAGGTGGAGAAGGAGGACAACCAGAATTGACACGAGTACCCGATCAAACCAGAGGAATCGACCAGGGACCCTCCTTGGCATGACATCTGGCTGTGCTTGCCAGGCCCAGAGGAACATCCTGAGAGCTAAGAGGATGAGAAAGAACAGGAGAAGAACAACAGAAATCATGGCATGGCGAAGACTCAGAGCAAGGGACTCAAGTCTTTGAGCGATTTCTGCCCTCTGTTTCGTGAAAGCCTCAATGGCTTCTGAATTTTCCCCTTCGTTGAGGCTCGATGGCTCCCCTTGCAAGACCTCTAATTCTGCCGTGAGAACATCAATCTCCTTATGATAGACCGTGCTAAAGGAAACCAGAAGGGCTCCTAGTCCCACCGCGACGATCAGGAGTGTAAATTGGTGGTCGTCCAGCATGTTTTCTGCCTGCTCCTGTTTTTTGGCAGAAAACTATAGCAGACACTTCTCACCCTTTTCGACTCACCACGCTCAGGTCCGACATTCCTCCTCAAGGAAGTTCCGAAGATGGGCGGTGGGATTGTGATTGCATCTGTGTGAATAGATACGTTAAAAAACCTGGCGTCTTTCCCAACATGCTGAGGCCGATGGGATGGTGGGCCTGAACTGTAAAAACGTAGACATGGCCGCTCAGACAATGTCTGATGAAGGATGAACCTGGATTTTTTTGAAAATGAAACGCGGCTTTCTATTTTTCCCTGCAAAGGGATTCCCAACCTCGTCATTTCTGAAGGTTAAATCGGGAATCTTTCCACTCTGGACATTCCCAACATGTGCAATCAGGAATCTCTCCACACAAGTCAGCCCGACATGTGCAATCGGGAATCTATCTGTGTGTGCGTTCAGATAAATATCTGCCCCAGACACGCAGGAATGACGCAAGGAGGATGAATGTCGGCCGCCAACTGCGGACCCGACGACTGATGTTCTTGAGACGTACCGACACAGGAAAGACTGCTCACATGCCGCTCTTTTTATCTCTTCTCATTGGGATTCTCTTTTTTGCATCTCCGTCGTTTGCCGAGTGGACAGTCACTGGCGAGAGCAATGTCTATTATACCGACGATGCAGCCCTGTTCTCCTCGACCAGGCGGCTGAGTCGAAACCAGGACCCCACTCAACCGGTTATTGATAGCATTCTCGCTAACCAAGGAGACGATGTGGTGTTTGAACCTCTGGCACACATGATGAAGTCCTTCTCGTTGATGGGTCGACCGACCCAATTGGGTGTCCGCGGACAAGGGTTTGTGTTTACGAACAATACCCAATTCAATCACGGGTCACTGAGTGTGGAGGCCTCTCATAATCTGACCTCTTCCACGACCCTCATCATGCGCTATTTTTTCGGACCCGATCTGTTTTTAGGAAAGAATGAGGTGCGGCCACTTGAGGAGTCTGACGGAAAGCCACCACAAGTAAAAAATGAAGAGGTCACCACCAATTATTGGGCAGGAGGGCTTGCTCAACAAATTCCCGGTGTGGACGATGCGCGGATTATTCTCTATGGCCGCTATGGATTGCGGGAATACGATAAACCCTTTAGGCAACGGGATACCAGGTTTTGGACTATCGGGACGCACGTGGAATGGACACCCACACAGAAGATCGGGTTGGCCCTGGGCTACCATTATGAACGAGGGTTGGCTGATGGACGCAAGCAGCCAGACCTACAAGATGATACCTCGTACTTCAATCATTTCGTGACCGGAGAAGTAGAATATAAGATCACAGAACGTCTTGGCTTGGAGATGGGACTTCATTATGAATTTAACGGATGGACCACCGGTATCCAGGGTGATGAACGCAAGGGACAACATGAAAATGTGATCCAGGGCGACATTGCGTCTCGGTACCGGGTGAACGAGGTTCTTCAGATAACGGCCGGGTTTCAGGGCTCACATCGAAAAGAGAGTTTTGAGAAGGGGTTAAAAAATCTGAACACCTGGCTGGGCGCCAAATTGGCGTTTTAATTTTTAATGGCGAAATTTATGATCTTCTCAGGAACCCGGGAGATTGGCATATTCAACACTTTAGCCCACCCTAAGCCCGGACTTCATCCATAGTTTAACTTCCATGCGGATAGGGTTCACCCACATCAGGAATGCCGGAAAGGTCCTAGCTCTTTCTTTCTGTTGGATTCTGCTGATTGCATCCTTTTCAGGGGGCGAAGAACCCCACAAACATCCAACTCCTCCCATAGATGATCCTTTCTTGCTTTGGCGATTGGATGCAGTCAGGAAAAGAACCAGAGAAATTCCTCAAAATATATGGGAGCGGATTCGAAACGCTCAGCAGTGGACCTGGAAGGAATATCCTGATCAAGTGCTTATTCAGGAAGAAACCGTTATCAAATGGCCGCGGTATTTATCGGCCGCGCTCAATACCCCTGAGTGGTTAGATCTGGGCTTTACCAATCGAGTTCGTCGAGAAGGATTTGATTACCCTTTTAAGGCCGACCAGAAAGGCAGTACCTGGGCTTGGGGCCAGCGAACCCGCTTCCGGGCCACAACCAAATGGAAGGTTTTCCGGGCGGAGCTAGAGTTACAAGGAGCGAATTCCGGCCAAGCAGCCGATACAGACGTCCTTGGCTCTTCCACGTTTAACGAGGCCAATGTCCAACAATTATTTATTTCTGCGACCCTCGAAAATTTCCTGGAAACCGCCCTTCGAACGGATCTTCACGTCGGTCGCATCAATATGGATATCGGATCCAGACGTCTCGTAGCCCGTTCTCATTTTCCAAATACCGCCCAATCCTTTGATGGTATTCATTGGAGAGTCGCTGATACCAATCAGTGGTTTTTCCGGGCTTTTTTTTCGGAAGTGGTCACCACTGACGACAAAACTGATCGCCTTGCCATGTTTACCAATGGGGGCAATTATTTCTGGGGGCTTTCATATGAAAACTCCCACTTTTCCTGGGCTCGGACCCAATTCTACTATTTTGGCAGAGATGAAAATGAGAAGGACGGAGGAACCCAACGTAAACATTCAACCTTAGGAATCCGGGTCTCTCAACAACCGGAAATTGGAGCGTATGATTATGAAGCGGAATCCGCCTGGCAATTCGGCACATTGGACAACATGGATCATTTTGCCTATCTCCAACATATCTCACTTGGTTATACCTTTGCCTTTCCATGGTCACCCAGGATTTCGGCCATGTACGATTATGCCAGTGGCACAAAAAATCCTAACGGGAACACGAGCCATACTTTCGATAGCCTCTTTGGTGCGCGAAATTTTGAATATACCTCAACCAGTCTCTTCGGACCTTTTTTTCGTTCCAACATCAGCTCGCCGGGCATCCGGCTTATCACTCACCCACTCCCAACGGTGGATATCAATGTGAAATACCGGGCCTGGTATTTGGCCCAATCCCAAGATAAGTGGGTCAACTCCGGCATGCAAGATCCAACCGGAGCCGCAGGAAATTTTTTAGGACAGGATCTGCAAGTCAGACTTCAATGGCGTCCTTCACCAAGCTTGACCATAGATGCCGGCTATGAACACTTCTTTAAGGGCTCTTATATTAAAAATCAGACTGATGTGCCAGGAAATCCTCCGGCCAATGATACCAATTATTTTTATGTTCAAACCGAAGTCAGATTTTAGTGTCTTGGCAAGGACAATCTATTAAAAATGGAATTTGGGAGAGTCAAGTTTCCTCCATCCCTGGACGCAATGTGGGCCGGTTCCCATCATTTCGTATGACGATCTCATTCCTAGCCTAGAACATAATTCAGCGAATCGAATATAAAGGGAACTTTGGGAGCAGTACGCACCTCTGATACCAACCCATGCCTTTCACCCATAATCCTCACCCTCATCTCACAAATCCAGTCAACGGTCAGCGCCATAAAACAGTTTATAAATAGTTGGCTAATTCCCTTGAGTTCTGAGCCTGAGTAATGAAAGAATAGCCACCCTCTCAATTTC
>JBGSSO010000381.1:0-66453 GCA_041737015.1 Nitrospirales bacterium
AGAGGCGCCCCGAGAATAGCCCCCACCCCAACCTCGTGCCGCAACGCTTCAGAACCCGATGACAACAAGATGGCAAAGATCGGCACCATCGTTTCCGGCAATGCCGTTCCCACCGCCGCAAACACTGAACCTGTGACGCCTTCCGAAATCCCGAGACGCTCTCCAAAATGTTCTAAACTGTTGGTGAACGCCTCCGCCCCTAACAAAATGACGACCAAGGATGCGAATAGAATCAGGATGTCCATTTGGAGAACGTACAACCCCTTTTAATTATGACTATATTCCAAGGAGCACGCCAAATTTCATAATACTTTCATATAATTATGCACGCCCAGGTAAAGCTATTTTCCTTCAGGTACCGCCCCCCGTTCCCAAGACGTCCCCCCACCTTGCCATCTGGAAATTTATTCTTCTACACTCCCTCTATGGACAACATCACAACAGGCCTCTTGCTCGTCCTAGGAACCATTGTGATCTATGCTATTACCATTCGTTGGTGGCGCCATCGTCGGGCCGCAAAACTCGCCGACAAACTCCTCGCGGAAGTCATCCGTGGTAAAGACGCCTTTCGTCGATAAGGCTTCGCCGTCCCTCATTCCACCCACACACAACATCTGCCCAGTTGATTCATCTTCTGCCTGATGCGCTCCGCGATTTATTCCTCTCCCGTCCATCGATTCCTCATGGGATTTGTGAGTGTGGTCTAACACAATTTCTACAAGTTTTCCTCGGCATCGGCTACAAATATGTCGAGTCGGAATAATCGTTCGTCGTTGTCGATGGTAGGCCATTCCGCATTGGAGACACTGCCAGGCATAGCGATGATGTCTTTGAACAGCCACATTCAACTGATGGCGAACGGTCACCCCGAGTCCCGCCGCATTCATCCGGTGCATCATCTCTCGAAATTCTGCCCCATGAGACGGGCGATGCTTCCGAATATCAAACTGCCATTGATGAATCATTTCATGTGCCAACGTTCGCCGCAGTTCCTCTTCGGGTTGATCGCGAAGCAAGGGGGCAGACAGCCTAATCACTCGAGCCGCGCCTTGTCGATAATCACGTGAAGCCCACCAGCTTCTTGGGCCAATCTGACTCACAAACAGGCCAGCCGATGCGGTTAACCGTGTGCTCCACTCAATCGTAATCAGAGGTAACCGATTCTCAAAAAAGTGGTGTGCAAGACTCTGCCACATGGCTTGGACCTTTTCCAAAGGAACGAGCCTCTGACACACGATTCTGGCGGAAGAGTTCACCAAGATTTCCAGGTGGGTTGGCTATACATCAGGTAGTGGCTATGTTACCATTTTTTTTGCTTTTCGGAACAAAAACTTTCACTCACACAATCATCTTTCAACTTCCCTTTTTAATATGACCATGGAGATATTGGATCCAATCACGGATACTCAATTCATGCGCATGGCCTTGGACTTGGCGCATCAAGCCTTTCGTGCGGAAGAAGTCCCGGTCGGAGCAGTTCTGGTCCAGAATGGAAAGATCCTCGCGACAGGCTTCAACCAACGGGAGAGCACACAAGATCCGACCGCCCATGCCGAACTCATGGCCATTCGATCCGCTTCCATCGCACTGGGATCCTGGCGTCTTACCGACACCACCCTCTATGTCACATTGGAACCCTGCGCCATGTGTGCCGGAGCCATCATTCAGGCCAGAATTGCCCGTGTCGTGTTTGGCACATGGGATCCGAAGGCCGGCGCATGTGGATCAATCTGCAATCTCACAGCAGAGACCAGATTTAATCACCGGGTGAGAGTAGGCTCAGATATCCTGGCAGATGATTGTCGAGCGATCTTACAGAATTTTTTTCAGCAACTACGGAGTATCCAACCAGTTCCTACCGCATAACATAGACGAACACGGAGAGGTGCGAGAGTGGCCGATTCGGACGGTCTCGAAAACCGTTGTCCTCACAAGGGACCGTGGGTTCAAATCCCACCCTCTCCGCCAGCCAGTCTACAGCAAAATCAGCTTCTCTCCGCAATTCGGAAATACTCCTAACAAGTCCGCGAGGTAGGCTCCCTTTCGGGCACGATTGACGCTCTCTCCAACGATTATTGCCCTCAGATGCCCCGAAAATAGAGGCGTTGGCCCAACTGGGACCATGCTGAAAGCCAGGAAGAAAAAATTTGGGGACGAAAGGCATCGGAAACAGTCTGGTTCCTAAAGAGAACGGCACTCTCACACTTTCTGAACTGGGGCTTGATAAGAAAACTTCTATGGTCGGACAGCAATTATCGGCCATGCCAGATGATGTGCGGGAGGAGATTGCCACCCGGGAAAAGACCTCCAACGAGCCGCAGCGGGAACAACAACAGGCGAAGGTATCAGAAACTCTACTTTCATTACCTATTTGATGAATTGCCTTTATTTGTGAATCTTGCCACGCTACCCCCTGATCCAAATGATCGGCCATTTGGGAACATCTTTTTCCCCATTTACAGGAGGGCTACCGCATGCGAGCAATAATATTCTTTGGATGTTTCCTGGGTATGGCAGGAAGTACCTGGGCCCAATTTGGCGAAGATCCCTGGCGACCGGCTTCACAGCTTCACCCGACTCCTCCAAGGTCCTACTATGACCAAACCCCTATCCCTTCTTCCCCAGCGTCGTTGCAAAACTTCGATACGTGGTACCAACAACAGCGTGTACAACAACGGCAACAACACGAGCGTTACCGGCAGGAGGCTCTACAACATGACTTAAACCAAATGAACCGGCTGCGGACGTATGATCGACTGCATTGGGGACCGCTGCAACCCTATTCACCCTATTAAGTTGTGGCGGACGGACTCTTTCGCAACCCTATATCTCCCCTCTACCTGTAAAAACCGATTGGGGCTACCATCTTCTTGCTACAGTGCTTAAGGTGGAAGTAGTGCGTGAGTCCCACTCGTAGCGCTGCAGGGGCCTCATGCGCCCGCAAGTAGACATCCTCGTACTTCACGCTACGCCACAGCCGTTCGACCAACACATTTTCGACCCATCGCCATTTGCCGTCCATGTGGTACAGCCAACACATCACATTGGCGGATAACCGAGGGCTCTGCCGTGGCCTTGATCATGGCTTTGCGCTCAGTCATCGACCGGATCCAAGCGCGGTAGCTGAAAATTCCTTCTCCATCGTCAACGGCCCAATCCTGGCATGCAGCTTCTGCTGAATCTGTTCATGGTCGGCAGCAGCCGCCACACAGGCTCCAAACACATTCTCTGCCTTGCCGATCAGTTGCTTCTTCAATTCTGAATCTGATTGGGATCTGCGGCAAACTGTTCAGCTAATTCAGCCAACGTGCAATCCACGTGGATAATGGCCAAGACCGCTTCAACCTTGAAGGCGGGAGAGTGATTCCGTCGTGTGCATGTTGCCATCTTCTGCTTCTTTCATTAAAAAAATATAGCTCAGAAGATTATGTGAGGAACACTTGATTTTTAAACTGAGGTAAGTAAAGTAGGGGAGGTTTAATTGTTGGAGTTGAATGCCTCAGTTCCCCTGATGAGGTCGTCATTATGAATTCGAGTTCGGGAATAGAAAAGGAGTTGTGAAATATGGCCATACCAAAATACTTGATGAAGGCTGTCTTCTTACTTAGCATGATATTGATGGATTTCGGTTACGAATTTTCAATGGCAGAAGGTTTTACACCACGCGAAGTATGTTCTCCGGACCAATCGGAGTCATTGAAACCTGTGCCCTGTACCGTTCGGTTTCTGTCTTACAATGTTCACGGAATTTCTCCGATCCTGAATTCCATGTATGTCGGGGTAGATGTGAGGAATGATGATACCCGAAGTGGCCTGATGGCCTGGTTGCTCATGGATTATGATTTCGTATTATTACAAGAGGATTTTGAATTTCACCGGCAAATTGTCCATGAATTCACCTATGAGCTCATAGAACAGGGGAACGGGCCACGGATAGCGCTGGCCCCATTATGGCTGGTAACCCTTCCCATTAAAATCGTCAATGTTGGGTTTCATTTATTTAATAGTCCCGGCATTCCTTTCCGTGTCCCCTATGGGTCGGGGCTGACCATCGCTTCACCCTACTATAAAGCTGTGGAAGGGGGAGTCACACAGGTACCGCTTCCAGATTGTGAAGGATGGTTAAGTAGGAAAAATGATTGCTGGTCGACCAAGGGGCTTCTTCGCGTGCCGGTTCGTCTTCCAAATGGCGCAGAATTTGACGTATACAATACGCACCTGGATGCCGGGAGAGATGAGGAAGACCGAATTGTTCGAAAAAAGCAGATTAAATTTCTTGCAAAATGTATCAAGAAATTATCGAAAGATCGGGCCTTCATTCTCGGGGGTGATTTCAACTCACAATATGACCATGGGGGAACTGAGGCCTCAGGAGAAGACTACCGAATTTTAAAACACTATCTCCTTGATGAGTTGGCTCTCAATGACAGCAATGCACGTCCAGAACCCAATGGTTATTGGAAAAATCGAGTGGACTACATTTTCTATCGAGAAGGTCAAGGGGCGAGGATAGAGTTAATCAGCCCTGGATCGGAAGATCAACGTTTCCGGCATCCTGTTAACCGAGGCAGACAATCTCCTAATGAAAAGTACGAAGATCTTCTTAGCGACCACCCTGCCATCCGCGCGGAATTCAAAATATTACCGTCGCCAGTCTCCGCTCCTAGTTCACGGGAGGGGGAAAGAGATTCGTGTGCAGAAGAACCTGTGAAGGAGAAGATGGAGATAGTTTGGTAAAACAAGCTGTAGTCGACTTTTTCAGCTCGTTCATAATACCTGCTGGAATCGCAATATACTGTCTCGCCAATTTGCCCAAAGACACCTAGGGTGAACCTTCCTGTTTCCTTTATCCGGCTACATTCATTCTCTGGCCAATAGGACAAATCCTGGCTATATTAAATTGTATCGCTGTTAAGGCCTGGTTACTGCTCACCTTACATTAGATAGATTTGGTGGGCTGGCATAGAACGTCCATACTTTGATCAAACCCAAATCTGCCAGAAGCCGGCTTAAAAAAAAGATTTCAAGGAAATACGTGAGAGCATAAGCAGAGATGGGAAAAGCTTTCATATCGATTTTTTTTCTTCATGAATCTCCTGGTATTGGAAATCTACTCCTTACGCGTCGAGGTTTTGTATGGGGTTGTTAAAAAAACTACGGGGGATGTTCATTCGCAGAAAAACAATACCCCCCAACCCACTTTATGAAATTGTCCTGACTCATTTACAAAAAGATATCAATGAATCACCCCATGAGTGTATTCAAAAACTTTCTAAAGCATCGAAGGAAAAGATCGTTCAGGAAATTTGTAATGTTACAGAAACCCTATGGCAGGCTCCCGATAGAGTATTGGCCAACCGCGAAGGGTTGCTTGAGTCCATGTTGCACCAGGTGGATTGTGAAATATTCATGATTGAGCCTGGCCATAAGCTATCCGGTTTCAATGGTATTTCTGGCGAATTAAAAGACTTCCTGCCTGAATTTGCCCAAAAACACATAGACACTGGAGAATTGGACTGGAAGCAAAAAACGAGACCGACAAAAGATGAGGCCTATATGTTAGTGTGGGGCAAATGGTTGAGGGCCAATCAATATTGCAAAATATTTAATGAAATACGGCTTTATTTAAAGGATTACCATACCAATCAGGAGCGAGACTGGTTCTTTCCCCTTCAATGTGCCTCGGCAGCTTTTACAGAATATAATTTTCGCAAAGAATATGGCCTAAAACAGATCATTGATGGTGTTCGAGCCCTACAATATGGCTCCTTTCTTGAAATCGTTTCAAAAGGCCACAAAGACCCCCTAGCAGAATGGGAAAAGACCTATAAAGAATTATTCCCTCTACAATCCCAATCCTATGCGGGGTCTAGGAATGGGAAAAATTAGACCAATAAACAAATACCTTTTGTTCCCCTAAAAATCCAATCACCAGCAGACCAACAGATATCCCTCTGTCCACCCATGAATAACTGAAGCCACCGGCTCCACCTCAAATCTTTCGAGACTTTTCAGATGGTGATTCTATGTTTTTGTTTAATAAATGGGTGGCCTAACTACCACGTCGTGAAGGAGGGATTAGTTGACGGCGGGGGGCAGGTCGCGAAGGGAAGCGTTGAGGATCGGAGGTCACAATAATGTCACCGATAGAAAACTTTCCATTGACCCCATCATCATTCGTCATATCCCCAAAGCCGATTCTGGGTATCCCCACCCAGTCATTTCGTTTCAAAGCTGGCTTTCCATCAACGTACACCTTGGCAAATCTTCCACCCTCAACCTTTAAAGTGTAGGTGTGAAAGGTATCAGTCGTATCAATTTTAAACGTCCCTTTCTCGTCTCCCCATCCAATGGCATCCTCATCAAAAAAGATCATATGACTTCGTGGTCCTTCTGCAAAACTACCGTCAGAGGTGTCGATAGAACCGTGAAACATAATGCCCGAATCAAGAAAATTATGCGGTTGCTCTACTTTGTGCACTTGTAAAGTAAACTCAATGGAGAACCCTGTCTCGAAGTCAAAAGGAACCTCTTTATAAAACCACATGAACGCTTTCCCTGGAAGTTGGTCGATGGCTCTTAAGACTCCAATCGTGTTGAGCGTTAAATGACTCCCATTGGTCACCACGTCCAATGGGCGAACAGCGTTGGTGGAAACCTCCCAACCTTGCTCTCCTGGCAACTGGGAACCTTTCAATGCAGTAGTTTGTCCGGACTGCACTCCTCCACATCCGGCAAGGAGGAACAACGTGACGAGCGTAAATTGCATAGTGACTTTCCCAATCCGCATGACAGACCCCTTTGCAAGAAGGCTCACGAAGAAGGCAAACCTACCCGAGATAGCCTTATGGTTCTTCCTGGATTTTAAATCACGACAGCGATGTATATGCCCTGATAGGCGTCCACTTACCACATTTCCCATAGATGGCCCCAATTCCCTAACTATTATAGATTGAAGGTACACATATACAAAAATCTCCCCATTCACTCTTGGCTTATGAAAAAGGATTCTACTATAGATCGCGCAGATTAAAAATGAACAATTTCCTCTGGAGACGGACATAGAAATATCCGAGGCTCCTCCCAATCCATCACCCGTTTTCTGACCCGAAGTCGGCCCATTGCCAATCAGCAAAAAACAATGCCCTCTCGATTCTCCCTGAAATAAAGGAATCAGGATTAGGAAAGGGTATTGATTGAATCGTCGTTGGAAAAGGAATGTTGGAACGGTATTCTAGAATGGACAGGAGCAGTTTGGATTCTCGGCGGAATACATGGCAGGACGATTGAATAATTAAAAGATGTTACACCAACAGGCAAAACATGCAACCACTGTCTGGTTAACTGATCATACGGAATTGCTTCGCGTCATACGCAAGGGCACCCTCGATGGCGCGCGCAAGTACCGGGACAAAGACACCCCGTGGTCGGATAGGATGAAACATCGGCTTTCCTACTGATTCGGAAGTTCGGCTTGGTTCTGGATGACAAAATAGTCCAATTCCAATGCGCCGGTATCCGATAGCACCTCCAATTTGATCGTATGGGAACCGGCGGAGAGCGCCTGTGATAATCGCATCTCTTGCGTCACCTCATAATCCCCCAAGACGCCCCGATCGTCCAACTCGATCGTCGACTGGCGCCGGCCATCAACAGAGATCGTAACCTTATCATCAGCACTTTTGCCCTTTGTATATCTCAGACGAATACTCGGGTTCGGAATGTTCTCGGTCAGGTGTAACACATAATTCGCTTCTCCCGTCCCTCGTATCGTGTGTCCCGCGGACGCCGTCTTGCGGGGCGATTTCAGCAGGGTACCCGAGCGGTAGTCCTCAGCCTGCTGGGTCACAAGGTAGCCTATTGGTCCCAGCACTTCGATTTTGAAATCCGGGCACGAGGTATTGTGCCGCGAATAGGTAGGCCGGTCAAAACTCCAGGAATCGCCTGGGATCGTTGTCCATTCCTCATGGTTCGGATCGATCGGGTACGTCTGCACGACACCGGACGAGGATGCGGCCTGAATACGGGAGATATCGCTATTATCATTGGCCACCCACATGGAACGCATGGTAACAAACGGCGCGGTGAGGGTGTCATACGTCACATCCGTCACGCGCACCGTCGTCTTGCCCGGTTCGGCCTGGAGCTGCAATACCGCGGACGATCCGTTTTTATATCGCACCTTGATGGTCATCGTGTGCGGATCGATATCCAGCCTCTCGATCGGAATGAACGGAAACAAGGGGTCCTCTGCCGCCGGCCCAATAATCATCGAGGATCCGAAACAGACCCGCTCCTCCCGTCCCACCGGGGGTTGCGTAATAATCCGCGCGTATCCATTGGCATAGAGCACAAATATTTGCGGGGGGGCATGATCGTCGTCCGTCCGTTTGAGAAGCTGGATAAAATCGTGGTCCGGCTCCGATGGTCCACCCACGATATTGACGGCCATCCCCGATTCATAGGGCCACCCGGACACATCCATGACGCGAACCGCCACATCACCGTCGTTGTAGATGTCCTTACCGTCGAGATCCGCGATGTCCACAAAACCCGAGGTCACCAAACTCGCATACTGACCGGCGGCACCGGATGCGAGGACCTGAGGGGTATCCCACTGCGGTGCGGTCATTTTCGTCTTCGCCAGAAATTTTAAGCTCTGATTGTCTGCATCGTAATAGGCAATATTCGGATACCCTCTTGCCGTCACTCCCAGCGAGGCAAACCGTCCAACATCCCCCACCGCATCAAGAACGATCCCCACCGGCCATTGTGCTACGGCGGCGTCTTTGTAAAGGTATTTTAAATCCTTATTCGTGGCATCATAATACGCCACATGCAGAGCCCCATCCGGACCAAACGCCGTCGACGTATATTGACCGACATCTCCTGCCGCATCCAACACCAGCGGGATCGACCACCCCTGTTCATCCTGATAGATGTATTTTAAATTTCCGTTGCTCGCATCGTAATACGTGATATGCGGATAATGCCCTTCATACGCCCCGTTCATTTTCTCTGTCCAACCCTCATAGTACAGGCTCATTGAGGCGTAGGTCCCGACATCCCCGACGGCATCCAGGACCACGGGCGCCGACCATCCATGCGTGTCGTCATTCATGACATATTTCAAATCCTTCGTGTCCGCATCGTAATACACCACATGCAGGCTGCCCGTGGGACCTATCGCCATGGCCGCCTGCTGCCCGACATCGCCGTTTGCGTCCAGGATCGTTGGGGTTGCCCATCCGCCCACTGCATCCGGATTGCTCTTGTAGGTATATTTTAAATTCCCGTGATCCGCATCGTAATAGACCACGTGATGCCGCCTATCCCGACTAATGCGCAGCGAGACGTATTTTCCGACATCGCCGGTAGCATCGACAATCTCCGGCTCGCGCCACTTCCCATTTTCATCCCGGATAATATACATGAGGTTTTGTTTGACCGCGTCATAATAAGCCATAGCCGGTGGCGCGCCTAAGCCCACCCAATACCGGTCAGTCGGCGGATACGCCAGCGACACATATTGTCCGACATCCGCATTGACCGCATCCGGCGTTTCAATCGGATACCAATAGAAGCCAGGCGACTGCCAGACAAATTTCAACTTCTGTTGCGCCGCATCGTAATAGGCAATCTGCGCCGTTGGCCGCATATCCCACGCCCGTTCGCAGTTGGTGAGATCTCCAATACAGAGATCCTTCTGCCCGCGTTGGAGTGGATAATAGGTCGGAAAGGTCGCAGTAATTTGATAGTCGGACACATAACCGCCATAGATCGGAATATTCACATTGTCCTCTTCCGCACACTGTGACGGAAAGCTCATATTCTTGGCGTAGCGCACCGTGGTTGCTCCCGCAGCATTAACGCTTTGCAGGCCCACCACCACACACAGCATCCCGATGATCGCCAGATTCTTTGTCTTACACATACGCCAAGCCATAACCATCAAGCGATCTCCTCACGTCTCAGTAGTAATGTGAATGTTCACGTTGACCGGGTTTTGAGAGCCGGGTGTGATCCATACCCACATGCCCGCCTTCCGCCCTTGTCGTGTTTCATCTCAAATCATCAATCACGCCCAAAGGTCGCCTGAGTAACACGCGGCACCTCGATGAGGTGTTCGTCCCCATGCAAGGACCACGGCAGTATCTCTGGCATACGGTTGATCCGGGCAGGCCGCCACGTTGAGAATCCGACAATTTACCATTTGGCCATCAACGTGAACTTGTTGCCTGAGAACCAGATACCGTGATCATCCACACGGTAGCTGTCATCGCCCTCAACGGCCACCTGCTTAGGCTTACCCTCCATGTGGATTGGCCAGCGCACATAAATTTTTCTATCCGTGTCTTTTGGCATATCCACATCCAGATTCAGTCTCTGATCGGTGTCATCCCACTTCGCCTGCATCATCAGGTTTCCGAAATGCGTGGGAAAATTCGAAAGCGCAATTCCATCGCCCACAAGCCATTCGCGTGGGGTACCAAACAGCAGATTCAAGGTTTTGCTTTTATCCTCTTCCATCACGATAAGGCCACGGACAGAATTCACATAACCTGCCCCGACCCACGTATGTGGCATATCACCAATATACACACCCTTGCGGCTGTCGGACAGAACCACCTCGGCAAACTCATTCCAATTGGCCGGACGCCTGCCCTTGAACAGAATTTCATGCAGGTCGAAGGCTTCCTTGCGATACCCTAGGGTTGCAAGAGCCAGAATATTCCGCACCTCGTAAGGCGTATAGGAATAGGGCGTAGAACCGGCATCCCGTTCTTTCACCATCCGGTAATAGTTCCGGAACGTCCGGTCCAGGATATCTGCAGGCAGAACGTGCCAGGCTTCCGTGGGAAACATGGCAATGGCAATGGAGGTCGGATCAGGAGTACCTTTGTCCGCATCCACAGGGATATAGTCGAGAGACTTCCAGGCGATAGTCTTTTCAATGGACTCCCTGACGCTTGTGGTGAAATTTTTCGACTCAGTCCTCGCCCAGTCAGCTAAAAACTTTCGACCCAGGATTTCCGCCATTTCAATCCCGTCCGCCCAACCGCGAATGGCCCAGAAATCATCCCAATAACTGTGCATCGGGGTAATGAACCCTTCATGACTGATGGACGGAGGTAAGATGCCCTTCAGGCGCTCACCGGCCTCAAGATGTTCATAATATTTCGGATCAAGTGTACGCTCCCGCAACGTGACAATGTACTTCATCGCCCGGTGCACAGCATCAAAATGCTTTTCCAGGAAATCTCTGTCACCGGTAAAACGATAGTACTCCATGATCGCATAGATAAACTGACCCTGGCTGTCCCATTCAATATTCCTCCCCCAGCCGTCATACACCTCACCACTGGTGAAGAGAATGGGAGGCACGAGGCCATCGGGTTCCACGCGTTCGGCATACCAATTCAGAAATGCCCTGACCTCCTCGAAAAAACCAAGCCGCATGAGCGTGGCGGAAATGATCGCGCCATCCCGCATCCAGGTCCGGTTGTAGCTGCGCGCGCCTGGCTGGATGACCACGCCATCGTTGTTCAACAGGATATAGGCTATCTGCGATTTCACGGTATTGACGACGGCCTTGTTGGCAAGCTCGAATCCCACACGGTTAAGCTTGTCGGTCCAGAAGGTTACATACTCCCGCCGCAACGTCTCGAAGTCCTCGGCAGTTTTCAGATTGGTCAGGGTCTCATGCAGGGGAGCCGCAAACACCACCTCCTTGGATTCACCAGGTTTCAATTCAAAGGCATAGGTCCAGGCTGCCGAGAGAAGACCGGTCCCGGTCTGGTCCTCAATAGATTTGGCATCGCCCTTGCGGTCTGCACCGGCGCCCAGCACGACCCTGCCTCGCAGGTGGTTGGCAATATCACCATGAGCATATGGCGAGGCCAGGAAACTGTCGGCAGGCGAAAGGGCCAGGTAGGTGTTCTTGTCGTTGATCATCACCAGTTTCCCGGTTTCCCCCACGTACCTGATCGATTTGATAGGCGACAATCCGCCATGTTGCCACTTGGGATTGATCTGAGCGGGCCTGACCGTGACGATGAGTTCCCCCTTCCGTACAGTATCGGAGCGATTTTCAAGCGTATGTCGCACATAGGTCATGCTGGCATCGACAGGCCCGCTGGTAATGGCCTCGGACCTGAAATAAAGTCCATTCCCGGTCTCCCATTTCACGATAGGAACCGGCAGATACCCGTCCTGCAATTCCTGTCGTATGTTCGCCGCGACGGCAGCCGAATACAGATTGTCACCCTCTTTGACATAAGGCATCAGCATGGGGCCGTCGCGCCGGGATTCCAGATTGCCATACTCATCGAATAGACTTTCCTCGCTATCCATGGGAAGACCCACCAGAGTCCAGTAGGTCTGATAGCCCCTGACATGTGGGGGATAATCGCCGAACGGCGCTCTCCGGGCATCAAACTGATAACGAACAAAAGGGGAGAACACTTCCTTGGGACCACGCAACGAAATATCGCTAATCCCAAAACCGCCCCCGGCTTTCATAGGGTTAGTCAGCACAAGCCTGATGTAGCGGACCTCTGATGGATCATGCGGAACAAAATCGGATTGCCCCTGTGATCCCGCCGAGACGGAGATGGAGGAGACCTCCTTCCATTCCTTTCCATCCATCGAAATGGCCATATCGACCGAACCGGCATATTGATCTCCCCAGTCGATACGCAATCCGGAAATCGTTCTGGACTTGCGCAGGTCCAGAAGCAATTCTGCCCGGTCAACCGCCTCGCTTTTCCAGACGGTATCCTTGCGGCCATCCATCAGAGCCGGGGTATTCGCACCACCACCCGCGACCACGGAGATATCGACAATGTCGTCAGTCCCTTTGATATCAAATTCCCAGAGGGAATTCCCCCAGCTTGTCGCTCTCTCCCGTGTATCCAGCCGGACATATCTCGCGGAAACGGGTTGGATGTAAATATCATCCATCTGCCCGTCACCGTCGTCGTTCACATACACCGTCGTCCACACCTTGGCATCGGTCGAAACCAGGAGGTTGTATTTGTTCGAATACCCGTTCTCCCAATGCAGGGTAAAGCCGGTGATCTCAACGACCGTTCCAAGATCGACGAGAGCCCATTCCTCATCCTTTGCCTGACTGGACCAGCGGGTCGTCATGTCACTATCCGCCAGGTAACCCGGCAAAAATTCATCGCTCTGAATCGAGGAAGCGGTCACCCGCCATGTGTCCTTTGCCGGTATATTGGATGCTGCCAACGCGGCTCTCACGGGCAACATCAGCAGGATCAGGATAGAAAACAATGTCAACAAACTGCTCTTGTAAAAGGTCATCAGTGATCTCCCTGACTTGTCGTGAGGTTTCCGGAAGGTTTGTGTCGAAGCTCCTTTCCGTCTTTCCCGAAAAGATGGCAGTGGTCTGCCGCAATACACACCGTCAGCTTGTCTCCCTTCGCGAAACCGAAATCGCCGGATGCACGACATATCAGCAGGTCATCGGCATCCGGCGTTTCCAGATAGACATAGGAATGGCTACCCAGTGGTTCCACCAGCTTGATCTCTGTCTCGACGAAGTTGTGCTTACCCCCCGTCGCCAGATGCTCCGGACGAATGCCAAGCGTGACCGGAGTATCCGGGGGCAGCTCTCCGGCAACGCCATTCACCTGGATCGTCGTTCCGCTTTGAAGTCGTACCGTTGTGGTATCCCGGCGGCTCTCGACCACGAACCCGGCCAGGAAATTCATGGCCGGCGAACCGATAAAGCCGGCAACAAAGCGGTTGGTAGGATACTTGTACAGTTCATTGGGGGAACCAGTCTGTTCAATGCATCCATCTCTGAGAACCACGATCCGATCCGCCAGTGTCATGGCCTCGACCTGGTCATGCGTGACATAGATCATCGTGGTCTCAAGCGTCTCGTGCAGTCGTGCAATCTCATGACGCATCTTCACACGAAGAGAGGCATCCAGATTGGAAAGCGGTTCATCAAAGAGGAAGATTCGCGGACGCCTGACGATCGCCCGGCCAATAGCCGTGCGCTGGCGCTGCCCACCGGAAAGCTCTTTCGGTTTCCGCTCAAGCAGCGCGGTCAGGCCGAGTGTTTCGGCAGCCGCGCGCACCGCCTGGTCAATTTCTGCCGCAGAAGCTCCGGCAATTTTCATCCCGAAGCTCATGTTGTCATAGACGGTCATATGCGGATACAGCGCATAGGACTGGAACACCATCGCAATCCCGCGCTCGGAAGGCGAAAGCCTCGAGACATCGGTCTCACCGATTTTGATGGTTCCCTTATCGATCTCTTCGAGGCCCGCAATCGTACGCAACAGGGTTGACTTGCCGCAACCCGAAGGGCCGACAATCACCGCAAACTCCCCATCGGGCACATCAAGATCAACCGCAGACAACACGGCCGTCTTGCCAAAACTCTTGTGAATATTTCGCAGGGTCAGACTAGCCATGACGCGTATGCACGGAAAGAGGCAGGAAGGGTTCGTCCAGAACCGCACCATTGGATTCGATAATTTTCGAATAATAACGGGCCGTATCCTTCGGCGTGCGCTCAAGAGTCTCAAAATCGACATGAACAATGCCGAATCGCTTGGCATAACCAAAGGACCATTCATAGTTGTCCATCAGGGACCAGGCCATATATCCCCGCACATCAACGCCTTTCTCAATCGCGGTCCGGACCGCGCAAAGATGCTGGTTCAGGTACTGCATCCGCACCGGATCAATGACCCGGCCATGAATCGCTTTCGGCGGATCAAAGAAGGCCGAGCCATTCTCGGTGATATAGAGCGGCATCTCACCATAACGACTCTTGAGCCAGAGCAGCGTATCGGAAAGCCCGTCCGGATAGACCTCCCACCCTGTTTCCGTGTAGGTCTTGTGGGGCTGGCGAACGGTCTTGGCCCTGACAGGCAGACAGTCCGGGCCATCACATGTCACAGCACGCGTGTAATAATTCAGCCCGACAAAATCGATCTTCTGACAAATAAGATCGAAGTCCTTGGCAGGCCATTCAGGCCAGGCGTCACCGAATATCTCCTTCATTTCCTCCGGATAGGATCCCAGGAGAGCGGGATCAAGAAACTGCCGGTTCATATATGCATCGGCGCGATTGGTAGCCGCCAGATCTTTCGGATCATCTGACGCCGGATATTTCGGCTCGATATTCACCACCAGGCCGATTGCATGGGCCCCGACAGCGCGATAGGCCTGAACGGCCGCACCATGGGCGCGCATCAGATGATGCGCGGCAACCGGCGCTTCATAGTGACAGGAATGTCCAGGGGCCAGTGCCCCATGCAAATAGCCGCCATCCGTGACCACCCAGGGTTCATTGAGTGTCGTCCATTTTGTAACCCGGCCATCCAACCGCCGGTACATCGCGTCCCCATAGTCGGCAAACCAATGCGCAATGTCCGGATTCAGCCATCCGCCAAGATCGTCCAGCGCTGCCGGTAAATCCCAGTGATACAATGTCAGGAGCGGTTCAATCCCGGCTTCCAAAAGTCCATCAACAAGTCGTTCGTAGAAATCCAAGCCTTTCTCATTCAGGCTTCCTTTGCCTTCAGGAAAAATACGCGCCCAGGCCACCGAAAACCGATAGGCTTGCAATCCCAGCTCCTTCATGAGGGCGATATCCTCGCGCCAGCGATGATAATGATCACAGGCGATGTCGCCGGTATCGCCATTCAGGATATTTCCCGGCGTGTGGGCAAAACGCTGCCAGATGCTCGGGCCTGCACCATCGGCCAGCGGTGCCCCCTCAATCTGGTAGGCCGATGTGGCAGCACCCCAGAGAAACCCCTCGGGAAACGTCGCGTTTTTTTTCATCTACCCTTATCCTTTTTGATTAATGGTCTACAACAATCATGTTCGCAGCAGGTGGTTTTATGGGGATGCCTCAAGGACCTCCATAGGGATTCCATTGAATGTCAGCCTGACATCGCCTTTCAGCGAGGGCGGCAGGACATAGCCGCCCGGTGGCATGGTCGATCCTTCCAGATCAACACGCACCTGCCCGCCCTCATCACGTGCCGCATAGGACACTTCGCCGTGCGGGGTTCTCAGTCCATGCACCCGGACACCTTCACCCTGTAACCAATTTCGCGGCAGACCCGCGCCGATGACCAGTGAGCCGGTTTCTGTATCGGCATAAACAAACAGATCAAGCACCGCCCGGATGAAATCCGATCCCACCCATGTATGGGGCATATCACCAATGAAACGCGGTTCCCGTACAAGCCGGCCGATCACCTCGGCCCATTGATTCCACGCTGCCGGGCGGCGATCCCGCATATAAAAATCAAGCAGGGCATGGGCACGTTCCAGCTCTCCCAAGCGCACAAACGCGCTCACCTGACGGAATTCATAGGGGGTATAAACATTCCACGCCTTGGTGCCATCGCGCCGCGCCACAAACTCGGACCAGGCTTTTTCAAACGTGGCAATCAGCAGCTCCCTCGGCAAGGATGCTGCTGCCCCGGTAGGTGAAAGCGCGATCGTCGTGGATGTCGGGTCAAAATCTTTTCGGTCCGCGGCCCCCGGCACGTGCCCGAGTTCTTCGCCCAACAATCTGACAGACGCGCTAATATCTGCGGCAAATTCGGCGGCATCTGCCCTGATGTCGGCTGCGCGATCTCGGTGCCCAAGTTCCTCAGCAAGAAACGCCGCATCATTCAATCCTTTCAGACCCCAGAAATTATCCCAGAAGGAATAGGCAGGACGGTCCAAATAGCCTTCATGGCTCACCGATGGCGGTAACAGACCATAGAAGGCCTTGCGATCACCTTGACGGTTATGCTCCGTTCGTTCCAACAGCCTCAAATCATCCAGCGCGGCCGCGGCCTTGTCCACATAGGGCCACATGACCTCGGCAAAAGCACGATCCCCGGTGTACCGGTAAATATCCACAATCAGAAAAATCAGTTCTCCATGGCTATCATTTTCCACAACCGGATCCGCGCCACGCTTGTCCACACAACAGGGAACTTTGCCACTGGAGAACTGGTGCGGTGCGTACCAGCGCGCATACTCAACAGCAGGTTCGTTCTGCCCGAGACGCAGGAAACTTTCACCCATCATCGCTCCGTCACGTATCCACGAACGGGCATAGGTTCGTGGCCCCGGACGCAGTGCCGGCCCGTCGCGCGTGATCATCATATGAGCCAACGCGGTTTTCAGACTATTGAGCATCGGCATGGATTCAGGCGGGCCCGAAATTTCCACCTGATTGAGGATGTGCCGCCATTCATCGGCTGCCGCCTTTTCACCGGCATCGATGGCCTCGCGGTCCAGGTCGGGCGTCCGTCCGTCATCAGAACCGAGCACCGTGACGACAGAAACTTCGCGAACCTCACCCGGCTTCAAATCAACATGAAAATACATGGCGCCGGAACCGAAGCCTCCCGGAGCTACGAGGCTTTGCGAATCCATGCTTGCCCCGGCATCCTGCACATGCGGGAAACCGGCCCGTTCAAATCCCGCGAGCGACACATGGTCCGGCTTCAGGTCAGGCCACACAGACCAGTTACCATTCACCTGAAACGCTTTGCCATCCCAACCGATCTGCTCAATTTTGCTGGCACCACCCACAAGGTTCAAAATCTGCGTGGGCGGATTGACCTGCATGGGGCGGATGGCAAGAGCCAGGGTGAGCGTTCGATGGATCGTGCCGGTATTGACCACACGATATCTGGTCACCACATCACGGGCATTGCCGTCCATCCCGCCTTCTCTTCCAGCGGGAACAGGCGGACGATGTGCACTGATCTCCAATGATAGCCCCTCATGGGTCCGACGCACGCGCGGCATGGGCAGATAATCATCCCTCAGGCTGTGGTTAAGCCCGGCATCGGCCCAGCCCTGTATGGACCCATTCGCAATCACAAACGGTTCAATCGAGAACGCCCCGGGGCCGGGTTCTATGGCGCCATCTTCCGACAGCATGGCCGACCGGCCACCCTGGGGAGCGCCAACAACGGTCCAATAAATTTGTTCACCAACGAAGCTGCGCGGATAAGATCCTTTTTTGGTTGCCTGTGCGAGGGACAGCAGAAACTCATTATCACTCTGCCCGAATTCCGGTGGTTCGACCGTCGCGTCTATCAAACCAACCTGGCCTCCAGAGGCCGGTTTCACTGAAAGACGAACATAACGCCCGAACGCGTCTGCCATTCGCACATAACCGGTAGTTCCTGGGGGGGAAGGCCCAATATACAGTTGCCAGTCCGGCACCGTCCACCCTTTTCCATCCTCGGAAAGGGCCATATCAATCGCCTCCGGCATCTGACCTTCGGCCCATCGTAAGGTCAGACCGCCAAGATCGCGCAAATAGCCCAGATCAAATATCAGGCCCGTGGGTGTGTCGTCAGTCCAGATTGTCTTCGGATTGCCGTCAACGGCGGCAGGGGCAGGGATATCACCGGCTGTTGCCACGATAGGAGGAACAAAGGCAGGCTGTTCAGGCAAGGTCCGCAGTTCAAGGGTATCGAACTCGACCGTACCCTGGTCACCGGTTTCGCCAAGAATCACAAACTCTATTTTGGCGATGGTTTTCAAATTATGGTCCTTTATCGGACCCCATGCAAAGTGTATATCGCTGCGCCGGATACGGATGGTTGTCCAGTCATCAGGAAACTCGTAATCACGAAACTGCTTCCACCAGACATTCGCGCCACTGTCATCAACCAGCCTCACCTCAAAGGTCGACTGTGGGGCATGACCCCTGAGCGTGAATGCGATCTCGAAATTGTTTGATAGATCAAGCGGGAGTGCCCGATGTGCATTGGCGGTACCGGCGGTTCGGAGTTCATACGACAGTTGAAGCGCATGGCCTCTCACGCCTCCTGTCGTCCTGACAGAGGCCTCACTGTATTCCGTGGCGATTGTCCGCCATTCCCCGACATTCTCAAACCCGTCAATTAACCGAAAATTATTGGCGGCGGTATTCTCACCATACGCGCACACGGCCACTGACAACCAGGCCATCCCGGCAAACAGGCAGCAGGATGTCCACCATGAATGTCTCATGTATGAACATCTCATCCTTTGACACTTCCCGCAAGGTTTCCGCTCATATAAAAACGCTGAAGCGCCAGAAAAAGAACCAGGACCGGTGTCACGGTGATCACCGCCCCGGCCATCATCAGCTCAACATCCTGCACATGCTCCCGTGACAAAGATGCCAGCGCAATTGGCAGGGTATATTTGTCACTGTCGGTCAGGACGATCAGCGGCCACAAAAAATCATTCCATGCAGCCATAAAGGTAAACAGCCCCAGGGTAATCAGAATGGGTGTCAGTAACGGCACCACGACCGACCGGAAAATGCGTAGTTCACTGGCCCCTTCAATCCGTGCCGACTCGATCAGTTCCGTCGGAATGGACAAGGCATACTGCCGTACGAGAAATATACCAAATATGCTGGCCACAAAAGGGATCAGCACACCGATCCAGCTATTCACCAGCCCCATCCCTTTCAACATCAGGAACAGCGGAATCATGGACACCTGGGCCGGAATGACCAGAGCGCTTAGAAGCCCGCGGAACAGCAATTGCCTCCCCTTAAATTCCAATTTGGCAAACGCATAACCGGCAGCCACATTAAACGTGAGGGACAACAATGTAGCCGCCGATGCGACAAACAGGGAATTCAAGAAGTTTCTTCCCATGCTGGAATATTCAAAGAGCTTGATATAATTGGCGAGCGTCGGATGCTCCGGCAACAGCGGCGGCGGAAAATTGCTGGCCTCTCCCGGAGCCATAAAGGACACACTCAGCATCCACAGCAACGGGAACAAAGCAAACACGGAAAGGAACGACAGCCCAATATTCGTCCCGGATCCTCTCCACATATTTCTCATCGGCTTACCGATCATACAGAATGTATAGCTCCCCCCTCTTCATGTGCATTCCGTCTCCCATAGTCCGACGCCTGCCGTCTGCCCCAAGAAAGGACGTTCTCATCACAACACATTCTTACTATAGTTATTCCAATTAATTTCAAAAGTCCTCTTTATCTGTGTGCTATCCTCGCCGCTGCATGACGCCTGCCGGCTGGCCAAAGGGAGGACGCTCTCATTCCCCGGCGGACCTTGTTTGAGTCCTACGACAAAGCTCAGGACAGGCTCCGCGAGTTGGTCCGCTTTCCCCAAGTTTGCGTCCGTCCCCTCTGATGAGGCCAGACGGGGCGTCCATGGTTTTGGGTCCTTTTGCCGAAACAAAAGGACCTCGCCAGCCGGGGCGAAACCCGGCAACATAGAAAAACCCCTCGATACGAAAGTTAATTGCACAAGTTCGAAGTGCGAATTAGCCATCGTTTTTCCTCGCCAACTCCAAGATGGACTCCCGATTATCATTAAACCTGTAAGCCCAGAACCAAACTCACACTCCACTCCCATACCGGCGCATCACCACAAGCTGGCCGATTGCCGCCACAATCATAAATACAAAGAGAATAAAGGCCACGGCGGATGCCGATCCCAGGCTCCACCATTTAAAGCCTTCTTCATACATCAGATAAATAATGCTGAGCGTACTCTGGACGGGTCCTCCCTGTGTCATCACATAGGGTTCGGCAAAAAGCTGGAAGTATCCGGCCATGGTTAGCACCCCGACGAGAAACAGTGAGGGAATCAGAGAAGGCAGAGTGACATTGAAAAAACGCTGTCGGGCATTGGCCCCGTCAATCCGCGCAGCCTCATACAAATCGCCGGGTATCGCCTGGAGGCCCGCCAGAAGAATGATCATATTGTAGCCAAAATTTTTCCAGACCGCGAAAAGGATGATGGACGGCATGGAAAAATGCGGATCACCCAGCCAGTCCACAACGGGGAGACCCAACCAGTCGAGGGAATAATTGATCAAGCCATAACGGGTATGCAGGAGATATCGCCAGATCACCGCCACGGCCACAATCGTCGTCACGACGGGCGCAAACAGTGCCGTCCTGAAAAATCCTTTGAACCGAACCATCTGCCCATTCAGCAACAGAGCCCCCGCCAGTGACACGAACACCGAAAGGGGCGCACCGACGAGCACGAAATACAGCGTATTACCCAGGGCCTGCCAGAACAGCGGCCGTTGCAACAGCTCAATATAGTTTTGGAAACCCACAAACCGGAGGTTGCTAAGGTCGGCCAGAGCATAGATATCAAAGTCCGTCAGACTGAGGGCCAAGGCAGCCAGCACCGGCAGAAAGAAAAAGACGGCAATGATCGCCAGCGCCGGCCCGGCAAACAGCCAACCTGCCACAGAGGATCTCACGACTCTGCTCCCTCTTCCCGCGCCAGCATCCAGCGACGCTTTTCAAGAATGCGATCGATCCGGCCATCCAATTCACGCGCCGCCTCGGCAGCCGTCCATTTCTCATGCACCGCACGCTCCGTCACCATGCGCAATTCCTGCACGATACGTTCCCACTCAGGGATTTTCGGTGCCGGAAGCGCGCGCTCAAGCTGCTCCCTGAAGGCCACAAGATACGGATCTGATTCAAGCCGGTCTCCGCGCCAGCTTGACCGCCGAGGCGGCAGATTGCCACTGATCTCGTAAAACTGTTGCTGGATGGTTGGACGGGACAGGAATTCAACAAGCCGGAATGCCGCATCTTTATGCGCTGAATGTTTAAACACCACCAGGCTGGAACCGCCTGCTGTCGAGGCACCCGGACCCGAAGGCCCCGGCAGGATGGCCGTCATCCAATCATCCTGCAGATCGGTAGGCAACCGGCGACGGAATTCACCAATATTCCACGGCCCGGTCAAATAGAAGGTAAAGTGGCCGCGTGCAAATTCATCCCACACATTGGCAATGTCGGTTTCACTGGAAGGCGGTGCCAGTCCCTTGCGGAAAAAGTCGAGATAAAAATCAAGGGCGGCTACCAGCTCAGGGCTGGAAAAATTGCCATACCGGTCACCGTCCCGCAGCAAGGGTACCCCTTGTTGAAGAGCAAGAGACACCTGCATCTCATATTCATTCAGTGGCACGTAAAAGGCAAAGTTGTCTTTTCCAACATGGTGCTTCACGGCCGTAGCGGCCTGAATCCATTCAGCCCAGTCACGTGGAGGGCGAACAATCCCGGCAGCCCTGAGAATATCCTGCCGGTAAAAGAGGAGCCGCGTATCCACATACCAGGGCACCCCGTACAGTGTCTCGCCAACCCTGTTCGTCGCCCAAATACCCGGGAAATAATCCTCTTCCTTAATCACGGAAGAAGCACCTGCCATCTCGTCCAGCCCGGCAACGGCATCAAGCGCCGCAAACTCCGCTATCCAGGTATTGCCCATCTGGGCCACATCAGGCAGGGCGTCTCCGGCAAAGGCCGTCAGCAGTTTTTCATGGGCCGAGGTCCAGGGAATCTGCTGGACTACGACACGAACCCCAGGATTCTCGCGTTCAAATTCTTTGAGCACCTCAGGAACAATCTCCCCTTCACGGCCCATAGCCCAGAACTTAATTTCCAGAATATCATCCTGCCCGCTCCCACTTGTGCATGCGGCAAACATGGCCGCCAGCAGAATGAAGGCAACTACAAACATCCCCGCTGTTTTTTTTGACGATATTTTTTTGGTCATACAGAAATATAGGGGTCCCGGTTCATTCATGTGTGTCTCTGAAAGATTTGTCTCCCCTGCTCCGACGCCTGCCGGCTGGCCCAAGGGAGGGACGCTCTCATCACAACTCGTTTTCCCTAAAGTGATTCCAATTAATTTCCAAAGCCATCTTTATCCGTGTGTCCCCCTCGCCGCTGCGGTGACGCCTGCCGGCTGGCCCAAGGGAGGGACGCTCTCATCCGCAGGCGGACCTTGTTTGAGCCCGGCGAGTTGGGCCGCCCTCCGCAAGTTTGCGTCCGTCCCCTCTTATGAGGCCAGACGGGGCGTCAATGGTTTTGGCCACTTTTGCCGAAACAAAAGTGGCTCGACCGCCGGGGCGAAACCCGGCAACACAGAAAATCACGTTGCTACGAAAGTTAATTGCACAAGTGCGATGTGCGAATCAGCCACCGTTTTTTTTCTAGCCAAATCCAAGATGGACTCCCGATACACATCCTCAAGCTGTAAGGCCAGAAACATACATTCTGAATGATCCTATTTTTCCCAACCTGTTGTCATGCTTTTCAGTATGCTTTCTGAATGAATGATCGGCTTTGGCATCAGACGGTAATCCGAAGATTGTCCGGATATGAGGTAGCCTTACAAATGGCACGGCATTGTCAAGACGACCGGGGATTGACTGGCTGGAGCGTTGAATATGAAACCGTCCGGTAATATTTGTTCCAAGGGAATACCGACCATTTCTCCCGGTCTCAGGCGTTTCAGGTCTGGAGGGAGGTAGCATACGCAAAAAAGATAAAGTAACGATTCTGGGATGGAGCCTTATTTCCTTTGCACCCCTAGGGGCTCGCCGCTCAGACGCACAAGATAAAAATCTTCCGCGACTTCAATTTCCATTTTCCTCGCCAGCCCTCCCGCTCGCCGCTGAAGCCAGTTTTGGGGGAAATCGGCTGAAGTTACGACTGACAGACAAGGGAAACCCTACAAAAGCTTAGTCTCTGACCGAAAATTTGTCCGAAGATAAATGCTGTCCGCCGAAGCGCCTGGCGAAAGTCGTTATAGATGTATTGTGTGCGAAAACCGCCGAGTTCCCCTGCCAGGTCCTCACATGATGGGCTTGAGTAGCAGTTAGCCGGAATGAGTGGTAGATTGGTCGCACAAGAAAAATTAACGACTCCGGCCAACTTTTTATTTTTCCAGCCCCTTTAAATCCTTCAAGAATTTCTCCAATGCTTTCCTATATTGAACTGGATTGTCCCATTCACGGAAATCCCCAATTGTTTTTTCCACCACATCCGCTTTGCGGTAATGATTCCACCTTTGTAAAACGAAATCATCTATTCGAATAGGAACTAAAACATCAGGGTCATTGCCAGTTCTTCTATGGGAATCTTCCTTCTGAAGAGCCCGTTCAATTTCACGAATCACCGCAGGTGAGTTAAGAGATTTTTCGCTACAAATCACAATCAGCTTATCGTAAACTCGAATAGCTTCATCAATTTCTTTCATTAGGGGACGCCCAATAGTCGCATCTTCTTTCCATCGCCAACATCGAACCCCTTCCCCTTGCAGATCATTGTACAAGCGTTGTGCAAATAGATCATCGGACTCGGAAAAGGAAATAAAACACTCATAGAACTGGACAGGATTTTCCTGTGAGGCTCGTATCAGGGAAGGGAGAAACTCAATGAGAACTTCAGGAAGTCCGCAACCAAGTAAAAAAGTTAGAGGTAAAGAGCCAGACTTTTGAAGAGTGCGGTGATCGATTGTACACGGCCCCAAAAATCGGCAATTAGAAAGCTTCGCATCCTTTAAATTAGCACCACCAAAAATAACTTCTTTTAAGGTAGATTTTTCAAGGTCAGCCTCGCTCAAATTGACCCCACAAAAATTTACATCGACAAGCATTGTTTGTCTCAGATCGGCACGATAAAGATTTCCCCCAGAAAAGTCTGCATTATGAAAGTCCGCATGAGAAAGGTTAGCTCCTGAAAAATTTGCTCTACGAAAGCGTCCCTGACCACCGTTCACCCCTTGCAAATTGGCTTGAGATAGGTTGGCATCAAATAAAACCGTTAAACTCAAATTTGCGTTAGTTAAATCTGATTCCTGAAGTTCTGTGTTGCCAAAATTGGCCAAGGGAAGACGTGCTCCGGATAGTATAGAATTACGGAGGAGTGATCCAGCAACGTCTGTCTCCTGAAGATCTGCCCCAGCAAGATTTGCTCCACAGAGACGCACCACAGAAAGATCGTATCCACGAAGATTTCGCTGAGACAGGTTTGCTTCGGTTAAATCAGGGATGGAGGAATCTGTTTCAATGAAATTTAGGCGTCCACCATCTGTCCAAGAGGGGTCGTTCATGCTTTCGGGCCAACGGATAGGATGATCCTTCCTCCACGCATTCCAGGCTTCCCTTCCCTGATCTAAAATCTTTAGATGCTCCGCATTAGCCACGAATTTTCCCTCATGAAGTGCAAGATTTCGTTTGTGGGATACCAATAGTCACCATACTAAATTGGATCAATAAATGGAATGCGTGGCAATAACAATAAATTTAAGAGAAGGATCTCCCTAAATACTCTTCACAGTTTTCATTCATCAAGTTTGTATAGTCATTTTTGCCATTGAAAGAAATCAGATCTGGTTATCCCACATGAGCCACCTACACTCTCGCTATGGCTCATCCGTTGCGGCTTGAATCTCTGGGGCCATCTATCTCATGTCACATTTTGGGGCAATGCTCGACAGGACATCCTCCCCGATGATCGAAACCGCACCCACTTTCCTTGAACTGCTGGGCAAACGGTGAGAGACTGATGGACTTCTTTTTCCAAGGGGTAGATAGTCCCATCCAAAATTCACTACCAATCCACGCATTGGCATTCGAACGTGAATGCCCGGGTGCAGAGTCTTTCCTGGGTTACACCTTCGAAAGCCTTTTTTTGGGAAACAACCCATGATGCTTCCTTCACGCTAAAGAAGTGTAAGGCTCGAGGGGTCTGTCAACACGGAAGCACGCACCTCTGGCCTTTATCACAAAAATTGTGAAAATCCCATGATCATTATTGCGGCCTTCATCGGTGCATTGGCGGGAGAAAACAGGAATAGAATAAGGCCAAATACTGGATGAGAGAACCGTGAGGAATTACGGGGTCAAGAGGCAAGCGTTCCCAGCGTATTCAAAGGTCTTCTCGAATTCATTTCTTGCCTGTAAATAGTCTTCTTCGGCTTCAATCAATTCCTTCGTTCGCGTTGGGGCCTTCCAGGAGGCCTGGTTGCAGGCTACGGCTCTTCCTACGCTAAAGATTCCGCCTCGTGCACACACCGCTAAATCCGCATAGGCTAAGCGCTCCCGGCTCCTGGCTAATTGTAATGTCCGTTGATACGCGGTGAGATTCTTTCGAGCCTTGATCACTTTTTCTACGGCGAGGCCACATGAGGGAGAATACGGTTCGCTGCCGGCAGGACACGTCCAGGCGAGGAGAAGCACAAGCGGGAGACCTATACCAAACAAGAATCTGACCATCACCGATTGATTCCCGATAGAACGTTCACGCCCATCATGCGTGGTTATGGCTCAAGCAGACAGATCTGCTTGGCCTGTTGGAACAATTCCTCAAACGTTTGTCTCTCCTGCCGGTATTGGTCTATGGCCGCCAACGCAAACTTGTCGGGTTTTGGGCTGTGCCATTGCGACTTGGAACAATAGACGGGTTTGTCCACACCATCACGCCTCCTGGCAACACAGGCCTCTGCTTCCCCATACGCGCCAGATTGATGGGCTCTTGCCATTTCCATGGTCCGACGAAATGGCACGAGCGCTTTCCGGGCTGTATTCATCCTTTCTAACGCGATCTCACAGGATGGAGAATAGGGTTGGGCGAACGTCAGGGTAGAAAACACAACCGCAAGGCCAAGGATGGCGAGAGGAGAGAGAAGCTTCATCATCAGTCCCGTTCAAGGAAGAGTCGAAGAAGCCTCATATTATCACTGCTTTGACGGGGAAGGACAATACCTGAGTAAAAGGAGGATGTTTAGCCGTGGCTGTTAGAAACGGTAGGACTATTACCTATAATCAGGGATTGGCATGTACACATTTCAAATTCCGTCTTATAGAAACAAAAAATCATTTAAAGACCCTGAGTCGAATTAAGAGCGGTCAGGCAATTGGTGGTGAAGAAAGATGTCCAGATTTATCCGGGCTTCGAGGAGTGCATGACGCGGCATCAGCCCAAACGGGCAATTCAAAACATGCCTCATCATCCTCTACACCTCATGGTGATTGCCAGATCCCCGTCATTGCTGAATCATTTCACCGCCAGGCAATACCCATCCCCTAAGCCTTACGGCCCATGAAATTCCGTTGAGCGCCGCGCTCAACTCGTCAAGCCTATACTCGCGCCCGGTACAGCAAGTGTCTACGCCTTCACGACCAGTGCGGGATAGCGAGCCTGCACGGTGTACCAGTTCCATTGCCCGCCCGCCGTCTGCGTGATGGCTCCCCAGACCTGTGCCGATGGCGGGACATTCCTGAGCACCAGCGACACCGTCGTCTGGCCACTGAGCGTCCGCGAGCCACTGTTCGCTACCGTGCCGCCCCCGGCATACCCGGATAGGTTAAACGTCGATGTCTGTCCAAAGACCTCGATCGTGAACACCATGACGTAGGTCGAGACGGCCGTAATCCCGTAGGCTTTCGGCTCAAAGTGCATGGACACGGCAGGATCCCGAGTGGGCGACTCCCGACGATCGAATCCGGCATACGGCTTGGCCCCACTTGGCGTATCCGCATCCACCTGAACGATGGTCGGTCTGATGAGAGTCAGATTTGTGCGGCCACGACCGACGGTCTTGGCGGGGCTCAAGATCTCTATCGGAAAAACAAAAAAGCCGACATTGCGCCAGCCGCTGACCGGTTCGAACATCACTTTGAGATCCTTCAATGGCAGGTCTGATGGAAATTTGGCGGGATTCACCTTGCGTTTGTTGGATGGTTCAGGTTCGGTCGGCTTTGCAGGTCTCTTGGATGGTTTTTTCTTTGTCATGATGACTCTCTTTGTGGTGGGTGAAGTCCGTTCGCCTCCCATTTCCTGACCGGGAGATTGCGCTACTCTACTCTTTCCATCTTAAAAATCAACTATCCAACAATCGAGAGCAATCGTGTTTGAGATGCCCACGAACAGTTTCAGAAGCAGGAGAAACCTGAGCAGGAATCCCCTAGAGTCTTCGTGGCTGAAAGTCATGACGGACCTAAGCCAAGAGACCATCTCAAAGGCCGGATCGATCTGGAATTCGGTGAGTTTTTTATTGTGCTACACCAATTCGGTCCCGTGCATGCGAGCGAACAGTTCCCAATCAAATGGTTTGGGTGCCACGGCGTGCAGGGGGATGGGCTGAATGGTTCCGGGATCGCGGTAGGCTAACATGCATCCAATAATCTGTTCGGGTTGTTCGATCAACCGACGGATGGCCTCGTACGCAAAGAGTTGCGCCATGGTTTTGTCCACCGGAGTCGGGAAGGCGCCTCGCAGGGTATGGCCAAGAATGGTGGCCTTGGTCGCCACCGAGAGAGGATAATGCCCGGATCGGGTTTGTAGATGCGTCCACTGGGAAATCCTACTGCCGAAATATTCTACCAGGCCATGGACCCCGCCTTCAGGATGATACTGGTGCGGGGTGCGTTCGGCCACGATAATAATATGGCTTTTGTTCCGGACGCCCAACGTTTGCTTCAGAGTACCCAGAACCACCTCCTCGATATAGGCATCCGGATCAGGATGTTCATTGACCAACAGGCCTTCAGCTCGTGCCTGGTACGCACACATGAGCGCCAGGTGACCGGACCCTGCTCCCATGACTTCCACAAAAAACACACTGCCCATGGCCGCACTGGTGGCTTTCAATGACTCGATGGATTGGTTGGCCAGGGCGACAGCCGATTGAACCCCGAGTGAGGTGGTCCCGGCGATATTGTCGTCGATCGAACCGGGGATCCCCACGACCTGTATGCCGAACCGTTCATAGATGGCGCGAGCCCCACGCATGCTTCCGTCACCTCCCATCACGATGAGCGCCCCATCCTTCATGAATGGTTTGAGATGATGAATGGCGGCCAGTTGGACCTCCTCATCCTTGAAATCTTCAAACCGGCTGCTGCCAATCGGGCTGCTGGCGTGATTGCTCATGCCACGTGTGTCCTGTTCCGTTACCAACTCAATCCAATTATTTGCCAAACCCAGAAATCCGTGTTGCACGAAATAGACTTCCAGGCCTAATCGATTCCCTGTCACACGGAGTTCCTTCAATGCCGCACCGGCTCCGGCAAAATCCCCACCGGAGACGAGGGCGACAATTCGCCGAATTTGGCGTGGCTTCAGAGTGACCTTCTCCCGGCGGCCCTGTTCCACGGTCATCCAGGCCTCGCGGACGGCCCGTTCCCGTTCTGAAAGACCGACGGCCGTGGAGTAGCCCGACAACTGCCCATGCTCATAGGTGAGGAGAACGACGTTGTCCTGTCCTTCCTTATAGGCTCCAAATTCTGAAAACGCCTCACTGAACGGACGAGGGTCGAGAAAAATTAAGAGCGCTCGCAGAGTTGAGCTGTGCGTATACAAACACAACACTTTTCCCTGGTGGCTCTGGCCTAATTGATGGAACCCATCCACCAACTCCACATAGAGTTCAAAGAAGGAGTGGCCTCCCGGATAACTGTACAGCGGGTGTTTAATCAGACGCTGGGCCGTCTTCGTATCGACCCCAAAGGCCTTAGCGGCTTCTTCGATTTCAATCGTTTTCTCAATACCGGTGGCCCATCCAAAGTCTTGTGATTCTAACGCCCATTCCGTGATGGGCTCGGTGGTTTCACCTGTCTCGGGAGACAGGATGGAGACGACCCGTTCAAAGAGCTGTCGGGTATTGGGGCTCTGACTCACCATGTGGACAAACGATTTCGAATCCAGGTAGTTATCGAGCTGAAGGAAATCCAGTTGTTTTCCGACCAGCCCTAAGGTCCGGACAAGGGCGGTTCCGATGGCGTCAGCCTTGGGAATTCCCCGCTCGGCGTCAAGGACGTTCCTCAACCGGCGCCCCACACGGAACTTTTTACTATCCATCTGAGAGACGCCGTGCCGCATCGTGAAAAACAACGTGCGAGCACTTAAATCACGGGGCATCAACCAATAGCGATCGTCGCCAATATCAAGGACGATCCGACCCTCAGCCAGATTGGGCGTCATATGCTCACGTGGGACGATCGCCACGGGTCGACGTCGTATGGGTTTATTCGTGGCCCCGATCGGTGCGCGAAATAAGGAAGAAAGCTCGCCCTGAGCGAGAAGTTGATTCCAGGCAACGAAGAACACCAACTCATCTCCACCGCAGGCTTGCTGAATCAGCGCCTGTCTTGCGTCTCTGTAAGCCGCGGCATTGGCAAACCCTTTTTGGGCCTCCTGGACAAACAGTCGTATGGCGGCCATGGCCTCCAACACCCGCTGCGGGCGACCTTCCAAGGACGCTAACGGGGGATGAGGCTCCGCTCCCTCTACCGGCGGGCGCCTGGCAATGGCCTCGCCATAGGTTAATAGCCCATTAATTGTCACAAATTCCAGATTCTCTGCTTCGGCCTTCATTTATTCACCTCATCAAATCCTTCACCTATTCTTGGATTAATCTTGCCTTATCATAATATTTTCCGGCCTCATCGACAACACAAGTCCTCGCCATGACCATCTGATTCATCTCCTGCCGATACGATCATTCTGTGCATAAGGTTCTCGCGTTCCGTGGAAAAGACCCTTCTTGTCTCACTCACCAGGTGAGAGAAACCACCCCAACCGACCCTGGTCAGTGATAGACCATGCTAGAGTTTGACCGTGTAGTGGGCTACACTTCATGAGAACCCACAGGGAGGTGGGATATCTTCTGCGCCAAACAACACTCCAGTAACACGAGTACCTCCAATCCTATGAACCTCAAACGGGAGTTGGCCCTCCCAATCTCCTTGGACTCCTGCGTCTGATGCCGCTCTCACCGTATGCACCGGTGGCATAGGGTTCAACTGACGTATTAAAGGATGATGGGATCGTTTTCACCATTGACGATTATTAAAAACTGATAGGGAAACATTCATGCAAAAGACCAAAATCATCTGCACAATCGGACCGGTGACCGAATCTTATGAGATGTTGCGCAAAATGTATGACGCCGGCATGAACATCGTGCGGTTGAATATGTCCCATGGCACCCACGACTCCCATGCCAAAGTGATCAAACACATTAAGACGCTCAATACCAAGGTCCCATTTCCCATTCCGATTCTTTTAGATACGCAAGGCCCTGAAATCCGGACCGGAGATTTATCGATTGACCTCAATCTCAAGGAAGGCACGATCGTCTCTATATCTGCGCGTGGGCCGATGGATGTGGAAGAAAGCTCTATTCACATCAACTATGCCGATTTAATGGAATCCGTAAATGTCGGAGATAAGATTACCGTGGATAATGGGTTGATCAATTTTGAGGTCCTTGAAAAACAGGATCGCCTCATGCAGTGCCGGGTCCTTGACGGGGGGGTCTTGAAAAGCAAACGCCATGTCAATTTACCGGGGATCCGCGTCAATCTCCCTGCGATTACGCAAAAGGACGAAAAAGATATTGCCTTTGGTTTAGCCGCCGATGTGGATTTCATTGCTCTGTCCTTTGTTCGAGAAGCGAACGATATCCGACAATTAAGACAGCTTATGGGCCACAAGGTTGGTCGGGTGAAAATTATTGCCAAGATTGAAGATCAGGAAGGGGTTCGCAATCTGGAAGATATTATCCGGGAATCGGACGGCATTATGGTGGCTCGCGGAGATTTGGGTGCAGAAATCAACCTGGAGGATCTGCCGAATGTGCAGCGCAGAATTGTGCGACTCTGCGCGGAATCCGGCAAACGCGTGATTGTGGCCACCCATCTCCTGGAATCGATGATCCATAATCCCATCCCCACGCGTGCCGAGGTCACTGACGTGGCCAATGCCATTTATGAGGAAGTCGATGGGGTGATGTTATCCGGAGAAACCACGGTCGGAAAATACCCGCTGAAATGCATCGAGTATCTGCGAAAAATCTCCATCAAAACCGAAGCCATTCCAGGTTTGCAGTTTGCGAAACAGTTAAAGCTGACGACAGACAAACAGCAATTGGCCACCGCCGCAGTCCAACTCGCGGAAGGATTGCACGCCAAAGGAATTGTCGTGATCACCCGAAGAGGCATCATGGCGGATTTGGTCTCGAATTGTCGTCCATTTTCCACGAACATTTATGCTTTCACGAACGGGAGTCAATCCCGTCGAACGATGACGCTCAATCGAGGCGTCTATCCCTTCCGGATCGACTTTAGTTCAGACCCCGAGAAAACGCTACAAACCGCATTTCGAATTTTAAAAACCCGTGAACATTTCCAAATAGGAGACAAGGTCGTGATTATCTCTGACGTGTTGGCTCAAGAGCGGGTCGATGGGATTCAAATACGAGCCATTCCCTAAGGCAGGCCATTTGGGCCACCCATCCAACCGACAGGAATACAGGTTCATGGGGCGCCCTTCCCTGACACGTTTCTATTGGGAAGGCTTCCAAGAGGAGCCAATGCTTTTTTTCTGAACAGGGGTGGGGGGAGAGGAGTTAGATTCTTCGGATTGCCAGAAGAACCATGGAAATGATCCAGGCAAAAAAGACGATATTGATGAAAAATCCTTCCATCCTATTCTTATCGGCTTATCAGCTCCTAAAGTTAAGTTTTTTCTAGTTCTCTGAGATTCTTGCTTCATTTTTCACTCATTATCGCTATCCTCGCCCAAAAAACCATTTCGACCCTTGGCCATCCTTCATATCACAAAGGATGCCCGTCGGCTTTGGAGACGTTGTTCCATCTAAATGGACAAGGGTGAGGAGACACCCAAACAGGTGAGCACAAACTAAGACGTCGGTGAAGAGAGGGTCTTTTGCCTTGAAGGCTGAACCGGAAGCGACACGATGCGGTCTAAGAGCGTATCCGCGAGTTGTCGTTTGGACATTCGCGGGATGTGATGCGGGGCAGCACCGGGCGTGAGGACATACACCTCATTGGTATCATTACCAAAGGCAGATTGCTCTCCGCCGATGTGATTCACAATCAGCATATCCAGATGTTTGCTGGCAAGCTTGGCCTGTCCATGCTCAATAAGATGATCTGTTTCAGCCGCAAAGCCAATCAGGCGTTGGTGTGTACGCTGGGCAGAAAGTGCCATTAAAATATCCGGCGTCCGTTCCAAATCCAACCCTTCTCCCTGCCATTGGTCTTTTTTTACTTTCTGTGCATGGGCCTGTTTGGGGCGAAAATCTCCAACTGCGGCCGTCATCAGGAGCGTGGTTGCCCATTCAAAACGCGCCGTGAGCGCCTGTAACATGTCTTCTGCTGTGACCACCGGAATCACGGTCACGTTCTTTGGTGCCATTAACTGGGTGGGACCCGTCACTAAGACGACCTCGGCCCCACGTGCGGCCGCTGCCTCGGCCAAGGCAAATCCCATTTTGCCTGATGACCCGTTACTGATGAATCGCACAGGGTCAATGGGTTCCTGGGTGGGACCCGCCGATATCAAAACACGCTCCGCTTGCCAATCCGTTCGGCGACGCAACAGGTCAACCGCTGTCGACATGATGATCTCCTCCGCAGCCAAACGCCCCTGTCCCCATTCTCCAGAGGCCAACGCCCCAACTTCCGGCTCGACCAGGACGACCCCTCGATGGCGGAGGGTCTGAGCGTGGGCTTGGACCGCCGGATGGGCCCACATTTCCCCATCCATCGCTGGACAGATCATCACCGGACATCGAACGGTGAGCGAAAGGGTTCCGAGCAAATTGTCGGCTAACCCCAGAGCCAATTTGGCTAACGTGTTCGCGGTACAGGGGGCCACGACCAACAAATCGGCTTGTTCCGTTAAGGATAAGTGTTTCATGTCCTGATGGCTGGCAAAGACATCACTCGCCACCGGATTCCCTGACAGCACTTCAAACGTCAGGGGGGCAATGAACCGGATAGCTGACTCCGTCATGACCACATGAACGCTGGCACCGGCTTGTGTCAACAGACGTACAAGTCCCACCGCCTTATAGGCCGCAATACTTCCCGTCACCCCCAGGACAATTCGCTTGCCTGCTAACCCGGTGCTCATCTTCTGTATGCTCTCGCCAAGTGATTTCAGCTAGGCTTCTTCAGGTTCGACCACCGTGCCAAGATGTTGAGCCGTGTCATCGATATACACACTCAATTCTTTTTTGATCTCTTGAGCATTCTCATCCGGCTGTGCATAGAGAGCCGGATCAATGGGCCGTTCATTCGCGCGTTTGGCATTTTTAATGGCGTCTTTGGCTTCCTGGCCAATTAAATACGGAACCTGCTTGTTGAGCACTTCTTCCAAGGCTCGGGAGGTGTCTTTCGAAAATTTACTGGTTCCGTAGGGCTCTCCACCCCGAACCAATTGCTTGGCTCGCTGGGCAGCAATCAGCACAATCCGATACCGCGAATCAAATTCTTTTTGGTGATGTTGGGGCAATAACGATAAGGCATCCATTGAAAATCCTCTTTCCTTTCTGTGAAAAACACCCGTTTAGATGATTAGTCTACACAAAACAATCCCATCAATGCAGCATTTATCGGAACACATGCGCGGCATCGACATGGGTGGTTCGAACGCGTTCAGCCATAATGACGGCCTGGAGTTCCTCGATGGCCTGCTCCAAGGTTTCATTGCGAATCGTATATTGGTATTCCGAATAGCTCCGCATCTCATCCTGGGATTTCTGAAACCGACGCTCCTGCTCGTCCTTTGTATCCGTCGCCCGTCCAACCAGACGGGTCCGAAGCACCTCTAATGAAGGAGGCAGAATAAACACCGTCACGGCTTTTTGAAGAGTTTTCATGACCTGCCGCGCGCCCTGCACATCAATGTCCAACAAGATATCCGTGTTCGAACCGGACTCCTGCTCCAACTCTTTCCAGGGTGTTCCGTATAATCGCCCGTAGACTTCAGCATATTCAGCAAACGCATGCTCGGAAATTTTTGTATTAAACTCAGTTTCCGAAATAAACCTGTACTCCTTGCCATCCGTTTCCCCGGACCGTGGCTTCCGCGTGGTGTACGAAACTGAAAGGCGAATGTCGGGAATCGTCTTCAAAATATGCCGGGAGAGCGTCGACTTCCCCACTCCAGAAGGACCTGATACGACAAATAACAATTTTTTCCCCGTTACCCCCACCGCTCCTCCGACGGTATGACATGGATTGATCGGTTATTCAATATTTTGGACCTGTTCACGGATTTTTTCTAATTCACTCTTTAACTCCACAACCTGTCCGGAGATCTCGGAATCGCTCGCCTTTGATCCAATGGTATTGACTTCCCTGCCCATTTCTTGGAGAAGAAAATCAAGCCGCTTTCCAACCGGGCCTTTGGATTTGAGTGTGGAACGAAATTGTGTCACATGACTTTGCAACCGTGTTAATTCTTCCGTCACGTCCGATCGTTCTGCCAACATGGCTATCTCTTGAGCAATTCGATCGTCGTTTACCCGATCCCCTTCTAATAACTTGGCGACACGAGCTTTCAAACGATCAGCGGACACCTGTAGTGCAGAAGGAATGCGTTGCTGAACCACATGAAGCCGTTCTTCGACTATCTGAACCCGCTGTAAGAGATCTTTTTGTAAGGCCGTGCCTTCTTCCTTGCGCATTTTTTCTAAATCGGTCAAGGCACGCTGTACTAACCCCTCAACGACCTTCGGCACATCCTTGATCACCGTGGGCTCCTCACTTGTGGAAAATAGATCCCGAAACCCTGCCACCACATTCACATCCACCGTCCCACTCAGCTTGAATTCCCGTTGCAATTCCCGCAACCCTTGAATATACCGCTTCGCCATGGCGCGATCGAGTTGGACAGTTTTATTGGCTCCAGACCCTCCACCATTCATGGTCACGGTCAATTCAATGCGACCACGCTCGCACATACGCTTGACTTGCTCTTTGAGTTCCAACTCCATATGAGAAAGAGACTTCGGCAGACGCACCATCATCTCGCAAAACCGATGATTCACGGATCGAACTTCAACCCCAACCATGGTTTCGTGACACAGCGATTCTCGTTTTCCAAAACCTGTCATACTTTTCATGTTGGCTTTCGCTTTCCTTCCCATCCACAGTCTGAATCGAGCACACAATGAGCACACTTTGGCGTTCTGGCCAGACACACATATCGCCCATGAAGCAGGAGGCGTTGCGCTCCCTTTGTCCATTGCGCTTTGGGCAGGAGGCGTTGAAGATCCTCTTCAATTTTGGTCGGGTCTTGGCTTCTCGTCAACCCGAGCCGATTGGCTACCCGCTTCACATGGGTATCCACCACAATGGCAGGCTCTCCCACAGAGCTTCCCAAAATAACATTGGCTGTTTTTCGCCCTACGCCGGGTAGGGAAGTCAAGTCCTCCATCGTTCCTGGCACCAATCCATTAAAACGTTCCACCAGAGCTTGGCCACACCCAATAAGATGACGCGCTTTATTTTTATAAAATCCCGTTGTCCGAATGAGCGCTTCTAATTCCGCTGGATCCGCATTGGCATAATCTTGTGCCGTGCGATAGCGGGCAAAGACGTTCGGGGTCACCTGGTTGACTCTCTGGTCTGTACATTGGGCCGAAAGAATTGTGGCCACCAACAGCTCAAGCCGGTTGGCGGAATCTAACTCCACTCTCACGTCAGGAACAGATTGATTCAATGCGGCAAGGATCCGGCCTACCCGTTTTTTCGTTTCTACCGGCGATTCAATCGGACCTCGTAATGCTCTGAGACGACTCATCGGTGAAGCAAGACCCCTCATGGAAAGGTCTCGGCCGGAGCCGGAAGAGGATAGAGAGGCATTTCCTGAGACTTTCCCGTCCTGCCACCTTCCGCCTGAAGGCCACGAAGCAGGGACGTGAGTTCCTGTTGAATCATAAGAAGTGACGCATTTTGTAACGCGGATCCCCCCATCCCCCCGTATCGCTGACAGAGAAGTTGCACGTCTTCTTCACCCATCAGATCCGCTTTATTAAAAAAACGCAGGCATGGAATGGTTTCAAGTCCCAATTCCTTCAATATATTGTCTACTGCGATGATGTGCTGCCCGGGATCAGGCACGTGGGCATCTATCACGTGAAGTAACACATCGGCCTCTTGCAATTCCAGCAAGGTGGTCTGAAATGCCGCCATGAGGTCTTTAGGCAAATCTCGGATGAATCCTACGGTATCCGTCAGAATGACGTCGCCTAATCCAGGTAGATACCATCGCCGATTGACCGTATCAAGTGTCTCAAAAACACGATCTTTTACAGAGACTTGGCTCTTCGTCAACGCATTTAACAGAGTCGACTTCCCCACATTGGTATAGCCAATAATGGAAATGATGGGAAGTCCTCGCTTCATGCGCATTTTTCGTTGTTCCTGACGACCATGCGCCATAGACTCCAAGTCTCGCTCCAATCGTTGAATACGCTCGCGGGCTCGACGTCGATCCGTTTCCAGCTTGGTTTCTCCCGGCCCTCGGGTCCCAATTCCCCCCGCTAACCGGGAAAGAGCCGTACTGGACTGAGCAAGCCGTGGTAGCAGATACCGCAGTTGGGCTAGTTCAACTTGAATTTTCCCAATGGAGGAATGCGCCCGCTGTGCAAAAATATCGAGAATCACTTGTGATCGGTCCAGGACCCGCAGGTCTGTAATTTCCGAAATACCCCGTACCTGAGCTGGGGTTAAATCTTGATCAAAAATCAAGGTATCCGCACCGGATTGGAGCGCACGAATCGCCAACTCTTTCATCTTTCCCGAACCAACCACAAACTTCGGATGAATCGCCCCTAACCGTTGAGTAATACACCCTAAGACTTCCACGTCCTGGGCACGCACCAATTCTTGTAATTCCTGAAGACGACCTTCTTCCGACGCGGCATTCCCTGTGCTGACACTGACCAGGAGCGCCCTCCCCTCCCGAACACCTTCTCGTAAGCCTGGATTCGAGCGAACAATTTCTTGCTCCAATGATTGAATAAATTGCTGGCAATCCAACTGAAACGAGTGAAAGGCACAAGCCGGCAACTCCACCGTGGTTCGCCCCTGAATGGGGTTCGATAGAATGTGCGCCACATAGACGTCACGAAGGCTGCCATCTTTTCCCACACCAAGGGCAATCATTAAATCCAACCGAAGAAGAGCCAAGTCGGTCAGATCATCTTGGGTCAGCGGTTGATTATTGAGGTGGGTATGGACTAAACGAACCCCTCGCAATAACCGAAGGCCTGAACGGGTCCGCGAAAGATGGGGGATGACCAATTCGTGGTGGTCACCGATCAAGACCGATTCAATTTGGCCTTGTCGATTGACCAAAAGCCCGATTTGCCGTCTCGTCTCATAGGTAAGTTCGGCACATTCCCGAGCCACCTCTGGGGTCACAACTTTTTCTGGAGGGATCCGTCGACGGTAGAGACGCTCCATTCGGCTAATATGATTAGCCTTTAGCCCATGAAGATTACCTAGAACAACAGGAATGACTCTTCTCCTTTTGCCAAATCATATGAGTCATTGAGAAGGAACTCCAGCCATCGCGGACCCATCGTATTTACATTGTAACGTAGAGACCGCATCCACATCCCATGCTGCTCTCTCCTTGCGCTTAAGTTTTTCCAACCCCGCAGCGGCAATCATGGCACCATTGTCCGTGCAGAGCGCGCGTGGAGGTAGAGTCACATGCAGCCCTAATGTGCGAGCACGCTCCTCAAGCCTCAACCGAAGGCGAGAGTTTGCAGCCACTCCTCCCACGACCGAAACCCCTTTCACATCATATTGACGGGCAGCCCGACAAAGTTTTTCCACCAACACATCCACAATAGCTTCCTGGTAACTGGCCGCTATATCAGCTACGGGCAATGGAGAATTCCCCTTTTGTTGTTCATCCCGCACAAAATATCGAAGTGCGGTTTTCAGCCCACTGAAACTGAAATTGAAATTTTGACTTTGAAGAGTTGGGCGGGGGAATGATACATATTGAGCATTCCCCTGTTCGGCAAGCCGGTCAATGGCCGGACCACCCGGATAAGGAAGTCCAAGCATTTTGGCGCCTTTATCGAACGCTTCTCCCGCTGCATCATCCATCGTCCATCCAATGAACTGATATTCTCCACGATGAGGAACCAATGCCAAATGCGTGTGCCCACCAGACGCAATCAAGACCATGGTTGGGGTTGGCAAATTTGGATCAGATAACCATGCGGACGCCAAATGCCCCTCCAAATGGTTCACTGTCACCCATGGTATTTTGGTGGCATAAGCCAGAGCTTTGGCAAAATTTACTCCAACGAGTAAGGCCCCTACCAATCCTGGACGATTGGTGACCGCTATCCCCGTTAATTGGGAAAGAGAAACCTTGGCCAGACCCAAGGCTTCTCTTGTCAGAAGTTCCAGGCACTCCATATGACGACGGGAAGCCAATTCCGGGACCACTCCCCCGTAACGGGCATGCACCTCAACCTGCGAATCCAAAATATTCGAAAGGATGTGACCCTCGCCATCCAACACGGCTACAGCCGTTTCATCACATGAAGTTTCAATTCCTAAAATCACTTAAGAGTCCTTTTCAACACCAAGATTCATTTGGCAAAAAACAACAAAACCCTCAGGACTTGGGGTCCTGAGGGTTTCATCTAGGATTTGACCATCCCTATATCCAATCACACACTCGCTAACACCTCTTCTTCAATGAAATTTGGAGTCTGATCGGTCAGGACAACCTTAATCTTTTTGGCATCCTTAAACCGACCCTTAATCAGTTCTTCGGAGAGAGGATCCCCCAGTCGGCGTTGAATAGTTCGGCGAAGGGGACGGGCACCGTATTGTTGTTCAAACCCTTCGTCAATCAACCACTGCTTCACCTCGTCGGTGACATCTAAATACACTCCTCTTTCCACAAGACGAGCATTGAGTTCTCCAATGAGAATATCAACGATACTCACCAAATGTTCTTTCGCGAGTTGGTGGAAGACAACCAATTCATCGATACGATTTAAGAACTCAGGACTAAAATGACGCTTCAACTCGGCCAGGACTTCACCTCGCATACGTGAAGAATGCTCAGCCTCTACATCACGTTGGAACCCAAGGGATACACCCTTTTGAATAAATCGAGTTCCCAAGTTTGAGGTCATCACCAAAATGGTATTTTTAAAGTCCACCTTCCTGCCTAAACTGTCCGTCAATACTCCATCATCAAGGACTTGCAGCAACACATTAAAAATATCTGGATGCGCTTTTTCAATTTCATCAAATAACACAACTGAATAGGGACGGCGCCTTACTTTCTCCGTCAATTGTCCACCTTCCTCATAACCCACATACCCAGGAGGAGCACCAAACAGGCGTGAACTGGTGAATTTTTCCTGGTACTCTGACATGTCTACCCGAATTAACGCATCATCAGTATTGAACAAGAATTCCGCTAATGCGCGAGCCAACTCGGTCTTACCAACCCCGGTCGGTCCAAGGAAAATAAACGACCCAATGGGCTTCTTGGCATCTTTCAAACCAGCCCGCGACCGACGAATTGACCGACAGACCGCAGAAATAGCTTCTTCCTGTCCTATAATACGCTTGTGAAGATAATCCTCCATATGTAGCAGCTTTTCAGATTCTTCTTCTTCAAGTTTAAAGAGAGGAATCCCCGTCATTTTCGAAATGACATACGCCACATCCTCACCGGATATAACCGGTCGGTTTTTCTCTTGTTTTTTCTTCCAATCACGCTTTGAATCATCTAATAATTTTCGGAATCGCTCTTCCTCTTCACGAAATTTTACGGCCTCCTCAAAATTCTGAAGCCCGATTGCCACTTCTTTTTCACGGGCGACTCTTTTGAGTTCCTGTTCCAGGGACTTCAACTCAGGAGGGAGTGCATACGTCAGCAACTTTGCTCGCGAACCGGTTTCATCAATAAGGTCAATGGCCTTATCAGGCAAAAACCTGTCGGTGATATACCGTTCACTCAGCTTCACAGCCTCTTCAACCGCCTCATCCGTAATTTCAACTCCATGATGTTCTTCGTATCGATCACGAAGCCCCTGAATGATTTGAACAGTCTCTTCTACTGAAGGAGGCTGAACATAAATTGGCTGAAACCGCCGCTTGAGTGCCCCATCCTTTTCAATATGTTTTCGATATTCATCCAGGGTCGTTGCACCAATGCATTGAATTTCCCCACGAGACAAAGCCGGCTTTAACATATTCGCGGCATCAATGGACCCTTCGGCAGCCCCTGCACCGACTAACGTGTGAAGTTCATCAATAAAGAGAATGATATTCCCTGCTTGGGAAATTTCTTTCATCACCACCTTGAGACGTTCTTCAAATTGTCCCCGATATTTGGTACCTGCTACCAATGAACCAAGATCCAAGGCAATGACTCTACGATTCAATAAATTGTCTGGAACATCCAGGCCAATGATCCTCTGAGCCAGCCCTTCCACAATAGCTGTTTTCCCCACTCCGGATTCACCAATTAACGCCGGGTTATTTTTCGTTCGACGGCTGAGAATTTGAAGAACTCTTTGGATTTCATCTGAACGTCCAATAACAGGGTCTAGCGTTCCCTCCTGAGCCAACTGCGTCAAATCCCTACCGAATTCGTCTAACGCAGGTGTGCTACTTTTTTTATCTCGCTCCCTGGTTCCTGATTTTCGAAGGAATGTGACTGTCAATTGACGAGCCGTTAAAAGATTGGCCCCTAAACTACGAAGGACCTTCCCCCCTATTCCTTCTTCCTCACGAAGAAGACCAAGGAGCAGATGTTCACTCCCGATGTGGTTGTGGCCCAGAAGCCTGGCCTCCTCAACGCCATATTCAATCACTTTTTTCACTCTGGGACTAAATGGGATTTCGCCGAAGGTTACCGTTGTTCCACCTCCGGGTAAATTCCGTTCTATTTCAAGTCGGATTTGTTCCGGCGAGAGACCCATTTTTTTGATGATCATCAAGGCTATGCCGTCAGACTCTCGAAGAATCGCAAGCACCAAATGCTCGGTACCAAGATAATCGTTTTGGTGCCGTTCCGCTTCTTCTCTGGCAAGGATGATGATTTTTCTACCACGATCCGTGAATCGTTCGAACATTGGACCTCCTCTAGCCGATTATTCGCGAAACTTTTCGCTCACACATTCGTCTATTATCCACAAAAAAATTCGATAAAAATTCACAATTTCAGTCTATCCGTGAACCCTCAAAACTGTCAAGTTCAGAAGCTGGAGATGAAAGACCCCAACAATGTGAATGATGATTTACTGTACCAATCAAAATACGCTAAGAAAAGCCTCATGCCACGCACGGATAAAATTGCCTACGCAATGAAAAACTCCTCGCTTGCTATCAGATCAAGGAAGACACTACCATCCTGACGCCTGATAACACCATTCCTTATCTAAGCACATGTCTACCTTTCAGACCATCGGGATCATCACCAAACCTAACGCCCCCAACATTCTGCAGGAGATTTCCTATCTCCGTGATTGGTTGTTGGCACATCACAAAACTGTGATTCTTGATTCCACCCAAGGATTTCCTACCTCGGATAGTCCCACCCGCATTCAGATTGCCAAGGAAGCCGACCTCCTCATTGTATTGGGTGGCGATGGCACAATGTTAAGCGGCGCAAGGCTTGTTGAACAACGAGGGATTCCCATCCTTGGAGTCAATATGGGAGGTCTGGGTTTCCTCACTGAAATCAACTTCGACGATCTCCCCACAGCCTTAGGCAAAGTATTCGCAGGGGAATGGCAACTGGATAAACGCTTGATGTTAAAAGTCCAGCTACAACGGGGTGACCAAATCCTCTGCACCTACTCAGCCTTAAATGACGTAGTAATAAGTAAAGGACATTTGGCGAGAATGATCGCCACCAAAATATGGGTAAATCACGCATTTATGACAAACTTGCGTGGTGATGGACTGATCGTCGCTACCCCGACAGGGTCGACCGCCTACTCCCTTTCGGCAAAGGGTCCGATTTTAGATCCAAGGCTGGAAGTGTTGCTGATAAATCCAATTTGCCCGCACACCTTTTCCCACCGTCCCTTCCTGGCCCCTGGTGATGTGCCGATCACCATTGAGCTGACAAGTCAAGAACCAGCCATGGCTACCATTGATGGCCAAGTGGGAGTGGAAATGCTGACTGGTGATCTTGTGCAGGTTCGAGCCTCAGACCACCGCACACACCTCATTCGTTTTCCAGAGCGAAGCTACTTTGAGGTGTTACGCACAAAATTAAAGTGGGGGGATGGGTAATTCCCATCTTCAAGACTCTCCACAAACCGACTCGACCAATTTCATTTACTATCCCATTAGCTTCATAGCCTGGCAAATCGAGGATTTCACTTACTTATTCGCCAAGATGGTCCGCCCATTTTCTCAATGAGAAATCGACGCTTGGATTCAAAAAAAGGAAGAAAAAAGAAAAGAAAACGGAGAGTGCACAGCCAAGCAGCTTGTAGGAAAGGCTCTTATTTCAAAAGAGACTTAGGGGGCGCACTCGGGACATTCTTTCCGCTCAGCAGGAGCATGAAACTCCGATGAGGTGAGAGGAAAGACTTGATCGCATGTTTCGCAATAGCGAATTTCAAAAAAAGGCACGCCGTCCTCGTTGATCTCACTCGGTAACAATAAATCGATTGGGTCAAACCCTAGCGTTTTTTCATCGGGAAACTTGACCACTGCGAGCCGAACGTTAAAAAACTCAAATACCCCCTCCTTGCCCTTATACCGATCTTCATGACCCATCACATATACGGGCTGGCCTTTACGTTTAAGCCGAAGATCCTTTAAGGTTCGCTCGGTCTCAGATGCACAAAAAAAGTCTTGAGCTGGGTTTGGCTCGCTCATCCTGGCAAAACCCCTATGTCGTATGTCATCAGACTGATCCTTCCGCAAATAGCTGGACCAGCTTGTAGCATGGCCTCAAAAAGGAGGTCAAGGCGGATGGAGTTGACAGACCTTTTACCAAGGAGGCGTATTTATGGCTGACATCCTCATTTATCACAAACCTACCTGCTCAACCTGCCGACAGGTCATCAAATTAGTGGAGGAAAGCGGACAACCCTTTACGACCATTAACTATTACGAAAAAACTTTTTCCAAATCCACGCTGAAAGGGCTACTCAAAAAGGCGGGGATCAAATCGTCAGAAATCATCCGTAAAAAGGAAGAAATATACAAGAAGCTGAACTTACAAGACTCACAATTCACCGATGATGAATTATTAGACATCCTCATCAAACACCCAGATCTCATCCAGCGTCCCCTGGTCCAAAAAGGGGACCAAGTGATCCTCGCCCGCCCTCCGGAAACAGTCAGCAAGATTCTTTAACAAAATTTTCGCGTGAGAAAAGAGCCAGGCCAATAGTCAAAATGGCCGCTGGATTGAATCTGAGGCCGTACTGCCGAAATAGTCGGTTTTGAGAAATTGGTAGGCTTCGATAATTCGCCGCAGTTCCGGCTCGGAACTGCGGTCCCCTTGCCGAATATCAGGATGTATCTTCTTCGCCCGCTCTCGAAAGGCTCGAGTCACCACTGGCAAAGGACTTCCAAATTCAACACCTAGCACTTCATAGGCGTGGACAGACGAGCGAATTTCCCCACGAACAGAAGTGGGCTCTCCCTCCCCTCCTCCGCCCCCAGCAGCCTTGAAAAAATTAAAGAGATTAATCTTGTGCCGTCGACGACGAGGACGCTGCCTGATCTCGCTTTCAAACTCTTCAAACCGGTCCTCAATAAATTCCAAGCGCGATTCCAATCGCTGGGCGGTAGTCAATTCGGTAATATCCTCCAACTCCCCCTCAACCAGCCCCAACATCCGATCAACCTCGATCAACCCCTGCTCAACATGCAAATAGGCCTCTGTCCGCTCTTGAAACATCGTTTCAAGAGCAAAGTCCAAGCTTTGTTCAGATTGATCGCGAAGCTTAGCAATCCGCCGACTCATGCCAGACACAAATTTCCGTCGATTGTGCTCATTTAACGCCATAATGCCAATACTCAAGGAAAATTTGGGTCCAATTCTAACACAACTGCCCACAATGCAAGGAGGTTTGTTATGACATGAAGGGAGGCTACCGATTGCAAATAGGTAACAAATAGCTGAGATTGCCCCCCAGCTTGATGATTGGTATCCTGCTTACCTTTGTGCGCATAACCCTAGAAGATCATAAGATGTAGGGAACGCGAGTTATCTCCCAAATATTATGCTTCTTTCTGCCTTTCCCAAATTTTATTGAAGGAGGGTTTCATGAATCACTACCTACTTATTTTGGGAAGTAGCTTTATTCTCTCCATCATCCTTGCGCCACCAGCCTGGTCAGTTAACCCTGCCGGCTATGGCAGCGCAGGTGGTGAATTCAACATCAAAATCTCCCGGGTCCCCTCGAATGAGATCGCCAAAGCCAAATCGGCGAAACCTCCCATTGAGCCCACTCCCGAAATCCTTGCCGAGGGAAAAGAAATCTTTCTGGGGCGGGGAGGCTGTATTAGTTGTCATGGGGCCGAGGGAAAAGGGGATGGGCCAGCCGCAAAAAACCTTCCTATTCAACCGAGAAATTTCACTAACCCTAAGTTTAACACCTACCGAACACCTGGTGAAATGATGTGAGTCCTCAAAAACGGCAGCATGGGACAGACGGGCCGGGTCCCTGGAACAGGGATGCTTCCAGTTGTCCAGCCCAATGGTTTCATTTCGGAAGAAGATGGATGGAAGGTGTTGCTGTATGAACGAAGCCTCGGAGAACAATAACAATAGTACTTATTTTTCTAACGTATTCATTATTCCCGAGTACATCCCCTCTATTATTTATTATCCTGATCACGTTGAGTAAAAATCCTTTATGTCTGAATCCACAACAGGGCGCCAACCCAATCGGCTGAGTCACGAAACCAGCCCTTATCTCCTTCAACATGCCTTCAATCCGGTCGATTGGTTCCCCTGGGGAGAGGAGGCGCTGAATCTGGCAAAAAAAGATAATAAGCCAATCTTGCTCTCCATCGGCTATTCAGCCTGCCATTGGTGCCACGTAATGGAACGGGAATCGTTTGAGAATCCGGCCATCGCGGATCTCATGAACCAGTACTTTGTGAACATTAAAGTGGACAGGGAAGAACGTCCGGATTTGGATGAAATCTATATGCAGGCCACGACTGCCATGAACCAGGGGCACGGCGGATGGCCTATGACCGTATTTCTCACCCCTGATCAGGAACCCATTTTTGCGGGAACCTATTTCCCTCCCACCGACCGCTATGGTCGTCCGGGATTCGGATCAATCCTGACAAACATTGGGGAGGGGTGGAAGAAAGATCAATCCAACATCGCCCAACAAGCCAGTCGATTCACCGCACGCCTGCGAAACGCCCTGCAACCCGCATCTCCCCTTGCCGTTGGTTCTGCCGAGATTGAAGATGCCGTCAAGCAATATGCCCGTGATTTCGACGCACGTTACGGAGGATTTGGACGTGCACCCAAATTCCCACCTGCCACCGGCCTCTCCTTTCTCCTGCGCCAATATCACTGGAGTCGAGAGAAAAAAAATCTCGCCATGGTCACCAAAACCCTGGATGGGATGGCCGAAGGGGGACTGTATGATCATATCGGTGGAGGATTTGCTCGCTATTCCACCGATGACGAATGGTTAGCCCCGCACTTTGAAAAAATGTTGTATGACAACGCCCTCCTTGCACGGACATACGTTGAGGCGTTTCAAGTCACAGGGGAGAATCGATACCGCCAGGTCGCAACGGAGACCTTAGATTACATTTTACGTGAAATGACCGCACCGGAAGGAGGGTTTTATTCGGCGACTGATGCGGATAGCGAAGGTGTAGAAGGCAAGTTTTTCGTGTGGACGCCGGAACAGATCCGTGAAATTCTGACAAACGAACAAGACGCCACTCGCTTCTGCGCATATTACGACATCACGGATGAAGGCAATTGGGAGCACACCAACATCCCACGCACCAAAAAATCACTAGAAACCGTAGCGGAGGAATTAGGCTGTTCCCCTGGAGACTTACGCGAGACAATCATGCGTACAAAATCCACCGTGTATCAGTCTCGCCTGAAACGTGTACCGCCGGGACTCGATGATAAAATCATTACCGCCTGGAATGGCATGATGATCGGAACGATGGCGGAAGCCGGTCGAGTTTTCAACCACCAACCGTATCTGGATGGTGCCATCCGGGCCGCCGATTTCCTGCTGACCACGCTTTCACGGCCTGAAAGCCGGCTCTGGCGTACCTATCGGGCAGGACATGCTCACCTCAATGCCTGCTTGGAAGATTATGCCTATGCGACCGAGGCGATGATCGATGTCTATGAAGCCACGGGGTATGAACGGTATCTCCATGAGGGGGTCTCATTAGCTGAACGCCTCCTGGAAGACTTTGAAGATCGTGACCATGGAGGATTCTTTACCACAGCCGCCGATCATGAAGCCTTAATTATCCGGGGGCGAGAAGGCGCCGATGGGGCAACTCCCAGTGGAAATGCGGTGGCCGCGTCGGCTTTAGCCCGCTTATCATTTCACGGTGATCGCGAAGACTTTCGGAAAGCCGCGACCAAGGCTATTCGTGCCTATGGACAACAAATCGGGCAGGTGCCAAGAGGGTTTCCCAAAAGTCTGATGGTCGTAGATCTTTTATTACGAGGTCCGGTGGAATTGGCTCTAGTCGGAACTCCCGGAGACAAGGGATACGCCCAACTCCGCACAGCGGTCAATGCGTGTTTTGTACCGTATCGCATTTTGGCCTATCGGCAAGAACTAGAGACTGAAACTCCTCATCCCCTGCTAACTGGGAAAACCCTGTTCAATGGGAAAGCTGCGCTCTATGTCTGTAAGAACTTTGCCTGCCAGGCTCCGATTACCGATCCTCAAGAGGCAATTGACACATTGAGCCATCCTCAGGGAACCATCACCTCACCAGAACCACCCCTGCAAGCACTGACCAGCCAGGGGCTTTCCGGACATGCCACTCCTCAAGGGACGGGACAGTATGTGGCCAGAATCCTGGCCAGCCCCTAGGATTCGCGCCCTTCCTCTCATGGATACACCACGTTGGGTTCAACCGGATTGACGACTTCTCGCATAGGCTTTGGTGGCTACCGGATCGACCTTGGAGTGGAAGACCACCGAAAGTCACTTGAAAAGTCTTTACAAGGCGGGTGCAACCTTATCGATACGTCCACCAATTATGCCGACGGTGGCAGCGAACGGTTGGTTGGTGTTGTGCTCAAGGATCTTATTGCTAAACAGGTTGTCTCTCGTGATGAAGTCATCGTGGTTTCAAAAATCGGCTATGTGCAGGGAAATAATCTTACGCGCGCTGAGGCCAGGGAACAAGCCGGCAAACCGTTTCCCGAGATGGTCAAATATGGCGAGGGTATCTGGCATTGTCTCCATCCTTCGTTTCTAGAAGAACAACTCATTCTGTCTCTTGACCGTCTGGGACTGGAAACCCTGGATATCTGCCTTCTGCACAATCCAGAATATTTTCTGTCCGATGCCAAGAACCGGAACTTGTCGATTGATCCCATCAGACTTGAAGATCTCCGGCAGGAGTTTTATCGGCGCCTGCAACAGGCTTTTGCTTATCTGGAGACACAAATCGCCGACGGCCGGTTGCAATACTATGGAGTCTCCTCCAATACCTGCACGGCCAAACCCGATAATCCCGAAGGCACCTCACTCTCTCGCATGCTCAATGCCGCTGAAGCCGCCGCGAAGCATGCCGGCATTCCTCACCATCATTTTCGTATACTGCAACTCCCGATGAATGTGTTTGAGGCGGGAGCTCTGCTCACGCCCAATACCGGCCACGAACAGTCGCAAACGGTCCTGGCATTCGCCCAGGAAGCCAACATTGCTATCTTGGTGAACCGACCCCTGAATGCCATTCCGGGAAAAGGCGGAGGCATGATCCGCCTCGCAGACCCCCAGGTGGAAATTTCCAATACAAACTTTGATGCCCAACAGCCAAAAGTCGCCGCGCTGGAGCACGACTACAAACAGGTGTTAGCACCCCAGATCCCCAAACCGGAAAAAGGGGCTGCTCCGCTGGACTATTTCAACTGGGCCGAAGAACTGAAACGAATTCGTCCGTCCATCCAAAATCTCGAGCACTGGGACCAAATCGAATCACAAACGATTGCTCCACATGCCAATCAGGTCTTCCAACTGCTCACCCGACATTTCGCAGGCAAAAAGGAAGAAGAACAAATATGGGAATCGTGGCGGGATCGCTATGTCCCTGAACTCGTCGCCCTCCTCAAGGTCATGCGCATGGAGGCCGCACAAAAAAGTGCGAAGAAACTCTCTGAAATTCGTATGCTCATTGACCCCCTAATACCAGAATCCAAAAGGGAAGAACCCTTTGCCCGTAAAGCCCTCTGGGCGGTTGCCAGTATCCCCGGTGTAACCTGTGTGCTCAATGGCATGCGACACCCTGTCTATGTCGATGACTCCCTGACCATCCTGACATGGGAACCGCTCTCTCAACCCAGACCACTATTCGAGACCATTCATACATCCGAGATTCCCTGATGCTCCATCCTGTATTATTTATAATTTGAAAATGAAACCAAGTTTCATTATTGCCAACAAACTCTAATATTTGATAAGTTTGTTTTATGGAAACAATTGGACCATTAATCGGGCTTGGCGCGATTGCGGGAGTTTTCCCGATTTATCTTGGCATCGCCTTGGCCTTGATAGTTGCAAAGGCCATGAGCAGGTCTTGGGAAGGCTATTTAACCGGAATTGCCACCGGTGTACTTGTCTATCTCTTTTTTGACCTCATGCACGAAGCCGTGGAATTCACGGGCGCGACAGATGTGCTTTCGTGGGTCGCCTTTCTCGGAAGCTTGTTGATCGGGTTTGTGGGACTGGTGCTCATTGAACAACGCCAGCAGGGTCGGAACCGGACAGAGCCATCCAAGCTATTCCTCCCCTACATGATTGCCTTAGGAATGGGCCTACATAATTTGGGCGAAGGTCTGGCGATCGGTGCCGCCTACATGCAGGGCGAATGGGTATTAAGTGGGGTCCTCATTATGGGGTTCGCTTTACACAATGGGACGGAAGGATTTGCCATCATCGGCTCGGCTGGAAAATCAAGACCGAGTCTTAAAGATATCATCTTAATGGGATTGCTGGCAGGTCTGCCAACTTGTCTGGGGACTTTAATCAGCGGATTCGCGGTGTCTCATTACTTTACCATCATGTTTTTTGCGTTAGCTGCGGGCTCGCTGTTATATGTGATCTTTTCCTTAACCACGATTTTCTATACCGCCACCCGCCGGGTCCAATCGGCCTATGGAGTCTTCACTGGTATCAGTCTCATGTTCCTCACGGCCATGGTTCTGCAGATCGTCAGCGGCATCCGCACGTAAGAAGGCGACTGGCTGAAGCCTAGCCCACCTGGAAATTCCGGCGGCTTCCAAGTTCGCTGCAAGTCCTTCTTGACGACTACCCTCTTTCTTTTTACACAAGAAAAAACGCCTAGTCTCTTCCTCTTAGATTGGGATCGAAAATCACGTTTCCAATATTGGCCTGATCTTTCTGATCCCCCATCGTGAATTCTCCATCACGGGTAAAGATTTCTTGATATCCCCCAAGGCTTCTTAACTAATCCTGGTCACATACATGAGGATACTCCCTTGCCAACTGTTCATAGATTGGCGGGTCTAGTCGAGCCTGCCGCAAGGATCTGGCTTTTGACAATTGGAGGAGAGTCATGTTGTAAAGAGCCTGAAGATTGGCCTCCTGCAAATTCACCTGAATCAGTGAAGCCTGTTCAACATTTGCACCCCCTAGATTCGCTTGCTTGAGATTGGCCTGCGCCAGGTCAGCACGACCAAGATTGGCGTCAGCGAGATCTGCCTGGCCCAGATTTGCCTCTCGAAGCTTACATCCCAGCAAATTGGCCTCAATGAGTTTTGCACCTTGCAAATTGGCCAAGTGAAGATTCGCTTCAGTCAGATTCGCTTTTGTAAGATTTGCCCCTGTCAAATCCGTTTTGGCTAGGTGTGCACGCTCAAGATTCGCCCGTATGAGTATGACCCGGAGAAGATCAGCGTCACTCACATTCGCATTTTCCAAGTTCGCGCCGGTCAAATTCGCTTCCAACAAACTGGACTCCGTCAAATTAGCCCCTGACAATATGGCACCTGAAAGATCCGCGTGATTAAAATTGACATCTTGCAGGTTGGCACCAGCCAAATCGACACAGGACAATTCCAGTTTTGAAAAATTCCCACCACTCAAATCTATGCGAATGGAAGGATTCGCCTTTCTCCATGCATTCCATACGGCCACACCCCCCTTGATGAGCTTCAATTGCTCTTGATTCGCCATGAGACTCCTTTTATGCCAACAACCCGTCTTGATAAAATCATTTATCTGTGGCTTAACCGTATATCCTCAACGATGGCCTAAAACGTTAATACACTATTCTATACCCTTCTCTTCCAGACATGGGGGAATAGATCAAACTCCTCAGCAGTTGCGGATACGGGAATTCTATCGTAAAACGTCCCAGATGGCTTCACGAAGTGCCTAAAGGGCCAATCATGAGGGAGATCCTGAAGTCCACATAGCAGGTTGTAGGAAAACCCTGTTTATCGATTCCATATCCGAGTCCAATTGGCCCATTCCTCCCTCCACATACCCGGGCCAGCTTGAACCTGGTGCAGGTTTCCCTCCCTCGCTGTTCTCACCGTCATGGCGCCTGAACCGGGAGTGGCGGTAAACCAGACCGCCCCATCGCGATCCGTCCGGTATAAAGGAAGGCCTCGCTGTTCATACGCATCCAGCACCTCAGGAGCCGGATGTCCATACCGGTTGTGGGCACCCACCGAAACAACCATCGCTTCAGCTTGAAGCCGATTCACCCATTCACGATGCAGAGAACTTTTCGCTCCATGATGCGGCACTTTCACGATGCGAGCAGAAAAACCATTGGATACGTGTAGTAATTCATCAAGAGATTGCTGTTCCGCATCTGCCGTGAACAAAAATGAATGCGTCCCGCACTCGAGCCTGGTGACAAGCGATCGATTATTGAGATCCTTTCCCCTAGACATTGTCCAGGCAATATTCCCCTCCGTCCCTTGACTGACGAAAGGACTCAGCACAGTCAGAGAACAAGGTCCCGGGCTGACAATGACAGTTCCTGCTGTACTCGTCTGTTCCTGAAGTCCGGCAGATTTTACCGCCAAGTGGAGCCGAGAAAAAAATCGTTCAGGCCGAGAGGCGCCATTATCCCAATACTGTCCCACTTCAAACGTGTCCAATACCCACGGCAATCCGCCGACATGATCCCATTGCGGGTGCGTCGCGACCACATGATCCAGCCGCCGGATACCCTGATTCCAGAGATACGGCCCGATGACCGCACGTCCCATATCCAATCGTCGATAAGATGGTCCGCCATCGATTAACACGGTTTGACCGTCGGGTAATTCAATGAGGGTGGCATCACCTTGTCCCACATCCAGGAACGTGACTCGTAGGGTTCCCGGATCCCATCCTGTACGTGGCGACCATCCCCACCACAGCAGAATCACGAGCAGGATTGTGCCACACCCCCATCGGATCAAATGCCAATGCCACATGACCACAACCCCGGCCAGCATTCCCCAAAAGACGATCATCGAACTCAAGCTCGGCGATGCGACATACCAGGCCGCTCCAGGAACATGTGAGAGCATCATCACGACCTGCGCAAGCCAATCAAAGACCCATTGATTCACACTGGGCAGAGGAAGAGTTACTCCTCCCCCCACTAAGACGATTATCCCGGACAACAAACCCAGAGGAATCATCATCGCGCCAACCAAGGGCACAATCACCATATTAGCCAATAACCCCAGCCACGGTATTTGATGAAAGTCATGGGCGACCAAAGGCAAAGTGGTCAAGGTGACTGCGAGGGTGATCAGCCAGGCTAGGACGGCCTTATGCCAGAGACCCAAGAGCCCTGTCGGTTTTGCTGGTGGGAAGGCTGCATCTAATCCGGATAGGTTGGATTCCTTCTCTTTTCGGACCAGGACCACGAGGGCAATGGCAGCAACTGAGAGATATGATAACTGGAAAGAAATATCCTGAATGGCCTCAGGATGCGGCAATACCATAAGAAGCGCAGCTAGAGCTAACGCGGTCAACAGATTGCGTTCCCTTCCCAACCATATGCCGACACAACACACCACGATCATGATCCATGAGCGGACCGTCGCCATTTCCGCCCCCGCCAGCAAGGTATAAAAGGAGACGGCCGGCACTGTGATGAGGACCGCAAACCGTGTGGCGGTGAGTCGCAACGAAAGTTGTTCCAACCAGAATGTCGGTAACTGGCGCAGACTCCATCGCGCTCCAGCAAAAATCAACAAGGCCAATAACCCTAAATGAGATCCAGAGATCGAGAGAATATGCACGGTTCCGCTGGCCATAAATGCGTCTCGAATGTCCGGCTCAATATAACTTTGCTCTCCCAATACCATCCCTAGGAATAATCCCAATGCAGGATTTGTGAGACTGGAGACCGCCGCATGATGAATCGTTTGGCGCCAGCGATCGACAACACCTAAGATGAACTCACGTGTGGTCCCCTCTTGGGTGCGCTGAGCCCTGAGGGCTTCCGGGCCTTGCACGGTCGCGACAGCATGAATTCCTTGCCGTTTCAGGTATTGCCCATAATGAAACCCGCCAGGGTTCATAGTTCCATAGGGCTCGCGTACTCGGGCCATAAAGGCGACATGATCCCCATAGATCAATGTAGAATCACCAGGTTCCCGCCAGGTGAGACGGATTCGCCCATGAGCCACCTGGTTCTCTCCCTGCTTCACCATTCTGGTCGCGTCCACCAGCAAAACTAGCCCATCCGGAGTCTGTCGGACCGGTGCCACAATGGTTCCTTCAAGAAAGATGGGCTGTTCCTCCGCCTCGACAACCAAATTCGAATCCCACTGCGCGGTCGACGCCCAATAAGCATGGCCGATTCCTCCCACCACAAGGGCAAACAGGATGAACCCCGTCTGTCGAGTCACACGCCTCTGTTGTTCAAACCAGGTGAGGATGCAGCCAAAAATAAGAAGAGCCCCCAAAAGTGACAGGGGGAACGGGGTAAGAAACGGGCCAAACCACAGCCCGATGAGGTAGGACACCACTCCAAGGAGTATCACATAGGACAGCGCATATGGTTAATGAAACTCTTCATCAAGACCGACGGCAACGGCTTCCATTTCCACAGCCCCCATAACAAGATGCAGGTTATGGTAATCCACTGCCCCTGATGGCCTTGCCCGTAAAAGAAACCTGTACTCAACGCAAATCTTCATGAAGCTGGTGAGCAAAGAGACCTGATCAACCACTGTTTCTGCTTCTGACTAAATGACAAATCGTTCAGTGGAGCGAACAGCCGAACGAAGGGAGAGACCTCATGGTCCCTACTGAATGCAGGACTTCACCACCGTGATTAAATCTTCCGCAATCTCCTGAATGACTTGGCTATCTTGCCCTTCGACCATCACTCGCAGCAACGGTTCCGTACCGGAATAGCGTACAAGAATCCGTCCGGTTCCATTCAGCACCCGCTCTTTGTCTTGAATAGCCTCCTGTAACCGTGGAAGGGTCTGCAGGTCAGGCTTGCGGGGAACGGTGACCCCCACCAACACTTGAGGTGTAGAATGCATACACATGGCAATTTCCGACAGTGGTTTTTGAGCCCGCTTCATCAGCTTCAGCATTTGTAAGCCGGAGATCATTCCATCACCGCTCGTATGATAATCCATAAAGATCATATGGCCGGATTGTTCTCCACCCAGATTATAATCTTCTGCCACCATTCGCTCCAAGATGTATCGATCCCCTACAGCCGTTCGTATCAAATTAATACCCGCCTCTCGCATGCAGACCTCAAACCCAAAATTACTCATTACGGTTCCGACCACCGTATTGTGTCGTAATCGGCCTAGCCGTTTGAGGTCAAGAGCAAACGCCGCCAGGGCATGATCTCCATCGACCACCTGTCCCTGCTCACAGACAAACAAGGCCCGATCCGCGTCTCCGTCCAAGGCAATACCGAGGTCTGCCTTCCGGTCTCGAACCATCTGCTGTAATCGTTCCGGATGCACCGCACCACACCCGTCATTAATATTGAGACCGTCAGGTTCATTGCCCATCACCCAGACCTTCGCGCCTAGTTCATGAATGACCTTTGGGAAAACGTGATAAGCTGCTCCATGGGCACAATCCAAGACAATTCGCATATTCTGAAAATCCATTTCACGGGGAAGCGAACGCTTGACGAACTCAATATATCGTCCTTCGGCATCATCAATGCGATAGGCTTTCCCGATGGCCTCGGCGGTCGGTCGAATATGCTCAATTTCATTGGAAAGAATAAGATCCTCAATACGATGTTCCAGTTCATCCGGCAACTTCATCCCGTCATTCGAAAAAAATTTTATGCCATTATCCTGATAGGGATTGTGAGAAGCAGAAATCATCACCCCGGCATCGGCTCTCAGGCTACGGGTCATGAATGCAATTGCTGGGGTCGGTAAGGGTCCGACTAATAAGACATCTACACCCATTGAGCACAATCCGGCAGTTAAGGCCGACTCCAGCATATACCCGGACACACGAGTATCTTTGCCAATGATGATTTTAAGTCGTCCATCACGTTTACGAAAAACATGGGCCGCCGCCCGTCCTAATTTCATGGCCATTTCGCTAGTCATCGGATCCAGGTTCGCGACCCCGCGCACCCCATCCGTACCGAATAGTTTCCCCATGTGGTTTCCTTTTCTTTCTTAGTAATGAGCGCTGGACTTAAAACAATGTGAGTAGCGGAGAATTTGTCCTGTCTCTCCACTCATAAGCGCATCAACGGCTTGGGAGGAAAATTCAAAAATTTCATTCCAATCAAGGACATTCATTGTTTGCGGCCCCACCCAGGTGCGACCTTTGGGCATAGGCGCATCACGACGGTTATAAGCAGAACAAAGCGGCGGATACGCCGCTGGGAGAGATCTTACCACCCTATATTACTTGTCGCACGAATTTTGTAAAGCTTGAGCCACCTTAATAGCATCGTGCATGGCGCCCACCTCATGGACTCGTACAATATGTGCCCCCTGCCAGACAGCCGCCGCCACAGCAACGGCATTCCCGAATTCTCGTTCACCAACCGGCTTTCCAGTTAACGTGCCGATAAAGGCTTTCCGTGATACCCCAATTAAAATAGGCTGTCCCAAGGTAAGCAACTCCCCAATGTTACAAAGAATCTCCAAATTATGATTAAGGGTTTTCCCAAACCCGATTCCCGGATCAACCATAATATGATCTGCCGGAATTCCCATAGACTTGGCCATGGAGACCCGTTCAGACAAAAAGTCCTTTATCTCACCCACGACATCTTTATATTGCGGGGCATGCTGCATATTTACGCTATGGCCTTGCCGATGCATGAGGACAACCCCCGCTCCGGATTCTTGAATTAATTGAGCCATCCGAGGATCATCTTGAAGAGCGCTCACATCATTGATGATATCGGCCCCGAGATCCAACGCCCTCCGAGCCACGCCAGCTTTCCGTGTATCAATAGAAAGTGCGATATTGGTGAGTTTTCTCAACACCGTCAGAATGGGAGAAATTCTTTTTATTTCCTCATTCTCGTCCACATATGACGCTCCAGGCCTCGTCGATTCTCCCCCGATATCAATCAAGTCCGCTCCCTCGGCAATCATCTGTTGTGCTCGTTCAATCGCCGCCTCAGAGTTGAGGCAGCGTCCACCATCAGAAAATGAATCCGGGGTCACGTTCAAAATACCCATGATTAACACATTTGACCCAATGGGGATCGTCTTTTCCCGGCATCGGATTGCAGGAAAAGCGGACTTTGGGACAGCCACGGATTTCATGCCCATATGCCGTCAACCAACTCATTGTCATGATGGATTTTAAAAATCAAATAGGGCATTCTGCCTTATAAATCCCAACGATTTGAATGGTGAGAGAAGCCTCGAACGGACAAAGAATAGAGGGGTAAAGTTTGGTAGATAAGTTCTCTAGGGAAAACCCCCACAATGGTGGTGGGCCCAATTAACATGCTCTAAACCTACGGTGGATAGAGAAACATGATCTCAAGGGGAACAAGGGGTTCCACCTTTTGAGGTTTCCATAACAAAAGGGGATGGGGGGAAAATAAACCAGCTCAGCCTGGAACTAAAATTACCTGGCTATTCTGAATAAGAAAAATATTTGGAAATCTCGTTACACTGCCGCAGCTTGCTCAAGGGAAGATGACTGTTGAACAATTTTTTCAATTTCTATGCCGTCTAACACCTCTTTCTCCAACAACGCTTCAGCGATGGCCCGTAATGTATGAATGTGCTCGGTTAGCATCCTGGTCGTTCGTTCATAAGATTCAACCACAAGCCGTTTGACTTCCTTGTCAATCTCTAAAGCGACTTGATCACTAAAATCTCGACGTGAGCCAAAATCACGCCCCAAGAAAACTTCCTCGTCTTTTTTTCCAAATGTCAATGGACCTAATTTTTCACTCATACCCCATTCGCAAACCATTTTTCTAGCTAAATCAGTGGCCCGCTCAATATCGTTCCCAGCTCCAGTTGTCACACTTTTAAAGATCAATTCTTCTGCAACGCGCCCACCAAACAGAATAGAGAGTGTATTGTACAAAAAGTCCTTCGAGTAACTATGTCGGTCATCGATGGGCAATTGCATTGTCATGCCCAACGCCCGTCCACGAGGGATAATGGTGACCTTATGAACAGGATCCGTTCCTGGTAAGAGTTTCGCCATCAAAGCGTGGCCAGCCTCATGAAACGCCGTCGTGCGTTTTTCTTCCTCAGTTAGAACCATGCTCTTACGTTCAACACCCATTAAGACCTTATCTTTGGCGTTTTCGAAATCAATCTGGTCAACAGATTTTTTATCCAGGCGAGCGGCCCACAAGGCCGCTTCGTTAACCAGATTTTCCAAATCAGCCCCTGAAAAGCCTGGAGTTCCTCTGGCAATTTGCTCCAGATCCACATCTGACGAGACGGGGACTTTTTTAGTATGAACCTTGAGAATTTCCCCTCTCCCACGAACATCAGGACGATTCACCACAACTTGCCGATCAAACCGGCCTGGTCGTAACAAGGCAGGATCCAGCACATCAGGTCTGTTGGTGGCCGCAATAAGGATCACGCCTTCCGTAGTATCAAATCCATCCATTTCAACTAATAATTGATTGAGTGTTTGCTCCCGTTCATCATGCCCTCCACCAAGACCTGCGCCACGCAATCGGCCTACGGCATCAATTTCATCAATAAAGATGATACAGGGCGCATGCTTTTTCCCCTGTTCAAAGAGATCTCGAACCCGGGAAGCCCCAACTCCGACAAACATTTCTACAAAATCTGATCCACTAATGCTGAAAAACGGCACACCAGCCTCACCGGCAATCGCTTTGGCCAACAAGGTTTTTCCAGTCCCTGGAGGCCCCACAATCAAGACTCCCTTAGGAATACGCCCACCTAATTTTTGGAATTTTGCAGGATCCTTTAAAAAGTCGATGATTTCCACCACTTCTTCTTTAGCCTCATCCACCCCCGCCACATCCGCAAACGTGATTTTTTTCTTCTCTTCGGTTAGGAGGCGCGCGCGGCTTTTCCCAAAGGACATAGCCCGGTTGCCGCCCATCTGCATTTGACGCATCAGGAAAAACCACAATCCCAAAAAGAGCACAAATGGTCCCCAAGAGAGCAGGAAGGTGATATACCAGGGATTATCTTCAGGTGGCTTAGCTTCAATTTGTACGGATTTTTCCTGCAAAACTTTAACCAGATCTGGATACTCAACCGAATAGGTTTGGATCCTGGTACCATCTTTCAAAATCGCGCTGATATTATTGTTCTTGATGATAACTCGTTCAACATCCCCTTTTTCCAAGTGAGCCATAAAATCACTGAATATGACCGGATCTTCCGGGTGCTGATTGGGCACCGTGAAGAGGTTGAATAACAAAATCATGAATAAACACACAAATACCCAAAACAGTAAGTTTTTCACCCGAGAATTCATACCGAGGGTAACCCCCTTAGCAATTCAAATGTCATAAAGAACCATACCGTCCAGCCATTAGCTTAACCAATTGATTCTATCACGCACTTTTTAGAACTGACAACCGCATCAAGACTGCGAGTCTTCTCGAACCAACTTTGGATCGAGTTTGGCCAGGTAGGGAAGATTTCGATATTTTTGCTTAAAATCCAGCCCATATCCCACAACATAGGTCGATGGCACTTCAAACCCCACATACCGCAAATCAACCTCCACCTTGCGATTAGCCGGCTTACTAATCAACGCGCAGACAGCCACAGAGGCTGGCTTCTTCTTCATCAAGGTTTTGACTAAAAACTGAGCGGTCACTCCAGAATCCACGATATCTTCTACCAGCAACACATGGCGGTTATTGATCTTTTCGGTCAACTCTGACCACACTTTCACCTTTTTGGCCGAACTCCCGATTGTTTTGTGACTTTTGGCAATCAGAAAATCAATCTGAATCGGCAATCGGATGACACGAACCAGGTCAGCAAAAAACACATAGGCTCCCTTGAGGACCCCAACAACCAAAAGATCCTTATCTTGATAATCCTGAGAAATTTGCTTTCCCAAGTCCTTAATGCGAGCCCTCATGGCTTCTTGTGTAACGAGTGGTTTTCCAAAAATTTGATCCATAGAGACTTCCATATTACATGATCATCTTGGCCATAACGACCGAGGTCGTGGATGATGAAACCTGGAACCGTTCATCTGCTCGTAACCCACCAACCCAGACAATTCCCTCAGGCGCAACCAATAAAGGCACCTTGGTCCGCTGGGAACGGGGTAATTTAAGATCCGAAAAAAAATCCTGCAGTTTTTTTTGTCGCCCACCAAGCCCCTTGGGGCAAAAAATATCTCCAGGCATCCAACTTCGTAACATTAATTCAGGAGTAAATCTCGCCGGGTCAAGATAAATCTCTGAAGGGTGCGCATGGCCATCATTTACTGGATATGATTTTCTTGAAATCGAAAAACGGTGCCCTGTGGGAAGCCACACCACCTCACCAGGGATGGATAAGGGCATCACGCTCATCCCGGAATAATCCGTTCCAGGTTGATGCATTTCCTCACTGGAGCTCATCACCAGACGATCATATTCCTGGCCAACCCGCACTCCGTCATATGTGATCGTCCAACCCGACTGCCCATGCTCTAACCGATCTAATACCCGTTCCACAAAGTCGAACCTCGGACTCTGCTGGTGTCCTGCAATGATCTGAAGACTCTGGCGAACCACCCTCCGACGAATTGGTAAAGGTACGTTTAAAAGCGCCATACGGTCAAATTGCCGTTCTCCCATGCCGTCTGACACACATGTGCGCTGAAACGCTTCATCCGCTAATGTCTCCAGATATGTATGATCATCCCGAAGTATATGTGCCTGCCGGGTCAACACATTCACAATCCCCGGCGAATACTGTTTCAATTGAGGAATCAGGTGCTGACGAATGCGATTCCGGAGGTACACCGGTTGAACATTGGTGGAATCCACCCTGAATTCCTCTTGCCTTTCCTCCAGATACGCCACAATCTCACTCCGATGGATATCAAGCAAGGGACGAACAACATGCATTCCTCGCTTGGGAGGAATACCTCCTAACCCACCGGTTCCACACCCGCGTAACATCCACATAAGAACCGTCTCGGCTTGATCGTCTGCCGTATGCCCAAGCACTAACTTTGTCGCCTTGCGGTCAAGGACCATTTGTTCTAATGCCTGATACCTCGCTCTTCTGGCATATTCCTGGAGTGATTCCTTCTTCATTTTTGCATCGTATTTATTCAGATGGAGCCGGCGCACCATGACGGGCACTCCAAATCTCTCGCCTAAAGCCTCCACGAACTTCGCATCCCCCTCACTTTCAGCTCCGCGAAATCCATGGTCCACATGACCAATCCAGATGTCCCAATGCCAGCGGGTTCGCAACTCCACCAAGCACCTAAAAAGGGCCACAGAATCCGGACCGCCAGAAACCGCCGCCACGATCCGATCTCCCGACGCCAATAACCCCTTAACCCGAATAGCCTGGTCAACTTTTCGTTCCATTCCAACCACAGGGACTAGACGATTCATCTACACACTTCCCCCCTGAACGACCTCAGGGATTCGTGGTCCTCCTGAATAGTTCCGCAAGATCTCCCTGGCTCGCTGACCATCGTGGTCCATTTGACTCACGAGGTTCTGGGAATTGGCAAACACCATATCCCCTCGCACTCTTTCAATAAAATGCACTGAAATACCTTCTCCATATAGCTGAAGAGTCTTATCAAACATATGCACTTCCAATAAGCGTTCCTCTTCAGAAAACGTCGGCCGCGTGCCGATATAGGCAATGGAATCCAGACATTCCCCTTTCAACACTGTCAGCGTGGCATATACACCATCCGCAGGAAGAACACGATGCCCGGGGAGTCGAAGATTGGCCGTCGGCCATCCAAACTGTGTCCCTCGCTTCTCACCGGGAATCACAATCCCCTTTAACACATAGGGGCGCCCCAAACATTGTGCACCTTGCCCCACGTCTCCAGCTGTCAGGCATTTGCGGATGCGCGTCGAACTCACCACCTCCTGCCCCACAATTACGGGCGCTATCGGCTCAACCGAAAAATCTGCTTGTGCCCCCAATTCAATCAGATCCTTCACTCCTCCACTTCGGCCCTTACCGAATACAAAGTTTTCTCCAACAAACAGCTTTCGGATCCCAAGCCCGTCATGGAGAACCTGCCGAACAAACTCATCCGGCCTCAGACTGGCTAACTCCCTGGTGAAAGGGAGAATCACCAGCTCCCCGACTCCTAGACGTTCAAAGAACGCTATCTTTTCATGGTCATCAGATAAAAATTTATGGACAGATCCGGGACGCAACACCTCGACAGGATGCGGAGCAAAAGACAACACCATAGGATATCCAGTGACCTGTCGAGCGCAATCCACGACAGCCTGGACAAGAGCACGGTGTCCCAAATGCTGGCCATCAAAATTGCCAATGGTGAGAACAGGACAGGAGGCGGGACGAACCGTCGGTAATCCTCGAGAAATCTTCATACACCATCACGATTAAGGAGACATGCAGCCTCTTTGGCAAAATATGTGAGGATCAGGTCCGCCCCTGCGCGTTTAATCGCGAGTAAACTTTCCATCATCACCAAAGCTTCATTGACCCATCCTAACTGCGCACCAGCCTTGATCATGCTGTATTCCCCACTGACTTGATACGCTGCCACGGGAACAGCCACAAGTTCACGAATTCGTCGAAGAATATCCAAATAAAACAAGGCTGGCTTCACCATCACGATATCGGCACCCTCCTGAATGTCCAGTTCCACCTCACGCAACGCTTCCCTCGCATTGGCTGCATCCATTTGGTAGGACCGTCGGTCCCCAAAAGATGGACTCGAGAAGGCCGCATCACGAAACGGGGCATATAACGCCGAAGCATACTTGGCGGAATAAGCCATGATGGGCATTTCAGAGAATCCCTGTTGGTCCAATGCCTGTCGAATCGCGGCAACCCGGCCATCCATCATATCGGAAGGGGCAACCATATCCACTCCCGCTTCCGCATGACTCACCGCCATTGACCAGGCATGGAGGCAATCGGTTCTTGCTTATTCTCGCCAAAGGTCACAAACAAGGGGTAGATAAAATCTGCCGGAGTCAGCTGAGTCTCCCGGACCATTCGGCGAAGGGATTCATGCTGGCGCAATCGACGTAATCGGTGAACGGGGAATCCCATACTCGTCCTTATTTTCGAGGAAGATTCGTTAAAAAGACAACTAGATCCCGCACAGAGATCATCCCCACCATGGTCCCAGACTGGGTAACCCCCAGGTGCCGAATATGTTCTTTAGCCATTAAATCATTGGCATCCAACAGGGTTCGATCTGCCTCGATACTGACAATCGGAGCGGACATAATTTTTTCGACCGTCGTCCGCATCGGATCCGCACCCGCAGCGACCACCCGTCGAACCAAATCCGTATCGGTTAAAATGCCGATGATTTCCTCTCCACTGGTCACAATCACACTCCCGATTCCATTATCCCGCATCATTTCTGCAGCGGTCTTGACCAAAATATCCCGATCAACTTTAACAATTTTGTCTACCGGGACCATACACGATTTTACAGGAACCATGACGCTACTCCTCCCATCAATCGGTTAACAAAACGTGGTGTCCGGAACTTCCTCCACCATAGAATAATTATGAAGACGATACCAATCGCGTATCCTTCGGAGCTTGCTGCGCATGAATGATCATGGCATCGACCAACGCCGGAACCGTATTTTCCAACGCCATGACATCCACCGACATTCCTTCTTCCTGAACGGTTTGAGCTGTAATCGGGCCAATGACCGCCACGATCAAATGCCGGGTTAATTCCTGCAATTCTTGGCGACTCTCAAACAACTGACAAAAATTTTTCACTGTTGAAGAACTGGTAAAGGTCACATACTGAATTTCCCGGTTGCGAAGTCGGTCACGAAGAGGGCCAATCTCGACGGTAGGAGGAAGAGCTTGATACGCATGAACCACATGAACGGTGGCACCCATGGCTTTCAACTGGTCAGGGAGAATCTCGCGTGCCACTTTGGCGCGAGGAATCAAAATCCGTTGACCGGCGATCCCTAACCCGCCGAGGGCCTGCAAAATCCCCTCTGCCTGAAAATCTTGAGGAACCAGATCGGAGGCGATCCCCCAACGAGCAGCCTCTTCCCGGGTCCGAGGACCAATACAACACACACGGATTCCGCCCAGACTCCGCACATCTTTGTGATGAAACCAGAGACGTTCCATGAAGGATTGCACGCCATTCACACTCGTGAAAATCAACCAGTCATATGTTGAAATCGCAGCAATCGCCTCATCCACAGGGGTCCAGCTATCAGGAGGATGAATCTCCAACGTAGGACATTCCACGGGTTCCGCACCCTGCGCAGCCAGCAAATTTGAAAGAGCCGGCGCCTGGGCACGAGGTCTGGTCACTAAGACCCCTTGTCCAAACAGGGGCCGTGATTCATGCCAGTTCAGTCGCTCACGTAACCGAACGACTTCACCCACCACAATCACTGACGGCGGACTCATATCTGCCTGAGAGACTAATCCCACAATGTCTGATAATGTTCCCACCACCGTTCGTTGACGAGCATAGGTCCCCCATTGGATCACCGCCACCGGAGTCGTCGCTGGCTTGCCTTCCTGAATGAGCCGGTTCACAATCTGCGGAAGGTTTTTCATGCCCATCAAAAAAACCAGTGTCCCTTCAGCCGAAGCGAGACGCGGCCATTCCATCGCACTCGATGGTTTCGTCGGATCTTCATGGCCGGTCACAAATGCGACCGTCGAGGCGAGAGTCCGGTGCGTCACGGGAATACCTGCATAAGCCGGCACGGCCACGGCAGCCGTTACTCCGGGCACGACTTCGAATGGGATCCCTGCGTCAGCGACCACTTCGGCCTCTTCACCTCCACGACCAAACACAAAGGGATCCCCTCCTTTGAGTCGCACAATACATTTGCCTTCTTGAGCTTTGGTGACCAACAAGGCATGAATCTCTGCCTGATCCCGGTAAGCCCCACGCCCTTTTCGCCCGACATAAATACACTCGGCATGAGAAGGGGCAAATTTCAACAACTCTGGGTTGGCCAAGTGATCGTAAAGCACCACGTCAGCCTGCTCGAGACATTCTTTCCCTCGTAAGGTCAGCAGCTTGGCATCTCCGGGACCGGCTCCAACCAAAAAGACCCGACCATGATTTGCAACTGACCTGGTCATGCCATCCCATAAATTTCCTGGAGAATGGGCTGCGCCCCACCCTCCAACAATTGTTCAGCCACCCTCATGCCAATTGATTCGGCCTCCCCCGCTGGGCCCGATACCACCTGACGGATATATCGCTTCCCGTCAAGGCTCGTGACTAATCCATCCAGAGTCAGGGTGTCCCCTTGAAGAGTCGCATACCCTGCAATGGGAACCTGACATCCGCCTTCCAACCCTGCAAGCAACGCGCGTTCGGCAGTGACCGCAATCCGGGTTGACCGATGTTCAAACTGAGCGACCAGACCTCGAATCCACGAATCATCTTTCCGTCCTTCCAGACCTAACGAACCTTGCCCAATTGCCGGCAGACTCACATCCACGGTCAAATACTCCGTCACTTCCTGATCCCATCCCAAGCGTTTGAGACCGGAGGCGGCCAGAATAATGGCATCATAATGACCCTCGCGAACCTTGCGAAGTCGTGTATCAACATTCCCACGTAACATCGCAATCTCAAGATCGGGACGAGCATGTAACAACTGCGCCTGTCTTCGCAAACTACTGGTTCCGACTCGTGCACCGACCGGCAAGGTCGCCAGGGTATGGCCTTCACGGGCAATCAACGCATCCCTGGGATCCTCCCGCTCGGGAACACAAACAATCTCCAGTCCTTCAGGTAATTCTGAAGGGACGTCTTTCATGCTGTGCACGGCCAGATCAATATCTCGTCGGAGGAGCGCTTCTTCAATTTCTTTGACAAACAGCCCCTTTCCTCCAATTTTGGCCAAAGGCACATCTTGAATCTTATCTCCGCTGGTTTGAATGCGCTTCAGAATGACAGAAATATCCGGAGCAAGGGCTTTGAGCTGGCGTTGCACCCATTCGGCTTGCCATATGGCCAATTGGCTTCCTCGTGTTCCCACGATGAGCGTAGGTCGTGTTCGACGATCCACCTGATTCACACGCCATCCTTCTGCGGCAGGGTCTCTTCGCTGACACCATCACCTGACTCATCTTCTAGGAGTGGGACCTCCCCGGAGTGAATCTCTCGTTCCCGAAGTTCAAAAAACCGGCGGGCGGCTTCAATAAACGCAAATCCATTTTGAGATTGCGCTTCCGACTTTAAGGTCACAACCGGGCCATGGAGTAATTTATTCACAATCGCCGAGGCCAGCCCTTCGATAGCAGCTCGCTCCTTAGGCGACAATTCCCCCAGACGACCGAAGACTTTCTCCAACTCGCCTTGTTTGATTTCTTCCGCTTTTTTTCTCAACGCCACAATAGTGGGCGTTGCCTCCAGTCCGCGAACCCAGGCCACCATACTTCCGACTTCTTCCCTCACCATGTGCTCGGCGGTTTCAGCTTCTTTCAGTCGTTCCTCCTGATTATGCCCCACATGGGCCTTGAGATCATCAATGTCAAACACATAGGCGTTATCAACATCCTTGACCGCCGGATCAATATTTCGAGGCACCGTGATATCAATCAAAAACATGGGACGGTTCATTCGATGATACACCGCCATTTCGATATCATCCTTGGTAATGACATAGTGGGGAGCACCCGTGGCGCAAATCACAATATCCACCTTGGGTAGCGTGCTTCGAAGCTGTTCATAGGGAACCGCCTGTCCATGAAAGCGCTCGGCCAATGTGAAAGCACGATGATGATTCCGATTGGTAATGAGAACCTCCTTCACCCCCTGATTCACCAGATGTTGCGCCGCCAACTTTCCCATCTCCCCTGCACCGACTAACAACACAACTCGTTGCTTCAGATTCGAAAAAACTTTTTTGGCTAGTTCCACGGCGGCATAGCTAACGGAAACCGCATATTCCCCAATTCGCGTGTTCGTCCGGACACTTTTCCCTACCGAAATCGCTTTCTTGACGACC
>JBGSSO010000389.1:0-11890 GCA_041737015.1 Nitrospirales bacterium
TTCCTGATACTGTTCGCCTGTGCGATTGCCCTTGACCATGGTTTTTTCTAGGACTTAGAATGGTGAATCTCTCTTGTGAAAAAGTATTTAAAAACAATGAGTTACTTTAGATATGATTATAGATGAATAGGTTGCTCATCATTTTGGCTTGATTGACCTAATCGCGAATAAATAATTTTACTTAGGGTGTATATATGAGGATAAATTATGATAAAGGTGGGTTGATTCGCCCTGATAAGATTCAATTACCAAGAACGCCTAATTTCAAAGAGTCAACCAGCAAGGCCAAAATCCTATTGGTCTTTCCCCCAGACTGGTACCCCTCAGAACCCTATCTGAGCCTTCCTACTTTAACGGCTTTTCTTCGATCTGCCGGCCATGACGTAGTCCAAAAAGATGTCAATTTAGAAATGTACGACTGGTATTTTAGTCGGGATTTCCTCCGTCGCATTCTAAAAAAAGTTCCCCAGCAACTTGATCGTCTCAAGAAGATTGGGAAGAGTCGTGAGTTAACTGAGGAGGAAGTGGACCTTCAGTTAGCTCTCTGCAATTGTACCCGAGGCTACATCAGCGAATTAGCTGAAAGAGCTGAGAAAGCAAAGGAAATTGTTCGAAGCCAAGAGTTTTACGAGGGTGACAAGCTGGAATGGGTGATGAACACATTCAGGGAAGTGACGGCTACGATATCCTTGGTGTATGCCCCGGCAAGAATCTGCATGCCTCCCATGGAAACCGATTTATCCTATAAGCTTTTCATGTCGTCTGAAGTGCTTGAAGCCGTTGAAGATACCCAAGTCAATGTCTATCGGGATGTATTTGAAGAAATTCTGAAGCCTGCCATTCTAGCCGAAAAGCCTGATGTCATTGGGATTTCAATTGTTCTTCGACAGCAATTGTTTTCCTCTATGACATTTTGTGCACTCATTAAGGAGCAATTCCCCGATATTCATGTGACCATCGGAGGCAATACCGTAACCCGCCTGAGAGAAGTGCTTCCAGATATCCCCAATCTATTCGAATTATTTGATAGCGCGATTGTCTATGAAGGTGAAACTGCCCTGTTGCGATTAGTGGAAGCCATAGGCTCGGATGGGGATTTGTCACATGTTCCTAATTTACTGTTCAGAGATGCAGCGGGGATTCATGTGAATTCCGAATCCTACGCCGAAAATATGGGCGAGTTACCTCCCCCAGATTTCGATGGATTGCCATTAGAGAAATACTTTGTACCTGAGCCCATTCTTCCCTATTTAGCCACTCGCGGATGTTATTGGGGCCGGTGTGAGTTCTGTGATCACGGTGAGGGCTATACAGCAGGGTATCGGACCAAAAGGGATTGGCAGATTATTGAAGAACTCACCTATTTGAAAAATAAGTATCAGGCCCGAAATTTTCATTTTACGGATGAGTCATATCCCCCTGCCTTATTTCGGAAGCTCACCAAGAAATTGATTGAATCGAATTTGGATATTGCCTGGACCACACATATCCGTTTCGAAAAGAGTCTTCTTGAGGACCAGGTTTGGGCGGATGCCCAGACATCGGGATGCAAATTCCTCCATATGGGCTATGAATCCGGAAGTGAGCGCGTGCTTCAACTCATGGACAAGGCGACCACGACGGAGGTGATCCAACGAAGCTTGGAGTTGTCCTCTAAGCACGGGGTTTGGAATCATGTCATGGGATTTTTTGGATTCCCAGGGGAAACCTACCAAGATGCCAAATTCTCTATCCAATTTTTAGAAGATAATCGAGAGCACATCCATTCGATTGGATTTGGGACCTTTGATTTGAGCAAGCATACCCCCGTGGCGAAGAATCCTGAAAAGTTTGGCATCACCTATTATAAAAACCCGGAATGGGATTTGGCCTTGGATTACTATTTTACGGTGAAAGAAGGATTGAGTATTGAGGATGCCGAACGGGTATTCGAGGAATTTGAGCAAAATCATTATGCTGGGTGGGATTTGAAAATCTTCGTGCGGGAATACGTGTTTTTATACGTGGCCCACTTCGGGACTAATAAATTACCTTCGTTGCAATTTCGCCTTGACTCGCACGATTCCTCAACGAAATTAGCCTCTGTCTAATGTCAGGAGCGTTGACCCTATGACTGATACCTTAATTGAAATCGAGCGTGGTGGTTCGACCGATAAATCCAGGCGGACTTTTAAAACGATGTTGCTCTTTCCTCCGGAATGGGTTCCTACTGCTCCATATCTTGCTCTACCCAGTCTGACTGCTGTTCTTCGCTCCTATGGCCATGAGGTGGTACAGAAAGATGTTAACATCGAAATGTACGACTGGTTTTTCAGTGATACCTTTTTAATCTGGGTGAAGCTTCGAATGGATCAGCAGAAACGAGGTTTGAGCGAACGGGAAGCCCGCAATGAATTGACCGATTTGGAACGGGACCGACTAGCTTGTTTGACCTCGCAAGATGCCATAGATGTGATGGAGTTGGCTGAGCAAGCTGTAGAGGCCAAAGCCATCGTGCGAGGCGAGTCGTTTTATGATGCAGAAAAACTGGAATGGGCCTTAAAAACGTTTCGAGATGTCATGCAATTTATTTCTGCGGCCTACTTCCCCGCTTCCCTCGTGTTCTATCCCATGGAAAGTAATCTGGGGTATCGCTCAGGAGTCTCGACTGAAGTGTTGGCATGCCTGGATGACGACAGTGTCAACGTGTATCGGGATGTATGCCGTCAGTTAGTGCTTCCTGCTATTCAGAAAGAACAACCGGAAGTGATAGGAGTTTCCGTCGGAACCCAAATGCAACTGTTGGCGGGCATGACCTTTTGCAAAATGATTAAGGAGGAGTTTCCCGACATTCATGTGACGGTGGGTGGCAACGTGATTACCCGGTTAAAAGATGATCTCCCCAAACGGAAACAATTTTTCACGCAGGTCTTTGATTCGGCCATTTTGTATGAAGGCGAACATGCGTTGGTTTGGTTGCTAGAAGCGCTGGCGGGGGAACGAGACTGGGGAAAGGTCCCTAACTTGATGTGGCATCAAGAGGGGGAGGTTTGTGTGAATGATGAAATATATACCGAAAAGACGACGGCCTTGCCACTTCCCGATTTTGAGGGGTTACCGTTGGATGCCTATTTTGTCCCGGTTCGAATTTTACCTTACTTGGCTACGCGAGGGTGTTACTGGGGACGATGTACCTTTTGTGATCATGGACAGGGATATTTCGATCAGTACCGTGGAAAACCCGCGCATGATGTAGTCCGAGAAATCAAAGCTTTGAAAGAGAAATACCAGGCAGAGCACTTTTTGTTTTCCGATGAATCCTATCCTCCCGCGTTATTAAAAAAGGTTTCGCAATTGTTGATTGAGGAGCAAGTGGGGATAAAATGGACGACCTTAATCCGGTTTGAAGAATCATTGCAGGATCCTGAGATATGGAAACAAGCCGTTCAAGCTGGCTGTTGCACCCTGTATTATGGGATGGAATCGGCAAATGAGCGTGTTTTGGAACTTATGGATAAGCATGCGAAAAAGGCGGTGATTGAAAATAATTTACGGGAAGCCGCCAAAGCCGGGATCTGGAATCATGTGATGGCTTTTTATGGCTTTCCGGGTGAAACACGGGATGAAGCGGAGGAGACACGGGAATTTCTCCTGGAAAATAAACGGTATATTCATTCGGTGGAATTATTTTATTTTGTGGCCTACCGGCATACACCCATGGTTCGGAATCCTGATAAGTTTGGTATCACCATTCATAAGCAGGAAGAGTATGATATGCCTCTCGATTACTATTACACGCTTAAAGAACCTGGTGGAATCACGTGTTTGGAGGCGATGCAATTGGCAGAGGAGTTTTATCAGAAGGATTTTGAGCCATGGGCTGTGAGAGTCAATGCTCGTGAGCATGTATTCCTCTATATTTCTAAATTCGGTACGAATTACCTGCCCCAGATCTATGCGATGAAAGCCGGGCAGGATGAACCACGAACTGACGGGGTCCAGGGTCTTATTACCTGGCCTGTGTCTCATGCGCCTTCCGATAAAAATTCAAAAGGTGAGCCCGGGATGTCCCGAGTGGTCAGTCATGCTGCTCCGTGATCATCTTTTTTGGGAGAGGAATGGCTATTCAACAGATGATTGGATAGAAATTGATAGGCTGCCTGAATTTCCTTAGTTTTGGTCTCTCCCTTTTTATACATTTCCATATATTTGGCTGGATTATTGGTGAGGCCTGCGTAACGTGAGGGGTACCAGACTCGCCTGGCTTCTTCATATCGTTCCTGTAAGGTATCATGCGAAAATGGCTCGGTTAGATTCAAGAGAAGCATTGCCTGTTCTATGGTCATAAAATTTGAATCGTTTGAGGGGGTCATGAATATTCCATCAGAAGATTTTATATTGCATAGGAGTCTGATGGATATTCCTAAGTGTTTCAAAGGAGGAGTGGCACTGTCAATTGGATTTCAGCCTACCCCACAGTCGGTCCTTTCCTTAGAAAGTGTTGACAATGCTGCGTGAAATTCCAATATTAGAAGCTCCGAAGCTATTTGCCAAACACGATTACCGAGAAGTGTTGAAGCGGGAAATGGATGCAGGGAAAATTCCGTTGAGTTTAGGAAAAGAATGTCCAGTCAAATGTGCATTTTGTTATGAATTAGACCATTCCTACCGAGAAACGCTTGACCCTCCAAAAACGTCCCAGGAAGACTGGCAGTTCATTTTGAATTATATTAGCTCCAAGCCAACAGATCCTCTTCAGTTCTGGTGCCTCGGTGGTAATGAATACATGGAATGGACCGATTTGTTTCTGCATCCAAAAGCCATGGAGTGGATCGAAGATTTTTTGAAATTTACCGATAAAAGCATTCAATTTTTCACGGTTGGTTTTGTCCATGTTCCCAAGATTCATCGGTTGGTCGAGCAATATCCCGGTAGAATAAATTTTGAGTTATCCGTCATTACCCTTGGGGAATATCGACAAAAACTGATGCCGCATGCTCCATCTGTTAAACATCTGATGAAGGTCTTGGATGGCCCAGCAGTTTCCTCTGCAAATTTTTACGCCTTTGATGAAAATACGATGTCTGCAGATGCGAAAACCATTTCCCGGATCAATTCTCGGTGTGTATTGTGGATGGGATGTTTGACGCCGGTGGGAGGAATCCAAGAGGCAACAAGTCGTATGATGAGGCACGGTCGAAAATATCTTGCTGTTGAGGCGGAAAAGATATACGATGCCGGCCTTCCAAATTTTACGACGATTCATACTGAAGCCTATGTGACAGCTTTTTTGAACCGAAAGCGAATTCTTAGTCTGTTTGATTCTTTGGAATTAGAAAAACGAGATACGATCGTCATGGCGGGAAGTGTGTATCGGATATTGTCTATGTTCAGGAAAAATCGAGCAAGGTTTCTCCATGTTCCCAATGCCACACTTGGAGGGGATTCTGATTGTACGGTTCTGTTGACGTTGAATGACATTGCCAAACGGCTGACAAAAGAGAAATATATTTATGTCCCCCAATGTATTGTGGAGTCCGGAAGAGGTCAGAATCGCGATATTGCCGGGGTTCACGTTGACGACTTTGTGAGTAAGACCGGAGTGAAGGTAAGGATTCTGCCAAAAATTAGTACTAAGTTTGCCAACAATCGATTGTATCGAAATGGGTCACTACAAAACTATGTGGAGGACTATGTGCGTAATCCCTTGGCTCGTTCTTATGACGGGATCGCGTCCATAGCGTAGGTTGTTGGAAAATTTCATAAATAGAATTAATAGGAAGGTAGGTGGTCCAGACCTACCGGACAAATCAAGAGTTTTGAGGTTATGCTGATGAAAAAAGGAAAAGGATTTATCTTTTTGTTGTTGTTATTTGGGGCTATAGGGTGTTCCGGAAATCTGGAAAGCCAGGAGACATTCAGTCAACAAAAAAAAGAAAATGATTCGTTGATGTGTGAATCGATAACTGATGGGAGAATGGGGGGTAGAGGAGTTCCTGGCTGGCAAAGAGCTTATGAGGAATGCATGGTTACGGGAGGGCAGTAAAAGTGCCCTGTAAAATATAATGCCATGTATGGTTTTGTGAATTTGAAATTCGAAGAACATGTTTCTCATCTTTCCTGAAATGTTTTCTAGTTGATTATGGATTCTTCTAAAAACTGGCTTCCATTTTATCAGGTTGATGTATTCACGAGTGAGCCTTTTGGCGGCAATCCTTTGGCGGTGTTTCCGTCCGCAGGAGAGCTTAGCGAACGGGAGTTTCAACAAATTGCGCGTGAAATGAATTTATCTGAAACAGTGTTTGTGCTACCGCCTACCGATCCCAAGGCTGCCGCCAAGGTGAGAATCTTTACCCCTCTTCAAGAAATTCCGTTTGCGGGCCATCCTATTTTGGGAACATTTTATGTTCTTGGAACACTAAAGCATCTTGCCTTGCAGGAGCCCGTGACGAAGGTATTCTATGAATGTACCCTAGGCTTGTATGCGCTTGACCTTATTGTCCTGAAGGGGCAAATTGAACAGGTCATCATGTCGCAACCTTCTCCGCAATTTATAGATGTCATCACACAGGCGGAAGCCATTTATGATATTGCCAAGGCTTTGGGAATTCACAGATCGCTCATTGCCGACACAATTTTCCCTGTTGAAGTGGTATCGACAGGATTGCCGGTAATAATTGTGCCTATTCGAAGCCTGACAGCCGCAAAATCCATGGAGGTTGATCATTCTGAAGTTTTAGAGATTTGTGCTCGATTTGGGGCTAATGGAATTATGATCTTCACGACGATGACAGTGGAGGAAAGTGCCACTGTTCACACTAGAATGTTCGCCGATCCCATTGGTATTTCGGAGGACCCTGCAACCGGCAGCGCAAGTGGCGCCCTTGGTGCCTATTTAGTCAAGAATGGAGTCGTAGAAGTTGGTCCGACCACTGAAGTGGTTATGGAACAAGGGTATGAAATTGACCGGCCGTCACGTATTTTGGTGCAGATTTTTTCTGATGATGATGTGATTAAAGAAATTAAAGTGGGAGGACAAGTGGTGATGGTGGCGGAAGGAAAGATGGTCTACTAGCGTATAAATTTGCTCCTCGCCTGCTCTGCATTCTTGATGGAAAATTTTCTGAATGTTGCGCAATGGGAATAGAATAGGAATTTTCCTGAAGGTGCCTACTTGGTAAGTTCTCCAACTATATGCCCGATTTCCGGGAGAATAAGTTCCTCCATGGCCAGGCGGACAGCCCCCTGAGAACCTGGAATAGAAAAAACCACCAGTTTCCCATAGGTGCCCGCAGCAGCCCGACTTAACATGGCGGGCGATCCAATATTCTGATAGCTCAAATACCGAAAAAGCTCTCCAAATCCATCAAGCCGTTTTTCCAAAAAGCCATCAACGGCTTCAAACGTGGAGTCTCGCCTGGAAATACCTGTCCCGCCATTGATAATGATGACCTGAAGCGCCTCTTGACCACTAGCTTGGCGGAGGAGGGCTTTGATATCGGCCGGTTCATCTTTAATGATTTGGTACTCTGAGATGGAGTGTCCCTGCTCTTTTAAAAGATGACAGATTAACTTTCCACTGGTATCGGTATCTGGCGTTCGGGTATCACTACATGTGACCACCATACAGATCAAAGAGGATGTTCCCTGTGCTTTGTGTGTAAGGTGAGACGGGGCGGAATGGGAGCCATGCCCTTCATGATGTTGGTGATCACCCATGGTTAACCAAGCGGCTCAACCTGACAATTAAGACCAAACGGAATCCGGTTTGAGCTGGGCAGCAGGCTCTCCTTTTTTGATGTGTTCATCCAAGATTACCGCAACATCGGAGTCTTTGACCTGAGAGTACCAAGTTCCTGTTGGATAGACGACAACGTTAGGGCCACTTTCGCAGGGCCCGAGGCAAGTTGTCCCAGTGACTAATACCTCGCCAGGCTGAACGCCACGTTCAATTAAGCCCATATTGAGTGCCATCAATAAATTTTGAGCGCCGGCAGCTCCACAAGAAGGCTTGGGATGTCCAGGAGGACGGGAATTTGTGCACACCAGAATATGATACTTGGGTTTAGGCATAGATGCTCCTTCTCAACGAATAGGTGAAAGAAAATGAAATTCCAATGAAAAAAGGAACGAACGGTTCATTGCGAGCGAAACAGATTCCACATGTCCACGCATTCATCCGGTAACTTCCAATGCTTCACTCCCGCAAGTATCCAATCTAAATAATGGTCTTTGGCTTTAAACTTTCCAATGCTTTGGGCTACGTGCGTGCTTACGAACTCCTTTTCTTCATCTTTAGTGAACACATGTACCTCAACATGACGAAACGCTCCTTCGGGAAGATCGCCCTCGAACTTATCCATTTCCTGGACGTCCTCCTGGGTGAGCTCAAAAACACCTCCCCACACTCGCTCACCAGCAGAAGGGGCAATGGTGGCTAATCCACAGCGCCATTGGTTGGACCAGCGCCCAAATTTGATGGTGTGGTCTGGCACGTATGCCTGAAATAAAAATTGTGCTTCAGGAGCACGCCGTTTGAGCTGCGTGGGATTCAGATTGTCCGCATAAATGAAAAATCGCATGGGTTAAGTCCTGTCTGTTTAGGGGAAAGGTAGTATTACCATACTGCCTTCGAGAACTGTCAAGGACTGATTCTCGGTATCCTAAGGGTGGGAGCCTTTTTTTGTAAGGTCGGGAAGGACCGGAGGAAAGTTTATGTCCTGGCCCCAAACTCTAAGTCAAAGGATGTGGGATGGGACCTAGTTTAAGATTGATAGCCAAATAACACCAAGATAGAGGTAGGAGGGACTCTGAAGTCTAAGTCCTTGGCGAGAGATGTAACTGTTGGTTGGAATGGTCCAGACGAACAAGGAAACGATCAAAAAAACTAAGACCGAGTAGGCCATCAATCCCGTCTGGGAGGTTCGGGATGGTATGTATGACGACTCGGACATCATCCCTTCCTGTATTTCCCACACGAATTCTTCGTGCCACGCCTAGCTCGGCTTGCACCCTCCCCCCCGCAGTAACGAGGTTAATCCGCGAATTGGGCGACTCTGACTGAATTCCCGCATCAAATGCCAAATCTTCTGAAATGGTTGTAAATGTTGCCCCCGTATCAACAATGAGTCTGGCTTCATGGAAGTCATTCAACTCCACTCGTGCCACCCAAACACCTCCTAAATGTTCAAGGGGAATCACGGAATCCTCTGACCCAACAGTCACCTTGCCCGAGATTGGCGTGCTGAAATGAGCCGTGAGGAAGGACGGGTCAAAAGGCATTCGACTAAGAATCGCCTGCCCACCCACGACCAGACCAATTGTGATTACAGTAAAGGCGATGAAAAGTCGGTTAGCGGATCCCATTGATTCAATTTCTTTGAGATTGAACGGGGTTAATGAGTACTTCATTAGATAGGCTAAGTAGCCTTTTCGGTTGGGAATGAATAAGCCTTGATGAATGAGTTAACGACGTGGTGTTGGGTTACAGATTTCTTAAGTAGAGCGATCTGGTGACTTTTCTTATCTCTAGCCAGATTTTATTCAAAGGGTTTCGATTAAATGCGAATAAATTATCGTTTGATCGTAGACGTTTTGTTGCAATTCGATTGCAATTGCAGTTGACACGTTTAAAGACCTTTGGTAGGTTTGCGCAGGTATTTAATCAAGAGTAATCGCATGATCCGATCGATGCATTCTCCCACTTCCTGGATCCGTATAGGCTTTGCGCTGGCGCTCGGCCTGGTGTTGTTGAGTTCAATCCCGTTTGCGCATGCCCTAGAAATTCACCATCTGTTTGCGGAGGTGGATCACGATGGGCATCAACATTCGGATTTTGATCTGTGTCAATGGATACAGCATCACACGTCCAATTCCATAGTTTGGGATGCCTCGGGTTTATCTCATTGGTCTATTGTTGCCGGTTTCCTCTCCCTTGATCGAGAAGAGACGTATACGTCTCTCACCATTCCCCTCGGTAACCCTCGCGGTCCTCCAGCTTCCTTCTTCTCCTAATCTTCTTTTTTTACAACTGTCTCTCACTGTCGATTCATCCTTGCGCGGCTTTCCAAAACGGTAGGTTGCCTGTGGATGACGAAAGGGGAGAAATACGGCTAATTGATTATTAGATGCTGGAGGTTTCTGTATGTTGATTGGGTATGCTAAATGGGGGGAGTGGTGTGCTCTTGTTCTCTGGATTTTCGGATTGGGGACGTTTATGGGTGTTGGTCTTGTTCAAGCTGTGGAAAAAGACAATGACAAAAAAGTCTGGATTGTAACCGGAGTCGTACAATACGAGGATTTTCGCCGAGTTCCGCAGGTTACAGTGGAATTGCGGGATCAGGAAGGCACCATCATTGATACTCAGGTGTCGAATGAAGGGGGTGAGTTTCTTTTTGCTCCTCCTGAGGCCGGTATTTATTCTATTCAAGCAACCCAGTCAGACTTATCAAGCGAATCGACTATTCTTAAGATTGAAAATGATCCCTACCTTGAGGTCAAGTTAACCCTGGCACATCGCCAGGAACTCACTCTTGAGGTTGTGGCGTCTTTGCCTCCCATTCAGCATCGTCTCTCCGGAGAATCCTATTCGGTGAGTCGTAAGGATATCGAGGAATTACCCCGAGGGAATAATATTGCCCTTAATGATCTGCTGTTAACCCTTCCTAGTGCTGTAGACGGGGGACTGAAGCAAGTGCACATTCGTCAGGATCACGCTAATTTTCAATTCCGGATTGATGGGGTCCCCGTTCCGGATACCGTTTCTTCTGTCTTTATGGATGTCATTTCCCCACGTACCTGGGAGCGCGCAGACATTATTTTGGGTGGGCCGGAAGCGCAATTCGGGAATAAAACCGCGGCGGTAATTGACATAACGACGAAAAGTGGGACACAACCCGACTCTGGCTCAGTACAATTCTTTGGTGGCTCAAACGAAACACTGAACCCTGCTTTTGAATATGGGGGAACCGTTGGCTCGGAATTTCGGTATTACCTTATGAATAGCTTTATCTCGACAAACAGGGGAATTAATCCGCCCACTTTAGGAAAAAGCGTATTTCATGATCAAAGTAACCAAAACCAATCCCTGTTCCGTGGAGATTGGCAGATTGATAATCAGAACAGTGTCACGTGGTTGTTCCTGAATTCGATTGCCAAATTTGAGATTCCCACTCAACCTGGCCTAGCGGTCAATCCTACTTTAGTTGGACTGATCCAAGGAGAGAATCCAGGTTTTGAGCCGGTTAATTCTCAAAATATAAATGAATACCAAAAGGAGAATAATCAATATTCGCAGCTCGTCTGGCGCCAGGATTGGAGTCATGATCGGTTTTTCAGTCTGGCCGGGTTTTTTCAGCATTCCCGAGCCACATTCAAAACCGACCCCTTCAATGCCTTATCGTATACAGCAGATCCTGACGAACCTTTTTCGGCAGGAGATCAGGACCGATGGGCCTATACTGGAGGGATACGGTTTGATTACAGTCATCGATTAAATTCGAATCATTTAGTGAAAACGGGATTTCAGATTCAAAGGACCCAGGCTGTGAATAAAACCCGGCTATCGGCTTTTTTGAGGAATGGAGCAGGTGACCCGGTCGGGGGCGTTATCTCTCGGAATGGCGATAACCGCACCATTGGATGGCGCGAGGAATTCTGGATTCAGGATCAATGGACTCCCTGGGCTCAATGGACCTTTAATCTTGGTGTTCGCTTCGATCAAATCCAGGCGTTAACCAATGATATGCAAGTGAGTCCACGGATAGGTGCTACATACGCCATGACTCCAAATCATGTCTTTCATGCCTTCTACGGGAGATTGTTTACCCCGCCAAATTTAGAAAGTGTGCCTTTTCTTCAATTGAACACGGTGGGAACTACTGCGGAGCCAGAAAATTTGACTAATACGACG
>JBGSSO010000400.1:0-42378 GCA_041737015.1 Nitrospirales bacterium
GTGGCAGAAGAGCTGAATACCAGCTGTTTCACGCCGCACTCGCCCATGGCCTCCAACAGGCGCAGGGACCCGACCACATTATTGTCATAATAGGCCAACGGTTGCTGAACCGATTCTCCCACCGCCTTGAGGCCGGCAAAGTGGATGACTGCGGTCGCCCCGCTTTCCCGCAGAGCCGCCACCACTGCGGCGCGATCACGGCAGTCTCCGCGTATCAGACGAAGAGACTTCCCTGTGATACGCTGCACCCGCGCCAACGACTCAGGATGGCTATTCGAGAAGTTGTCAAAGACCGTCACATCACAGCCCGCATGGATGAGTTCAACGCAAGTATGTGACCCGATATAGCCGGCACCGCCGGTTACGAGAATCATTGGCAAGGCTTTCGTTGAAATTGGGATATCACGCTGCTCTACCTTCTCATATTGACCCTTTTCACACGACTTCAAGAATTCTGGGACACATCAAGAATCGCACCCTAACGATCCCGCATTATAGAGTCTCAAAAAATGTGGTGGTGGGACCCTATACTGAGAGGGAATATGCGTCAAGAATAGATCGGTAAGGAATAGAGGTGAATTTAGGGCATCAAACTCCGTGACAGATAGACGATGGCCCAGAGAAGAACCAGAGCCGTCGAATAATCCCCTGACCACTTTCTTTCCCTCGCACCCACCACCCCACAACCAACAGAAGACGGTCGCTACTCCGTGGATATTGGATGCTCCAATATACCCCTAAATCTGCTTAAGACCACCATCTTTCTGGAAACTATACGAGCGAATTGGAAGATAGAGGAGGAAAAAGAAGGAATAACCCAGGTCGGGCAGACCGGGTTATTGGCCGATGTACCACCCAATACCGTTGCGTTCAAGAAAACTGGTGATGAGTGTCAAAGAATCCGCATAAATCATGACGCCGACCGCCACTAACAGCCCGCCACTAATAAACGACACCCCGCCTAAATAGGACCGAAAATTCTTGAAATAGCTCAAAAACGTATCCATCCCGAATGCCGTCAGAAAAAACGGGAGCCCCAAACCTAACGAATAGGCCGACAGGAGCATGACCCCGCTGGATATAGATTCCGTCTGACTGGCATAGGCCAGGATGGCCCCCAATACCGGTCCGACGCAAGGCGTCCAGCCGGCGGCAAATGCGGTCCCAATCAGAAACGAACCCAGGTAGCCGACAGGACGAGTCTCAAAATGCATCAAGCGTCGTTCGGTCATAAAAATGTTTAATTTCAAAATCCCAAGCAAATATAGTCCGAAAATAATAATCAGGACACCCCCGATTTTCCGGATCACGTCTTGATAGTCGTACAACAATTGCCCCATCAGACTGGCCGATGCCCCAAACGCGATGAAGACCGTGGAAAACCCGGCAATAAACAACAGGGCATTGAGGATAATCGCGGACTTAAAACGCTCTCGCTCTTCAACTTTCGCGAGATTTTCCACCGAGAGCCCGGTGATATAGGATAGATAGGAAGGGACGAGGGGGAGGACGCATGGAGAAACAAAAGACAACAGTCCGGCACTAAACGCGGCAAGCAAAGACACCTGGCTGATCGAATCGATCATAATTTCATTACATCCGTTGGGAGGACTCTGGGATCGGCTCTTGAAGGACCTCGGCGATTCCCCTGCGAGCTTCAGGGCTGTTCCAATCACGGGATCCGAAGACCACCTGCCGGATAATGCCTTGACGATCAATCGCAAAGGTCATGGGGAGCGTACGTGCGCCATAGGTCAATCCCACCTCATAATCCTGATCATGCAAGATAGGAAAGCTCAAACCCATCGCTTCCTGAAAAGGCTTTGTCACGGCGGTGCCCTGTTGGTCAACGGAGACGGCGACAATTTCCAACCCCTTCGATTGCATACTACGGTATAGCGCTTCCATTGCGGGCATTTCAATCCGGCACGGTCCACACCAGGTCGCCCAGAAATTCAGCAACACCACTTTTCCCTGAAAATCGGAAAGCGAAACAGCCTTTCCATGCATATCCATCAGGCGAAAATCCGGGGCGGGCGATCCCTTTGAAGGACGGGAGGCTACAGAATGGGACGATGGGGCATCGGCATATGAACCCTCAGAGTAGCCGGAATCGCAGCCCAGAAGAGTGCAAATAATCCCCATCCCCCCCAAAAAGAGTCCAAATTTCGAGAGATGATGCCATGTGGCCCTCAACACAGATAGAGTTTTCAACTCACTGCCTCCCCCCAGAAATATTCAAACAACCTCCAATTCACCATACCGGCAGGCTTCTTCAACCTTCATCATAAGACCCGATAAATTTCATCGTCAACGCGATGCTCGTTATACAAGTCAACTAGCCAGGATCATAGGGAATTTATTGATCAGGTGCATGCCAAGTCCATAGTTTTTGGGGAGACTCTGAAACATTACAGTGTCTCGTCGAAAACCGGAAAACAAAACCTGTCTTTCAATTTACCCGGCAAGCCCGAAGCCAGGAACGAAACTCTCTATCCTGCGAGATTCGGGAATCTGTGAACGTTAAAAGCCTATCGCTAGCGACTGTTTCCAACATCTTGTTACATTCCTAGACAACCTCCAATACATTTCGTAGACTGCAAGGCTAACTTTTTCAAGTCTCAGACCATGACATGATCGCCATTCAGGTCAGCAACCTTTCCAAAGCCTACGGTTTCTATCGTATTTTTGAGGATCTGTCTTTTGACATTCATCCTGGAGAGTGCTTTGCCCTATTTGGCCCCAACGGGGCAGGGAAAACGACGTTGCTCCGTATTTTAGCCACCCTCCAAGCGCCTTCTCATGGTCAGTTTACCATTTTTGGCCAGGATGGCGTGGCACAGAAGGATACCGTTCGAGAAATCATCATGCTCATCGCCCATGGGTCCCATTTATATGATGAGCTTAGTGCCGCCGAAAATCTCCAATTTGCCCTGGGCCTCCGTGGTCAAGCCCCTTCCCCACCTCAGATCAAACGGGCATTGGATCGAACAGGAATCGGGGCCTTTGCCGACCTCAAAATACGTCAATTTTCGGCCGGCATGAAAAAGCGACTGGATTTCGCCAAAACCATTCTGGCTCAGCCACAACTCCTTCTACTCGATGAGCCCTACAACGCCTTGGATCATGACGGGGTTGCTATCACCAACCAGCTCATTCAGGAAACGCTGGACCGTGACGGCACCGTATTCATGACCACGCATGACCGTGACAAGGCCACCCAAATCGCCACACGGGGCGGGATTCTCAAAGGCGGACACCTTCAACTTCTCTCCTCTGAGCAACTAACCACCGATGCCATTTTTTAAAACAATTCGCTGGGTCGTCTGGAAGGACCTGATCAGTGAATGGCGGACACGGGAAACCATGTCGTCCATGCTGTTCTTTGCCCTCATTGTCATTCTGGTATTTAGCTTCAGCTTTTCCATGGACCAGGATGCGGCACGACAACTGATTGCGGGAATTATCTGGGTCGCCTTTACCTTTACCGGCATTATTGGCTTAGGGAAATCCTTTACCTCGGAATTGCAAAACGATTGTCTGGAGTCTTTACAAATGTGCCCCGCTCCCAAAGGTGCCATTTATCTCGGAAAAGTCGCGGCCAATTTCCTCTTCATGCTCTCGGTCGAAATCCTCTTGTTCCCCTTGTTTGTCTTATTCTTTAATCTGGATGTCATTGAAGCGGTTGGAACCCTTTTGATAATATTTTTTCTGGCCACTTTGGGATTATCCTCTGTCGGAACGCTCTTTTCAGCCTTAACCGTGCAGATTCGAGCCCGGGAAGTCATGCTCCCCGTCCTGCTCCTTCCCCTGGCCGTTCCGGTGATGATCGCGGCCGTAGAAGCCACACGCGGAGCCTTAAGTGGAGACCCATTTTCTTTTTACTCGCAATGGATCCAACTCCTGATCATCTTTGACATAATTTTCACCGTCGTCTCATTCTGGCTATTTGAATTCATTCTCGACTCTTAAATTTTAAAAGCGGATTAAAAAGTCATATCCATTCGGACCTTTCCCCCCAGGTCATCTCTCATTACAATACAGAATATGATCAATCGCATTATCCGACAGATCCAACGCTATAAAGGATGGTTTGGAGGAGGAGCCGCTCTCTGCATCTTTTTAGGCTTGTACATCGGCTTACTCGCCTCGCCTCCCGATTATTATCAAGGGGAACTGGTCAGGATCATGTATGTGCATGTTCCCCTGGCTCACACGAGCACGTTGGCTTATTCCGTGTTATTTTTCGGGAGCATCTGGTATTTGTGGAAGCGGGATCCGCTTGTGGATAACATGTGCCAGGCCTCGGCCAGTATTTGTGCCCTCTTTACCTCACTTGCCCTCATCACCGGTTCGATCTGGGCAAAGCCCACATGGAACACCTGGTGGACCTGGGACCCACGACTCGTCTCGTTTACGGTGCTCCTCCTGATTTTAGGGGGGTACATCATGCTTCGACGCCTCGTGGATGACCCGGTGCAGGGCGGCCGTTATGCGGCAATTCTGGCGATTGTCGGAGGCATCGATCTGCCCATCATAAAATTTTCGGTCGAGTGGTGGAGAACACTCCACCAACCCATGTCGTTCTCCACCAGAGGAGTCAGCATTTCAGAAGACATTCTGGTCCCCCTCACCTTAATGAGCATCGGCTGCTGGTTATTGTTTGCCTATATGGTGATGGTCCGCACTCAAATTTTGTACTTGACTGATTTATTGCATGCCAAAAAAGGTCGCTTTCTCAGTCAAACCCATTTTTCTCAGACGACGCCATGACCGGGTTATATACACGCTGGGCGTTGATTCTAGGGGCAACCCTCCTTCTCGCCATCCTGACCTATCAGCATTACCAGCAACACTTATCCACCTTGTCCATGGGTACGCTCTTGAGCAGTCCTCCGGTTACCCAACCGGTCAGGATACAAGGGATGGTCAAAAGTGGTACCTTGCAGGGTGACGTGGAACAGGGCCAGGCCACGTTTGAATTTGTGGATGGGGCAGCCAGTCTTGCTGTGGAATACCAAGGTCCCCCACTGGAAAATATTCGCGAATTGAAAACCCTGGTTCTCATTGGGCGCTGGGACAACCAGGCACAGATTTTTCGTGCGCGGGACACCGCGTTGATCAATAATTTTGGATTTGTGGCCGCCGCCTATCTGATTTCTGTCCTGGCCTTGGGATGGATGGTATTTGCCATGAGCCAAAGAGTCATGGTTTTATTTAAAGAAATCAAGGAATCCAAACTTTACGAACCAGAGGCAGACTCCCTTGGGCACAAAGAATAAAAAAATCGCCATCATCGTCAGCATCCTCCTGGTTGCCGGCTCGCTCGGCTATCTCGCGTTTGGGAATTTCGGGGAAAATATCGTGTACTTCGTGACTCCCTCTGAAGTGAAAGCCTTTTCTGCCGAAGCCTACAGCAAAAAAGTTCGTGTGGGTGGCATGGTGGTCAAAGGCAGTCTCAAAACCCAACCCGAGCCGGTGGGTCTGACCTTTGAACTCACAGATGGTGCCGCCACTATCCCTGTCGCGTTTCAGGGTATTCCTCCAGACCTGTTTAAGGAGGGACAAGGGGCTGTGGTGGAAGGCCAATGGCGGGACGGCCGGACTTTCCATTCCACGATGATCATGGCCAAGCATTCCGAGGACTACATGCCCATGGAACTCAAACGAGCGGGTGTGGAACTTCCCAAAAAAGATTTTATGAAAACCCTCTCACCGTAAGACTGCTCGCCATTCTCCATGATTATTGAAATTGGACATTTTTCGACCATTGTTGCCCTGGTACTTTCCGTCTTTGGTATGGCCAGCGCCGCACTGGCCCTCAAAACCCGCAACCCCGATTGGGCCCGTTCCGGGCGCATGGCTATCACCCTGATTTTCGTCTTGCTGGGTGTGGGCATGCTCTCATTGGTCTATGCCTTTATCATACGGGACTTCTCGGTTCTCTATGTCGCCAATAATTCCAATTCCAAACTCCCGTTTTTCTATACTGTCGCGGCTGTGTGGGGCGGGCATGAAGGCTCGCTCCTGCTCTGGGTCTTCATTCTTTCCGTCTTTAGCACACTGGCAGTCTGGCTGCATTGGCGCACCCAGCCCACCATTATGCCGTATTTGATTGCGGTGGAATCGGCCATCATTTTCGGATTTTTATGTTTAATTGTTTTTCTCTCCAGTCCATTTGAACGGCTTCTGCCCGTTCCTCTCGATGGCAAAGACCTGAATCCGTTACTGCAAGACCCGGCGATGGTGTTACACCCCCCCATGCTCTATATGGGGTATGTGGGATTTTCCATTCCATTTTCCTTTGCCATGGCCGCATTATTTTCCGGGCGATTGGGAGAAGAATGGATCAAGGTGACTCAGCGATGGAGCATGTTTGCCTGGATGTGCCTGACAACCGGCATCCTGCTTGGCGGCTACTGGGCCTATTACGAACTAGGCTGGGGCGGCTATTGGGGCTGGGATCCCGTCGAAAACGCCTCATTTATGCCCTGGCTGGTGGGCACCGCCTACCTGCATTCCGTTCTGGTGCAGGAAAAGCGGAAGATGTTCAAAGTCTGGAACCTCTTCCTCATCATCGTCACCTTTTCGTTGTCTCTGATCGGGACCTTTCTCGTGCGAAGCGGCGTGCTCACTTCCGTCCATTCCTTTGCCACGGACCCCGAGCGCGGTCTGTATATTCTTATATTCGTCGGCACGGTTATCGGGATCGCTTTCGGCGCGTTAATCCTAAGGTCCAATAAATTGAAATCACAGGTCGAGATGGATTCGTTGATTTCCCGTGAATCGATTTTCCTCTTTAATAATCTATTCTTTCTGGTGGCTGCCGCAACGGTTTTTCTGGGCACCCTCTATCCATTAATCCTCGAAACACTGCAGGACGCCAAGGTGACCGTCGGGCCGCCCTATTACAATGCGGTGTTTATGCCCATTGCCCTTGGACTGTTATTTCTCATGGGTATCGGCCCCTATATCCCGTGGCGCAAAGCGTCGGTGGCGAGCCTGAAAAAAAGTTTCTCCACACCACTTCTAGCAGGAGCGGTCATCGTCGCCCTGCTGTTTGTGACCGGTATTCATAACCTCTATGCCCTGGCAGGAGGTTATGTGGTGACATTCGCCGGCATGGCGATCGTCCTGGACTTTGGGAAAATTTCGCAACTGTATGCGCAGCGGAACGGGAGTAATATCTTCCAGGGAGGTCTCGCGGCCTTTACCGCCAACCAACGACGCTATGCCAGCATGATCACCCATATCGGAGTCCTCGTTCTAGTCGTCGGCATCATTGCCTCCACCGTCTATCAAACGGAAAAAGTCGTCTCGATGCGCGTGGGAGACGAATTCGCGATCGGGGACTATCGGATGAAACTGACAAAAATTCATGAAGTGGCCGGCGGGAATTGGAATGCGCAGGAAGGCGTCTTTCAAGTGTTTAAGGGAGAGGATGTGATTACGGAACTCCGGCCCCAAAAGCGAATCTATTCAGCCACCCAAACGCCTACCACTGAATCGGCCATTTATGCCACCAATATGGGGCACGTCTTTCTCACCATGCCTGAGGTGTCCGAAGACGGTGTGGCCGTCGCGCGTGGGGTGCTCAATCCGCTGGTTCTGTGGGTATGGGGAGGCGGAATTATCATGAGCCTGGGCGTTATTTTGAATATCCTCCGCCCCCGAAAGAAGGAAGAATGAGCAAAGGCTGGCAATTGACATTGATCCTCTGCCTGTTAGGACTCTTCGCCTTGTTTTACCAGGGGCTCTGGGGAGATCCACGACACATTCCCACTGTCCTGATTGAAACCGAGGCTCCCAACTTTGAAGGACCGGATGTTGAAACGGGACAAACGATCTCTTTGGATCAATTCAAGGGGAAAGTGGTTCTGCTCAATTTCTGGGCATCATGGTGTTATGAATGCAAGGTGGAGCACGAAAGTATCTTACAGCTTCATCAACTCTTTAAAGATAATCCCGAGTTCGTGATGCTGGGGGTGAATTATCAGGACGAATTACCGGATGCCCAAAAATATCTAAAGGAATACGGTTCAACGTTTTCCCATGTCCGTGACCTCAAAGGACAATTGGCCATTGATTACGGGGTCTATGGGGTACCCGAAACATTTGTAATTGATCAACAGGGGAAAATCCGCCATAAATGGGTCGGCCCGATCACCGGTGAGGTGTATACCAACATCACACAAAAAGTCATTGCCCCGTTGCTCAAGGCTCAACCCACCACTACCGTGACGTCCTAATGTCCATCCGACTTACCTGGTGCCTTGCGGCTCTGTTGACCATTCCTCTTCCTTTGTTTGCTGCCGTGCAGGATGAGACGGAGGTCGACATTCAGGTCAGGGAAATTGCCAAAACGCTCCGCTGCACGGTCTGCCAAACGGAGAATATTTGGGAATCGGGCGCGCCGCTGGCCCAACAGATGCGAGGGGTTATTCGCGATCGCATCGCCCTGGGGCACAGCACGGAAGAGATTCGCGCCTATTTCCTCAGCCGTTATGGGGACTATATTCTCATGGAACCCCCAAAACATGGAGTCAATTGGCTCATCTGGGTGGCTCCGTTTCTCCTTCTGCTCGCCGGAGGATTCTTTCTTTACAAGGAAGTGACTCACTGGGTTCGTGATACACCCACTCCACCCAGCCAACCTGAACCGCCATTGGACGATCAGGCTCGAAAGCGTATCGAGCGTGAACTCGAGTCCTGAATAGTCTCAATCCCGTATGTCGACTGTCGCCATTTTCGTAATTCCGTTTGTGGTCATCCTGGGGATCGTGCTTGTCTCCCTCACCCTTCCGTTTTGGCGACGTGATCCCTCACCCGTCTCCTTTGGCCTGGACGATGACCGGGCTCAGGAACTCCTCGACCTTCAAATCGAACGAGAAACAGTGGTCCGTTCCCTACAGGACCTCGAAATGGAACTGTCACAGGGAAGGATGGACCCGTCCGACTACGAACGGTTGAAAGCCACGGACGAACGCCGTCTGCTCCACCTGTTAGACCGGCTGGACACCTTCAAGGACGTGGTTTACGACGAAACCAGCCAACATCAACAGGCAGCCTCGAAACGAATAAATTGGGTTCCGACCATCGCCTCTGGCTTGGTGGTCTTACTTGCCTCCATCGGCATTTACAGTGTGCTTCAGTTCAAAGCCGCACAAAAACTGATGGCCATTGAAGCGGAAATGGGGGGAGGCCCGAATCCAATGGAGATGGTCGCGAAACTGGAGAAACGCCTCAAAGAGAATCCTGATGACCTGCAAGGACAAATCATGGCCGGGCGATCCTATCAAGCCTTAAATCGTATCCCGGAAGCGAAAAAGGCCTGGGAAAAAGCCCTAGAGCTGGACCCGAAGCAGCATGAAGCCCACTACAATTTGGGAGTCATCCAGATTGAGACCCGTCAAATTGACGATCCGGACATTTTCAAGCAGGCTCTCACTCATTTTGACGTGGTCCTGGCCGATCTTCCTAATCAACCTGCCGTCAACTGGTATCGAGGTTTAGCCTTGTGGTATTTGAATCGCCGCCAGGAAACCGATGCCGCCTGGACGCTCGCCGCACAAAACATGGAACCCGGCAGCAAAGACATGGAGTTCGTCAAAGACGCCCTCATCAAACTCCGCGCCGGCCAAGTCCCGTTTTAACCGAATACATTTTCCTACGCCCCTGCCCTCACTTAAGAGGCAAACCCTACCCTCCTATCTGTCATACTCGCGGTTTGTGGCGGGTATCCATCTTGCTTTCTTAAAAATCCAATTTTACGAATTACGTGGATTCAGGAAGATGAGAGGATGGCGTCCAATTGGTAAGTTCACGAAACGCGATGGATAACCCGATTACGATGATCGGAGTAACCAAATACACAAGAAAGGGTCTGAAGACATGTTTCACAATCAACATTTGATCAATTCCCAACCAAGTCAATAGCGAGGGAGGGCAGTATAAAAATCCGAAAATAAAGGGCAGGCCTCCAAATAATAGTGCCAGTCTCAATTCATTCCCATTTGTTTGCTCCGATGACCATGCCAAAGATGGCTTAAGATCGACTGCAGTTGCTGGAAGAACCAGACAATAGGGTGCAAGAAGATAGGAAAATCCTCCATAGAACAAAATATCCAAGAATGTTTTTCTCAACACAAGGCCCCCATAATTCCCTTTTAAATTCTGCAAAATTTCCAGGGAAAGGTAATAGACTATTATTGCCAGAAGGCCAATGAAAATTGCGGCCAAACATAAAGTTAAGTTCCAGCCGAAAAATCGCCACTCTCGTTTACCAAAGGCAATCCGACTCGAGAATTTCCCCTCCCCGTTTGCTAAAACTAAACGATGGCAAAAAACGGAAAACATTGCAGAAATCATTAGGGTGGGAAATGCAGATAGAATAAAAAATGAAATTCTACCTGATAAAGAATTCCAGTTCCTATTGGCCCAAACGTACTCTACAAAAAGGTACTCTTGCAGGTAACAAAAGGCGCCGGTGAATAAGGTACACCCAATAATCCAACGGAACAATATACCCCGATGCTGCCATGAAACCTTGAGAGCTTCTCGAATCGTTGCCAGGATGGGAAGTTTTTTCAGATGAATGCTCTGAGATAATTCGGTCATATCTACCACACGAAAATTCCCACTCAAATGCTCACTATGATGCTTTCATTTATCGGCAATTTGTTTTTGGCACACAAGCATGGAGACATCAACCGACTTTATTGAGTAAAAATGACGTAATGCCACCAATGAGAATGCGCTTTAGCCCAAGCCAGTTGTGAGATTTTCAGGAGACTTTGAGAACATCGTCTTTCAGTCCCGCCTTTTATGGAGGGTGTCCACTTTACTCACTCAGCAGAGTAGAAAAGATGGATTTTTGCTAAGAACATGCAGGAATGACGCAAAAAAGGCGGCTCGGATGAAATACCCGAGCCGCCTGATTGTAATCACCTCGATTTTAAATTCTTACCCGTTGCAGGGTGAGATATCGCACTTCGGACAATTTCGAGAAAGCATCTAATTTTTCAACGGACAGTCTCCCGATCACAAGATTGCCCGTCTTGGGCTGAGCCACCACTTCAAAGCCGAGTTCTTTCAACTTCTCCAAGGTCTCAGGATTGTTATCCTTCAACCAGACTTGAAGCAATACCTTCCCATCGGTCACATGTTGCGCCATGTCCTGGGATAACGTGGACTTCTTCTCCACATGTTCCACCAACGATTGGAGTGTGGAATCCATTTTGCCGGAGGAGTCCCCCAAACGAGAATCATCTCTTTCCGGTTCAACGCGATCAACCATGGCCGGCGGGCTGGAGGCCACGGATTCCCGGGCAACCTTTCCTCCCAGAAAAGATCGACTCATTTTCGCAGTCGGCTGCATCATTCGATGTCCAAAACTCCCTGCGTTCTCGTCCCTGCTGCCAAATATGCCTTCGTAACTTACCCCTTCCGGCAGTTCCACCGGCACTTCTATACGACGAGGCTGTCCACCTTCCGTGATGGTCAACTCTTCCACCGCGACGAATGAGGTGAACTGGGTCATCAGTCGATAATCCAACCCTAATTGCGTGATGGCTTCCCGTACATCCTTCCGGGGGCTTCCTTGCTGGATACCTTCGTAATTCTGTGCCATCAGCTCCGCAATTTTGGTCCGCGCCCACAAAGAAGCCAGCACATCATGCTCTGGAGCAAAACCGGGTAGATCGACGGGAATATTCCGCACCACTGCACGACCAGCCACTTTACCCCGCAACCGTATTGTGCCCTTGCCCGGTGTCGTATAGCGGCCAGTTAAAAACAAAGGCTTCGCGCTAAACAAATCAGGAAGTCGCTTGGGATAGACCTCCGACACATCCAGCCCATCCCAGTCCACGGACAAATCTGTGAGCAAAGGATGTTGAACCCGCTCATGAAAACGCCGGGCCGCAGCCGAGCCATTGTCATTCAAGCCCACATACTCCACTTCACCACGACCTTCCTCGGCCATCCTATCCAATAAAAACCGATTGACGCTGCTGCCAATCCCAAAAGAAAAGATTCGGGCTTTTGGATGTTGCTGCACTTCGCCCAGAATGGCCATATCGTTTCCAATATATCCATCCGTCATGAAACACACGATGCGAAGATGTTCTTGCGAATCGGAGAGTTCCAGCGCCGCCCGAATGGCCTTCATCATTTCCGTTCCACCGCCGCCGGACCGTGAGGCCAGAAACGCCTGGGCCTTCCGGACATTTGCCGGTGTTGCGGGAACTGGTTCGGGAAATAGGATATGCGTATCACCCGCAAACGTGATGAGATTAAACGTATCGCGCGGGTTCAACCCGTCAATGGCCAGACGCATCGTTTCCTTGGCCTTTTCGATGGGAAAACCCGACATGGACCCGGAGGTATCCAACACAAAGACCAGTTCCTTGGGTGTGACCTCATCGGTCTTTACCCGATCAGGCGGCTGGAGCAGCAACGTGAAAAAACCGTTTTTTCCGTTTCGATGCGTCAGGACCGCATCGTGAATATCTTTCCCCGCCACAGCATAGGTCAGGATGAAATCTTTATTGGGAAGAGTCGCTTCCTGTTTGAGGTGGACTTCCGTCTGAGAAGCCTTTGAATTGTTCACAACTATGTCATGGGTTGCAGATTGGACCTTGTGAATGGGTACCCCTGCATCGATTTTGACGGACAACGACAGGTCATGGCCTGACCGGGTGTCCGGCTTCAACACAGGCGGCGTGATATGGGAGGCATCCGGGACCTGATCGGTGTCATAGGCCCACCCCTCGCCGAGCGATGGTACCTGGGCTGTGGGTTGTCCTGGAATGTAACGGGGACCAACCACCATCGGAAACACGACCGAATAGACTCCATCGTCATAGGACAGTGTCTCCACATAACTGATCGTCACCGTAATCTTCTCCCCCGGAAGAATATTCGCGACCGACTGTGTGAAAATATTTGGCCGTTCCTGATCCAAAAGCCCCGCCACATTGCCCCGACGTTTGGCCGCTTCATAAATGGCTCTCGCCTCTTCTCGCTTTTTAATCGTCCCTTTCACCACCCGGTCTCCCACCGTAAGCGTCATGGAATCTACTGCGGCTTCCTGTGGAAGTGGAAAGGTATAGACAGCTTCAATCTTGTCGGGATAGGGATTTTCGAATTGCTGGGTGACCTGAGCCCGGGCAAGCAGCCCGCTGACCTGAATTGAGACATTGGTGTGTTTCAGTGGGAAAGCTTGGGTGAATTTTCCTTCCGGATCCAGCCCTACCAGACTTCCGGATTGATCTCCATTCACCCACCATTCATTGGGATGGGTACCGGCATGGGCAGTGGGGACAGGATGTGTTCTTGCACCGAAAAATCCCGCTCCCACAAGAGCCAACAACCCGGCCAGCCCTCCTCCAACAAATAAGCCCCACCATCGTTTTCTGCCAATTACAGCCTTCATATGTTCCCTCCTTATTTTCAGCGGCCCCATGCCGCTTCACAGGAGGGTATGGCAGGACTTTTAGAATCCTTTCAGGGAGACTCAAGAAAAACCGCGGAAAAGATTGCCCATGGCCGAAATTCTCCAAAACATGAACACGGCAATAACCCTACTCTGTCGGTTCCGCAAACATTTTTCTCATTTTTGGAATTTCTGGAACATTTGCTGGCGCTTTTCTTTTCTTAGGGGAAAATGAACGATTCTTTATCTGTAGATCGCTCGCACATATTGCCCTATTCTTTGGTCTCATAACTTAAGCCTTTGGTCCCATTGTACAATACCGGTCCTCTTTAACCCGGATATTTTCCCGCATATGGTTACTTAGGGTTACCCTGGGAATTCTGGGAAATTTTCTGCCACTATTTAAAATGCTGTTTGGCTAAATAGGGGTATCTTCACGCACTTCAGAAGGAAGGGGAATTGAAATATATTCAATAAGGCGGCTTGGAGAGCAGAACGAGAGGCTGAGAGATTGCGCAAATATTAGATTATCATGAATAGCTTAATTCTTATCACGACTATTCCACTTTTGGAATTACCACATGAAGTGGATCCCCTTTCTCTAAAGTAAGTTGGACCACAAACACCGCACCTTCTGCCCGTTCAATTTGAAACTCCGTTATATCAACTTCGCTTTCCACCCATTGTCCCAGATCGTTTAGGGGCGTAGGTGAAAGGAATACGGTTAGTGTAGGGACACCGAGTTTGTTTGAGTTATCCGTCAATTGACCAAGGGAAAATTCCACTCGGTGAAATGATTTCACCTTGATTCCCGCTTCAGTTTGCCCAATCTTGTCGGATTCGATGGGCACCAGCTTCTGCCACTTCCCATACTCCAACAACGCAAGAATATAGAGATAACCGGACACATTCGATTCCACAGCCAATCGAATTTCCGACCAATTCCCCGTGATCTGCTGGATTTCCACCTCCTCATCTTTGCCCTCTTTCGTCTGTTGGACAAAGCTGTATCGGATCCCTCTGGCAGTTGAAATAGCTGCACCTCCTGCAAAATCTCGTTCCAAAGGGAAGGACATGGGCTTCTGCTTGGAAGAGGGTTTCATGGTTTTGGGAAGGGCCCCGCGAAGGGCCTGGTCGTCCCTATCGTTATCGTTTTTATCGCCAATCACTTCATCGCCTAACGATCCACTCGCGGCATAAAACAGTTCCTGGGCGCTCTGAAATGATTGAGCCGCCTCTTCCATAGTGTGATCGGCCATTCTGCCAGGGACAGTGGCTTGTGGGACCTTATCCGTCATCGGCACTTCAGGGGACTCAGAAACCGCTGAGGGCTGAACCGTCCTGCGGTTCTTAGGCTGGATCAATGCTGACGATACTGGTGGGGATTGAGCCACGTGTTCATGTGCTCTTTTGCGCCTCATGGCTTGACCGCTTTCTCTCGCGTCGCTTTCCGATTTGGCCCTAAATTGACGTTCCCCCTCCATTGCCTCCGTCTGAGTCGCTTTGGTCTCCAAGGCCTCCTTCTGTAACGATGTCGTACGTTCATCAGAAGGTTTCTGTGTCCGAAATGCGAGTTCCTCTCTTGAGGAGGATTTCGCGGCTTGCTGCTCATGACTGACCATCGATCCCCATTCTTTTTCCATTTGCCAGCCAAAGATCAAAGCTAGACCCACGGCAGCAATGCTCCCCGCCCAGGCGAGTGACGTGTGCTCCCTAAACCAGCTCAACCATTTCACTTTTTCATTCGAAACACCACCGGTACGTTCTGTTGCCGCTAGACTGGCCAGAATGCGCTGTCGGGCCTCAGGATCGGCGAGCATGACTTTCAGGGCTTCTTCATCAGCCAAGGCATCAAAGAGGGCTTGATCGTTGAGGGCTGCCTCAAATAATTGCCGCTTTTCCTCGTCGGTCAGCGTATTGGTGGCATACCCACCAAGCAGATATTCCCACGATGTGGCCATTATAAATCCTTCTCCCCGGTTTTCTTTTTACCTTCCCCAGGTTGTGGGATAACGGTCTCCCAGCATCCTCCCATAAGAGCCAGAAGTTGTTTTCGACAGCGGGAGTCCCAGGTATAAATAGTGTTGATGGAACGTTCGCCGAATATCTGTTGAATCTCCGGAAGGGTATGGCCTTGGAGTTTCAAACGGAATAATTCCCGGCAACGCTCACCCAATTGCTGAAGCGCCTCAATCAATTGATTCACCCGCTCTTTCTGCTCGGCTTGCATGGCGGGATCATCTCCCGGATCTGGAAGCGGCCGATCATCAATGGATTCCTGATGATATTCACCCCGTCGAAGGTTTTTTCGATGGAGATCCAGCATTTTATACCTGAGAATTTGAAAGGTCAGAGGAACCAGCTCGGTCAATGCCGTGACCTGAGGATATTTCTCGTGCAAGAGCATAAGAACCTCCTGAGCCAAATCTTCAGCCACCTCCCTTGATCCACGAGATGTCGCAAACGCCACAATCCTTTCACGGAGTTGGCCAATGATCTGATCCCGGGTCATAGCCGGGTTATGGTCTTTTCCCGTTAGTCAAAAACAATTCAACCTCCAGACTTATTGTGCACGAGGGTTTTCGCGCACAGGGCAACTTCCCAGAAGCCATTAGGTTGATCCTGGAATGTGGCGTTCTCATGATTCCTGAAGCTTCTGGATATTGTAGCACTGGATGGGAATGGAGGAGAGAGACCTGCAAGAGAGCACACACGAGATCTAAGACACCCACCGGGAAACTCGGAAGATGATAAGAGCAGAAGGCTCTAGACTTTCTGCACTTCGAAATACAGAAGCGCATGGTCGGAATATTTCCTGGTCCACGCATCCCGTTTCTCAGGAGTCGTTTCTTGCGGCCACCCGCGAATATCGATGTGGGCTGATCCAAAGACCTTAAACTGCAAATGGTCCGCAGCCACGACGTGATCAAGGTTGCCCGGTGAGTAAGAGGACTTCGAACCAGGCCAGTAAGTCTCCGGATAGGACTTGTCGAGGACCTGCATCTTCCGGGTTTTCACCCGTTTCTGCAGACGTTGGATTTCCTCGTCAGCACTGACATCCTTCGTGCTAAATGTCAGATTCATCCCCATCGTGTTGAGATCCCCCAGAAAAAGATAATTCGCTTGCCCCTCACTGCACGATGCCTTATCCAGGACTTTTCGCAATTTGAGCGCCCGTTCGGTCTGATCGTCCCGCAAGCCAAACCCTCGAGGTTCCGTTAGACTTTTTAAATGCAAAAACAAAAGGGGATAGGGTTTCCCATCTACTTGAACCGTAAGCAACGCACCAGGGCGCAGGACGGACACACCCGAATTAAATTCCAGCCGTTGCGTAAAAAAGCTGGAGAAGGTTCGCTTCACACCGATCAAAATTTCCTGTGTTTGAGGCCCTTCCGTAATATGAAACTGGTAGTCCGGCATCACCGTCACGATGGTGTCATATACCGTCGAGCCCACGACTTCGTATACCGCGACCACATCGGCATGTTGTTGAGCCAGATACTCGATAATGGGGCCTACCGGTTTTTTCGGCTTCCCCTTATTTTTGTGCATCGCCCCGAAATGCTCCACATTCCAAGACGCAACGGAGAATGCTTTGGCCATCATCCCCTCCTTGGTGACGTGTGATAAATGATGAATTTACCACGTTTAGGCAGATTGTCCCACAGGCTTGGAAGAAAAGTACGTTTCCTTCAGCGGGCCTCAAACCCACTCACGATTTCTTGAGGATAACCTTCAGCCATGAGGTTTATTGGCAGAATCCCGAAGCACCAGAGAAAACGTGACTCGCGTCAAAGAGACGTCAAATAAGCGGCAATAAGCAAGACGGCCAGACTCAGACTTAGGATAGCTCGTTGGACCCACACCACTTTGCCGGAAAGCAAGAGTGGCTCCGTCTCATTCTTTTTGCCTTTTGTGGGGACACCATAGGGATCGAGAATGAGATCGTGGACGAAAATTAATCCTCCTACAATCGCAAAAACAAAGAGCTTGAGCATCATGATCAAGCCCCAACTGGTTTCAATACGTGCTGATCCGCTTTCATCCAATAACTGAGACGCTCCAGTAAAAATGAGCGCCATGAGACTCACCCACCCCACCATTTTAAACCGTTGGCCAACTTTTTTGACCATCTCAAGAGCTTCCAACGACGGTAACTTAGCCTTGCCTTCCGTCAAGCTTGGCCTGACGACGAGCTGAACAAACATCCATCCGCCAATGAAGGTGATGGCAGCCAATAAATGAATCCACGTGACAACATAGGCGGGCATATGTTTTCTCCTACAATTTTCATTCATCTCCCAAACGGTGCAATAATACCCACTAAAACAGGGAAAGACCACCAAGGAACCTGCTGGATTCTTTCGTCCTCTGACTGGAATCGGCTATGGTTCTCTCAACAGCTTTGGAGGTCAAATGATGAAGATTCGCTTTCACCTATTTCCAAATCTATCAAAAGTATTTGTCCTATGGCTTCTGAGTCCGCTCGCCCTGGTTGGATTCATGGTCAATGACTCCGCGTGGGGAGCTGAAGCAGACAAGGAGCGGTGGAATAATAAATATGAAACCGAGAACTATCTATTCGGACGTGACCCCATCCCTTTTTTATCGGATCATGTCGACCTTCTACCCAAGGGGGCTGTCCTCGACCTGGCCATGGGTGAAGGGCGCAACGGCGTGTACCTGGCCACTCAGGGTTTCAAAGTCACGGGCATAGACATTTCCGAAGCAGGGCTTAAAAAAGCACAGAACTTGGCCGCTGAAAAAGGTGCCTCCCTCACCACCGTCGCCGCCGACCTGGAACAATACACCATTCCCCCCGATTCCTACGATGTGATTATCTGCACCTATTTCCTGCAGCGGGATCTTTTCCAAAAAATTTTGGTGGCGCTGAAACCAGGCGGAATGGTCCTGATCGAAACCTATACGGTTGATCATTTGCAATACCGCCCAAAATTTAACAGAACCTTCCTCTTGGAGCGGAATGAATTATTGACGTTACTTCCCGGGTTGCGTGTGGTTCGATACCAGGAAGTCGATACAGGACAGGAGGCCTTCGCCAGCATCCTGGCCCAAAAGCCTATACAGGCCACACGGCAATAATTGCTGGGACTTTGGTTTCTCACCCTCCTTCTGAAAGGAAAGGAATGGTTGCGGCCTTTTGGATCGATGGGGTACCCTGGCAGCTTCCTTTTTGTCCGTGCGTGATGACTAGAATCGGAACCAAATTCTCATGACTCAAACTACCGCCTCTCAACCCACTGCCGATACCTGGGCAGGAGTCAGCCCACAGGTCTTGGAGGGAGACATCCTCAATCAACGGGCCTGGCGTATGCCGGACATTGTGATTTATCAGCATGCCACTGAAGAATGGTGGGTGGCCCCGCTGGATGAAGAATTACCCCTGATTCGGCTCAATCGCATGGGCGCAGCCCTCCTCGGGGCGATGGACGGCCGTATGACCATTGGCGCCCTGCTCAACCAGTATGGGAAATGGGTCTGCAGCCCGACCCAACACAACGGTCGCTGGCATTTAGAACGGTGGGCCCAACCACGGTTTTCGTTAGCCTATTTTGGGACCGAACCGCCTAGCGGACACAGCGCAGAGGCGAAATGGGATTTGTTGCTGCAAAAAGTGCGGGAAGGGTGGCATCAAAACGTCCAGGCTGAAACGGAAGATCATCTGTCCAAATTTCACGTTCAGGGCATTCAAGGGCCCCATGGGCATTTTGAAATTATCGAAACCACAGTCTCCCATTTATTTCGCGAACCCTGCGAAGCCATGAACGGGACGACCTATGGGCGGCTGCTCGGCAAAACTCTGCGGCAAATGGGCTGGCTCTCGCCCAAGCCCAAACGCATTGTAGAGGTGGGCGCCGGTCTTGGGTATGTCTCAAAGGAACTTTCGGGAGAACTCTCGGCGGAAGAGCGGAAAGACATCCAGTACACCTTTCTGGATCTGACCGGCCCTTTCCTGGGATCCCAAACGTCGCTGGCGCGACAAGCAGGGTGGACAGCAACAGCCATTCAAGCCAATGCCGAACGAATGCCGTTGGCGGACCGTTCCGTTGATTTGTTGATCGACAATGAAAATCTCGCCGACATGACCCCGATTCAATTTACTGGGGACGAACTCCTCACGTTTAAGGGTGAGAATCCCTTACATGAGGAAGCCCTGGACCTTATCCGACGCATGCGTCTGCCACTCCGGCCCCCCTTTCCCGACGAAGTCATTTTCAATTATGGCGCCATTCAATTTCTCCAGGAGGTCTGGCGCGTGCTGAAGCCAGGCGGACGTGCCATCCTGGTCGAATTCGGGATCGAAGATGATTGGCCGTCTCCCGTCAGATTGCCCGGTCATACTGAATATGAAGTGCAATTCAGTCATCTTCGCCATGTTGCCAAATGGCTCGGCTTCCGCGAGCAATACTGCACATTGCCACAATTGCTCGGCATGAAACGGGATATTAATGTCTTATGTACCGGGGCGGCCTATACCCTACGGCGATTTTGCCGTGAATTGGAGAAGCCCTTCTCCGTTCGGGCCTATACCGAAAAAGAATTGGGCACAGCACTTGGCGCTCTTCTGCCAAAAATCACCGGCCTGCACTACCATAACGTCTTAGATCCGGCATGGTTTGGTCTGTGGGATTTCAAAGTCTTGTTGGTCGAAAAGCCCGGGGGCATGAGCATCGGACAACAACCAGCCTTCAAAGAATCCGGCGGTTTCCGCTGGTACAGTCAGCGATAGAACCCATCCCCACCCATCTTATTCCGTGTTTTTTAATTTTCTGGCTTTATCAACCAGGATCCCTTCGCGGAGGCCAAAGTCGCTGACCAGACAGGTGGTAAAGCCGAAGGTTTCCATAATTCTTCGTAGAATCACCGTGCCTGCCACGATGACATATTCCCGCTCGGGTTCAAGGCCTGGCATGGCCAAGCGCTGCGGACCGGTTTTGGCAATGAGATCCTGCTCCAGCCCTTTGATGATCGACAACGTTAACTCATAATTGTGGACACGTGCCGACTCATATCGAGGAAGTGCTTGAGCCATAGCGGCAAGTGTGGTGACGGAACCTGCCGTCCCGACCAAGGGGATGCCTGAAAAAGGCCCGAAGGCTTTCGAGACCTTGGCCAATTCCTGATCAATGCAGGCTTCAGCCTGGTGAATCTCCTGGACTGTGGGAGGATCCAAGCGAAGCACCCGCTCCAATAAGCGCACCACTCCCAGATCCAACGAAATGACGGCTGGAGCCTTTCCGGATTGAGCCAGGATACATTCGGTACTGCCACCACCAATATCCAATCCCAAAAAATTCGAAATGGCAGGAGGCAGGCCAAAACGAATACCCAACAAGGTTCTCCGGGCTTCCTCTTCTCCCGTTAAGACCTCCACTTCCCATCCGGTTTCTTGAGTGACAAGGGTGAGAAAGTCTTGTCGGTTATCCGATTCACGCACGGCGCTGGTCGCCACGACTACCACCCCGTTGAGCGAATACTTCGCGGTCTTTTCTTTCCAGTCTTTGAGGGTGGAAACAACGCGATCCATCGCAGATTGTGATAACCGTTTGTGTTGGTCCACCCCTTCCCCGAGCCGTAGGATCCGTCGATCCGCATCAACAACCGTAAATTCACCGGGTGGGTTCACTTCTGCCACCAACAAGCGGCAGGTTAACGTGCCAATATCAATTCCTGCGAGTAACATGCTGTCTCTTCTCCGATCTTGACATAGGCTCCACAAATTGCCCCTGACGGTATTCCACGTCCTGACTTGAAAGGGACCGAAAGGTGAGGTCGACATCCATACCTGAAATACATGCAAAAAGACCAGAGCCTTGAAATCCTCCCTGACTTCTTTTCCCATCCAAGATTTCTGTGTTAGGATTTTGAATTCTGTTGCATATTAATACCGATAAACTTTGAGCCTGTCACTTACAAAAGGAGAAAAGGATGGCGCAAATTCATTGCCGAAAATGCGATAAAGACGCGGACCCGATCACGGACAACCTCTTCATGGGGAAGCTGGAAGGAGAGGTCAAACAGAAAGTCTGTCAGACCTGCTGGAATGAATGGGCTGGCCCGGGTGGGACGAAGACCATGGTCATCAACGAGTATCAGTTGAATTTAGGGGATGAAAACGCCAGGGAAACCCTAAAAAAACAGATGCGGACCTTTTTGAAGCTGGATGAGGCAACAGAAGAATTTAAGGACTACCGTCATTAATCTATCAAAATTTCCTACCAATTTCTAAAGGGTTTGGATTGAGGCTCTTTTCATACATAGGGCTCCTCCAGTTGTGTTAGGCAGGGTAGAAGGGATTCATCGTGCAGCCTTGTTTGACAAGAGTTGGGAATGGGCCAGTTTTCCGATGGTTCCCGGAAAACCATGTATCCTCTTCTCCCAGGAAATGCCTCTTGATGGATTACCTGTGGCACGTTAGGATTAGTTTATGGATACACCGTTAGGCAAGGGGGTTTTCCTCATCGCCACTCCAGCTTTGCGCGATCCCAATTTCCGTCAAACGGTCGTGCTGCTTTGTGAGCATGGACCGGAAGGGGCCCTAGGCGTGGTCGTGAATCGTCCGACCGAGATGAATATTGCCGAGGTCCTGCCCCAAGTTCCCGTGCTCGAAGGCCAGGAACATCGCGTATATGCCGGTGGGCCTGTTCAAAAAAACAGTTTGCTCGTCTTGTACCGTCTGAATGAGGAAATTGAGGATACCCATGCGGTACTTGACGGCGTGTATCTCGGCGGGAATATGGAGACGCTGGAGCGCATTCTTGAAGTTCCCGGTGAGCACGAATCTTTTCGGGCATATATGGGCTATTCGGGCTGGGGACCAGGGCAGTTAGAGTCAGAAATGGAAAGCGGCTCCTGGCTCACCATGCCTGCCAGACCTCACCTCGTCTTCGATGAGGATTCTCAGGACTTATGGGGAGAAGTCCTACGATCCTTCGGAGATGAATATACGATGTATGCGCATATGCCCGTTGATCCAAATTTAAACTAATCGCCTGCCTGGCACGACTGCATCCTCATCCCTAATACCTCTGGCTCCCACAAGACCTAAGCCCATTTCTTTGATAAGGTCTGGTGTATGACCACGCGGACCGAGCCGGAACATTGGCTTAAAAATTTCTGTCTTCTTCTTGTCAGTCCCAAAATGCTGGTCATGCTCCTGACCGGCTTTTCTTCCGGCCTTCCTCTCCTGCTCATTGGTTCTACCCTCAAATTCTGGATGCGGGAAGAAGGGCTCGACTTAACCACCATCGGATTCTTCGGATTAGTCGGCCTCCCCTACACGCTCAAATTTCTTTGGGCTCCGGCTATGGACCGTCTCGTGCCTTCTGCTCTGGGAAGACGGCGAGGGTGGATGCTGGGCACTCAGGTGGCTTTAATGATTACCATTGCCTCCCTCGCGTTCACTCACCCGGCAATGCATTTACCAACCCTCGCAATCCTGTGTCTCCTTGTAGCGTTTTTTAGTGCCAGCCAGGACATCGTCCTGGATGCCTATCGCCGTGAATCTCTCTCTGACGAGGAACTCGGGATAGGCTCCTCAATGTTTATTTATGGTTATCGCCTGGGAATGTTGACCGCTGGAGCGTTGGCCTTATTCCTGGCGGATCAGGAGAGCCTTTCCTGGAATGCAGTCTATTTCATCATGGGCGCCATGATGATTATTGGCATTCTCACGACCTGGTTTGCACCGGAACCCACCATTCCCGCACCACCACCAGCATCATGGCAGGAAGCCATCACGGGTCCGTTTCTGGAATTTTTTTCCCGTCCGGGCGCTCTCATGATGCTGGTGTTTATCCTGCTGTATAAAGTCGGCGATAGTATGGCGTCAGAAATGCTCTCTCCATTTATGGTGGATCTCGGCGTCTCGAAAACCGACTATGCCATGATCGTCAAGGCTTTTGGCATGATTGCGTTGATGGCGGGAGGATTGATCGGGGGTCTCGTGGTCTATCGCATGGGGATTGTACCATCCCTGTTTATTCTGGGTTTCCTCCAAATGATTTCGACGGCAGGATTTGTCATTCTGGCCTATACCGGCAATCACCTCCCGATCCTAACCGCTGTCATTGCCTTTGAAACCATTTCCAGTGGACTGGGACAAACCGCTTTCGTGGCCTTTATGGCCAGCCTCACCAACAAACGGTTTACTGCCACACAATATGCCTTACTGACGAGCTTCATGGGGATTCCACGCGTTTTTGCCGGCTCTACCACGGGATTCCTGGCCACCTGGTTGGGATGGGAAGGGTTTTTTCTTCTGTGTACCTTAATTGCCCTGCCGGGGTTATTCCTCATTCCCTATCTCCGGCGCTTGGAAGAAAACCACCAATCCATCACTAGGCATTAGGCCTTGTTGAGTCAGCCAGACAGGGTTTTGACAATCAAGAACTCAAATCCTCTTACTTTCAGAGGCGGATTTAAAACATCCGAATAAATACCATTCACCCTGAGATAGTTAAATGGTGGCTGAAGTCGGCTTGAGATTCCCGCAACATCGTTCTCCTCCTCTTTATAAGCTGTTTCGTCGAGGCAGCCAGGGAACCAATTTATTGGTGGTGCGTTGATATACCCGATACGCTTCCCCTCGGCTGTTCATAGCCTGAGCCTCGGCCAAGGGCACTCCCGTCACCCATAAGAGCGACGACATCATGAGCAACGGCCACACGATAGCCATCCACGCCCAAGGCAGTCCAACGGCCAACGGCACATAGGCACACCACTGTAGGATTTCAAAAAAATAATTAGGATGACGGGAAAACCGCCACAACCCCGTCTGTAAGACCTTGCCCTGATTCGTCGGATCCGACCGGAACCGTTCAAGTTGACTATCCGCAAGAGCCTCTCCAAAGAAGGCGAGCAAAAAGATCCCGAGGCCCAGGAGATCCCATCCTCTGACCGCCGATTGAGAATGGCCCATAATCCAGCACAGGAGAACTCCAAAGAACAGACAAGCAGGAACTTGCAGCATGAAGTACCCAAAGATTCCTACCGATTCCCATTTGCCTAGCACCACCCGAAGGGTTTTATACCGGGGATCTTCCGTTTTTTCCCAAATTCGATTCTTCCACAGGTGCCAGCCCAACCGGCAGGCATACGCACTCCCCATGCCCACAACAAGAACCCGTCGCCACGGGCTGCCTTCGCCCTCTATTCCACAAGCAACAACGACAAGGCCAAATCCCAAGCAAAATCCCACATCGGCCAAGGAGGCATTGCCCACTCGCGAATGGACAAGCCACAAGGCAACGAGGAGCACCAGGAGGAAACCTACAATCTGAGACACATGCGGAAGAGTGAGAATATGCCAGGAAAGCGGATTCACCTTAGGTCAGAAAAATACGGTCAACACCTCGACAATGAAGATCCTTGGAAAGGAACTCAATTTGCGGCTAAGGCCAAAGGACTCCGAACTGTTTGCTCTTCCGTGACGGGACTTAAATTTGGTTCGAGTAAGAACACTCGATCACCGGACACCTTCCCCTCCTGGATGAGAAACTCTCGAATGCCTTGACCCCGTTGCTGAGCCAGGCGGCGAAGCTGCTCGTCCTCCACCTTGATGGATTCAAGCAATTTGGATCTCATCTGCTCCGATGAAGGAATGTCCGAAGCCTCTCCTTCGGGAGAAGACGCAACGGGATTGGGTTGCGCTCCAAATTGCTCGCCATATACCTCTGCGAGCAAGCGCCCTTCTTCCTCTGGATTCAGTTCAATTTGTTCCAGAGACCTCCCCTCCGACACAGAGGAGGAGCCTTGGACGAATTTTCGCTTTTGCAGTTGTTTCCGCAATTCCGCGGCAGCCAAACCCTGGCGATCCACCTGGGGATCGGCAGCCCCGGCGATATCCAGTCGCAAGGCAGGACGATCGCCTAGCGCTTGACCAAGTGCATTCAATTTTTCTTGTTCAGGGGGAGACAGCTGGGCAATACCTGCAGGAAAGGCTACATATTGCAGATCGTCACCGCTGCCACCCAGCAATCCTCCGACCATGGCAAAAGGAGAAGTCGCAACTTTCGTCAGGAGATTCCCCAAGGCGCTCCAGATCACTCCTCCATAACTAAAATCCGGATCGTCCAAATTCCCGCGAACCGGCAAATCAATATCGATCTGTCCTTTGCGGTCTTTGAGTAAGGCCAACGCAAGCGGAATCGGCAACGACGTGGCACCGGGACTTTCGATTTTCTCACCCATAGTCAACTGGTCAATCAATACCTTATTTTCACCAACCAGGGTCTTTTCAGAAACTTTATACTCAAGATCCAACGACAACTTCCCCTTCGTGATGGGATACCCAACATAATGGGCCGAATAAGGAGAGACGGTGGGGAGATCAAGATTTTTGAACGTGACGGTCACATCCGTATAGGCATCTTCACTCAAAGGATTAATTTGCCCTGCAATCTTGAATGGGGCGTATTTATCTACCGTCCCTTGTAACGCGACATCAGCTTTGGCTAATTGATCCGAAGAAAGCCCTTTAATAGTCCCGGTCAGCCCCTCAATTTTAGTAATGACATTGGGGGAAATTGATTGATCCGTAAAGCGAGCCAGGAGATTGGTGAGCGTGACGGCTCCAATTTTGACCGGGGTCGGTGGCTCTCCAGGAGTGCCTACTTCTGGTTGATTTTCGTTCGAGGCCGACTCTTTTTGAGACACGGATCCTGGGGGTGAAAACAACCGCTTGAGGTTCATCCCTCCGTCCGCATCAATCAACAAGGCGAGCGCTGGGTTTGTCAGTCCGATATCCCGAAGGTTCACTGAAGTCGGTTCAATCTGAAGATCCAACTCCTTCAGCACAAACGCATCCCACGTGAGGAAGGGTGCGTTTTCCATAGGATCGTCGAGAGCCAAATTAGAAACTCCCATTCCTCCCTGAAACGTTACCATTGGTTGAGTCTTGGTCCCCGTCTGATAGTGTGTTTTCCCTTGCAGCGTAAGCGCCCCATCTCCGACATCAAATTGAACAAAGGAAGTCATGTACGGCTGAAACGGCTGAAGGGCAATATTTTTCAAGGATACGTCCAGGTCAATGGCCAAAGGATCTATCTCCAAGGTCCCTTGTAATTTGGCCTTTCCAGTTTGATTAAACTGTAACGAGAGATCGATAGGAAGTGGTCGATCCAAATCCAAGGACACGTCCGAGGTGTGAAAATGAATGGTCTCCAATAGCAGTTTGACAGGGTCTTCAGGCTGGCGATCCTCGAAATCAATCGTGAAGTTATCCAAGGCAAGATCTTCAATGACCATCCTCCACGGATTGGCCGTGGAAGTTTCCGGTTCAGGAGCTGTCTGAGTTGCTGATTCCACAGGTGAAAACAGCGTGTGATAATTGACCACTCCATCTTTCCCGACCCATCCGGTGAAATGAGCATCGCGAGACTGTATCGAAGGAATCCGAACGTCTTGCTTGGCCACATCAACCGAGACACCGTTGACTTCAAAGAGGGGAATCGTGATCACGGGAGTGATGGTCCCTTTCTCCTGAATCTGTAAATCTTGAACCATCAGGGTCCCTCCATCGACCAGCACATTCAACCCCTGATCGGTCGAGGACAATCGATAATGCCCTTCCAGAGTCAACAGTCCTTGAGGAATCTGAAATCGAACCAGATCCTGTATATAGGTCCACAGTCTAGGCAATTGGTAATCTTCAAAAATTAATCGGCCTTCGGACTGCAAGGGCTCCAGTGTCACCGTCCCTTCCCAGGTAATTTTCTCCCCTGCACTGCGTTCAGCTGAGAGGGCATAGGAATTCGCCTGACCTTTTTGCGTACTAAAATGTTCCAACGTGAGATTGATTGGCACAAAATGCGCCACAAATGGAGTCGGGCGGGAATAATCCCGAAATTCCACCATTCCCTGTTGAATGGAAAATTGTTCGATTAGAATCGCTGGCAATTCTGCTGATGCTTGTGATGAGGTTTCCTCAGATAGAGCCTCGGAAGGGACATCCTGAGCCTCGGAAGAAGACCCTAATTCCGCGAGATTCAATGACCCGTCGGCGCGAACCCATGCCAATCCATACGGCAGCCCCAACCGAATTTCCGCAAACGTGTAGGCACGTTTAAATAGGGAAGCGGCCGGCTCGAAATCGATGAACAGTTCACCAAACCCGAGTAACGGAGTACCATCCGGTTCCTGAACATCAAACCCATTTATCTGCAGCTTGAACAGAAAGGGATTAAATCGGGCTTCCTGAATGGCCACCGGCCGACCAAGTTGCTCCGAAAGAATGGGTGGACCCTTCGTGGTAATTGCCCAGGGAATCACCAGATAACCCACCAAAGTATAGAGTAGGAACAATCCAAGAAGGATAAACAGAAGAATTTTGCCACTTTTTTTCATGATTTGGTCTTTTTTCTCATGAAAGAAAACGGAATGAGAGAAGGTGGAATCAATTAAACCCAAGTAAAATTTGACGCGAGCCACTCAAGATGAACCCAATTGGCTGTACGTGTCGATTCATGATAACGGCCTGATTCTTTGAGAGCTAGTCTGATCCACGGAGCCTTGGTACTCCTCCGGCATCCCCGACTCCAAGAATCGATCTTGGTATAGGCCCTGCGCCCTCATCGCGGGGATAACACAAAGCTCATGAATCCAAAATATTTCAGGTTGATACCACCCCGGGTTTGCCCACCCAAAAGGTTGTACTCAACTTGACATGCCTGATGTTTGTTCACTATTGTCTTGGGTTTGCTTAAAATGGTGTATTTTCCATTGGACTCCTTTTCATGTTTACCACGCTGACAGAGAAAATCGAAAAAGTTTTCAAGCAGTTACGCGGCCAGGCCGTGCTAACTGAACAAAATATTACCGATGCCTTAAAAGAGGTGCGCCTGGCCCTGCTGGAAGCCGACGTCAATTTCAAAATTGTTAAGGACTTTATTGAGAAGGTTCGGATAAAGGCCGTCGGGCAGGAAGTCCTGAAAAGTCTCACACCTGCCCATCAAGTTGTGAAAGTTGTCTGGGAGGAGATGCGGGACCTTCTCGGACATGAACAGAGCGCCCTTCATCTCTCTTCACAACCCCCTACCGTCATCATGATGGTCGGATTGCAAGGCTCAGGCAAGACCACCACCACCGGGAAACTCGCTAATTATTTTAAAGCTGAAGGCAAGCGTGTCCTGTTGGTCGCAGCCGATCCCCGTCGCCCTGCAGCAGGAGATCAGCTGGCCTCGCTGGGGACTGACCTGGATATTCCAGTCCATCGTGGGACAAACGAGGGTCAACCTGGCGCCCAGGCCGTTCAAACCTGTCGGGATGGAGTCGCCCGCGGGCGTGAACACGGCTACGATGTGGTGCTCTTAGATACCGGCGGACGACTGCAAATCGATGAAGAATTGATGCAGGAATTGGTTGATATCCAGACAGGCGTCCAGCCACAGGAAGTTTTGTTAATCGCCGACTCCATGACCGGCCAGGAAGCGGTTTCTGTCGCCGAACGCTTTAATCAGACGCTCGGTCTCACTGGCGTCATTTTAACGAAGGTTGAGGGCGATGCCCGTGGCGGAGCGGTACTCTCGATCCGCGCAGCGACAGGAAAACCCATTAAATTCCTCGGGATCGGGGAAAAACTGGATGCGTTAGAGCCCTTTTATCCCGACCGGATGGCCTCCCGTATTCTCGGGATGGGTGATGTGCTGACTTTGATTGAGAAAGCCCAGGAGAGCTTTTCGCAAGAACAAGCGGTCGCATTGCAAAAAAAGGTTTCGAGTAATACCCTGACGTTGGAAGATTTTCGTGATCAGATTAAACAGGTGAACAAATTAGGGTCGTTCGATCAGATTTTAGACATGCTCCCAGGCGGGCAAAAAATTAAAACGATGATGAAATCCGGCGCAGTCGATAATGCGGCGGTCCCAGAAAAAGAAATGAAACGGGTCGTGGCCATTATCGATTCGATGACCACCCGCGAAAGACGGGATCATACGATTTTAAATGGAAATCGAAAAAAGCGTGTGGCCAAAGGCAGCGGAACATCCGTTCCAGAGGTTAATCGGCTCATTAAACAATTTCTGGATGCCCGACGCATGATGAAGTCCCTCGTCGGAGGGCAAATGGGGATGGGAAAAGGAAAAAAGCGCGGGAAGCTGATCCGCCGGGCTATCCATGCCCGGTAAGCAATTGAAGTCTCCCTGAGTTTTTTCATTCATTCATATTCACGATAGAGGAGATTGCCAGTGGCAGTACATTTGCGACTTACACGCGTGGGCCGGCATAAACGGCCTTTTTATCGAGTAGTGGCAGCCGATGCCCGCATGCCGCGGGACGGTCGGTTCCTTGAGGTCATCGGGACCTATGATCCCCTCAAGGAAAGCGATAAGGCGTCGTTCAAAGAAGATCGGGTGTTAAATTGGCTTCAAAATGGGGCTCAGCCCACTGATTCTGTCAGGGGGTTATTACGACAAACCGGTATCTTGAAGGCCTTTCGGGAATCCAAACAAGCCCCAGCGAAATAGGCTCGGCATGCCAGGGTAATGGGAGAGATGTTACTCTGTTGCATCCTGCAAAGAATCTTGTGGGGATGCTACAGGACTAGGGGCTAAATTATGGATGTTCCTGAGCCCTCACAGTCTTCCATGGTGACTATTGGCCGAATTCTCAAGCCCTTTGGCGTCCGGGGGGAAGTGCGTATTGAATCACTGTCGGATGTTCCCGGGCGGTTTGAGGGATTGGAGACGGTGACACTGGCCCTTCCAGATGGGAGGACTCTAGAAACCCTAGTGACTTCGGTTCGGCAGATCAACCAGGGGGTGATTTTGGGACTTTCCGCGTTTTCGACACCGGAAACCGCTGCCTTGTACCGAGGGGCCTGGATCAAGATTCCAGAGAACCAAAACCTTCCCAGAGACACTGATACGTTTTATCAGTTTGAATTAATCGGGCTCAGGGTTGAAGATGCCGAAGGACAACCCTTAGGAACACTAGAAGAAGTGCTGGAATATCCCCAACATCATGTGTTTGTGATTCGAAATGAGGATCGTGAAATCCTGGTCCCTGCCAGTCGGCGAACCATTGCCATGGTAGACCTCCCCCATAAGGTTTTGCGGTTAACCTCACGTGAATGGTGGGATGCCACGTATGCGTTGTGACATTTTGACATTGTTTCCGGAGTTGATTCACTCTGTGAGCTCACAGAGCATGATGAAACGCGCCCAAGATAAGGGCCTACTCACCCTCAATGTCCACAACATTCGAGACTACACCAATGATCCACATCGGACGGCGGATGATACGCCGTACGGAGGTGGCGGCGGTATGGTCATGAAGGCCGAACCGATTTTTCAAGCCATTGACCGGATAACACCGGACCTCAATGAAATACGCATCATCATCCCCTCTCCACAGGGCATCAGGTTTTCTCATGGGCTCGCGCATGACCTGAGCCAGGATACTCGCCCATTGCTATTTATTTGTGGGCACTATGAGGGAATTGACGAACGGGTGCGAACCCATTTGCGGGTTGAAGAAATCTCCCTTGGAGATTATGTGCTGACAGGTGGTGAATTGGCGGCACTCGTGATGATCGATGCGGCCATGCGTCTCATACCCGGAGTATTAGGGGATCCACATTCTGCTCAACGAGAGTCCTTTGTGGAATCCCTATTAGACTTTCCTCATTTCACGAAACCCGTTGAAATTCGAGGGATGTCGGTTCCGGACATTTTAATGTCCGGCAACCATGAAGCGATTCGCCTTTGGCGTCGGAAAGAATCGTTACGCCAGACACTACTGAAACGGCCAGACTTGCTAGATCATCATACCTGGAGCAGTGAAGATCGTCAGTTATTGGAAGAAATTGAACACAACTATACCTCGACGTCCAGTCGTACGACGAGACCTTGAAGGAGGGAGACTCTCATGAATCTGTTGGAGCGTTTAGAGCAATCGTTGGCACAGGGAACCGTGCCGTTTTTTGAAATAGGTGACACGGTCAGAGTCAAAGTGCGCGTCGTCGAAGAACGACAATACGGGAAAAAGAAGGAAGAGGCCAAAGAACGCATTCAGGTATTTGAAGGACTTGTGATCGCCCGAAAAGGCCGTAAAGTGTGTGAGAATTTTACCGTTCGGAAAATTTCCTTTGGAGTTGGAGTCGAGCGAATTTTCCCCCTTCACTCTCCCAATCTGGCGGGCATCGAAGTTATCCGAAAAGGTCAAGTGCGGCGGGCGAAGCTGTATTACCTTCGAGATAAAAAAGGGAAGGCCGCTAAAATTTCAGAACGGGAGTTTTCGCGTACACCAAAAACCGTGAAAAATGCTGCGGCGGCAGTGGAGGTCCCTGAGTCCGGTGAATCGGAACCCACGGAAGTAGCGGAATAACCCAGGAGAAAGGGCTCACCTTTCATTGAAAACCGACTCTCCCTCATTGATGGGTGTGGGTCCGACAGACTTTTTTGAACAAGCGGCCCGGGCCCGTGGATACCGGCGCATTGCAGGACTGGATGAGGCTGGCCGCGGTCCTTTGGCCGGGCCGGTGGTCGCCGCGATCGTAATCCTTCCCCGTCGTTGGGCACCGGCCCTTCTCGACGACTCCAAACTCCTGTCTGAACAGCAACGCCAGGTATTATATGAGGCCATTACCACAAGGGCCATCGCCTGGGCCATTGGACTGGCATCAGAGCAGGAGATTGACGAACTGAACATCCTGGGCGCCACACGATTGGCCGGCTGCCGGGCTCTTAGCTACCTGGCCACGCCACCAGATTATCTTCTCCTTGATGCGTTACTCCTCCCTAGGGTTTCTGTCCCTCAACGACCCGTCATCAAAGGCGACCAACTTTCACGGTCTATTGCCGCCGCATCCATTCTGGCCAAAGTATCCAGAGATCGCATGATGACCACCTACCATGAACGCTTTCCTCAGTATCAATTTCACCTCCACAAAGGGTATCCCACACAGGAACATCTCAGACGATTACAGCAGTTCGGCCCTTGTCCTGGACATCGACGAAGCTTCCGGCCTGTCCAAGCCTGTCTGAATGTGCCCTCCTTCGCATGACCACGCCTTCTCAGCAGTTTGGACGATCAGCGGAGGAATTAGCAGAGGAATGGCTTCGAAAAAAAGGGTATCGGATTCTTGAGCGAAATCTGCGAGTAGGTGGAGGAGAATTGGATCTTATTGCACAACACCATGACACCCTGGTGTTTATTGAGGTCAAAGGACGACGCACCGATCAATTCGGGGGCGCCCCCTATGCCATCGATGCGCGCAAAAAACGCCAAATCATTAAATTGGCGTCGTATTACCTTTCTCAACATGGCCTCAGCAACCAAGTTTGCCGGTTTGATGTTATCCTGATTGCGGGAACCACCCAGGGTTCCCCGAAATTAACTCACCTCGAACAGGCTTTTGAGGTTTCCAGCTCCGACTGGCAATGGTAAATTAAAGAGGTTGGCCTCTGAAGGAGGTCCAATGTCTGAAGGTGAACGGTCGGCAGCTCTTCATGTTAACCCGTACCAAAAGAGCCATGGTCTCGTTTTATCTAGATAATACGCCATTTCAAGGCCCAGGCCATAAGATAGCATGATTCAATTATTTCACGTCACGAAATACTACGATGGTTGCCTTGCGCTCTCAGATATTTCCCTGCGAATCGAAAAAGGCGAATGTGTGTTACTCACGGGACCAAGCGGAGCCGGCAAAACCACCTTACTCAAGCTAATTTTTGGAGCAGAACACCCTGATGAAGGTCAAATCCTCGTCCAAAATCGCAACATCGCCAGGCTCGGAGGATCCGATGTCCCCTATCATCGACGAACCATGGGGTATGTTCTTCAGGATTTCAAGCTACTCCCACAGCGGACGGTCTCCGAAAATGTGGCCCTCCCACTCATTATTCGTGGCTTGTCATCGTTCGAATCGCGACGAAAGGTCCTGGAAGCCCTTCGTGCGGTTGGCATGGATCATAAACTCAGCACCCTCGCCTCGGTGCTCTCCGCCGGAGAGCAGCAACGTGTGTGTATCGCCCGAGCGATTGTGAACAGTCCCATCATACTTTTGGCAGACGAACCGACGGGAAATTTAGACCCCCAACTCACCACCGAAATTGCGGCATTATTTAAAGCCATCAATACCCGGGGAACAACCGTCATGATGGCAACCCACAATCGACAAGTTGTGGAGCAATTAAATGGCAGAATCCTCCGACTGGATTGCGGACATCTCGTGTCCGATCAAGGAGCCTATACGTGAAACGGCTCTGGTATTTTATCCGTGAAGCCTATACCAGCCTCCGCACGCATCAGACCAGTACGCTGATTGGCATTCTCACCACCGCGTTTACCCTGACCAGCTTTGGTATCTTTCTCCTCCTCTATCATAACGTGCATAATCTGTTGGGGCAGGTTCAACACACCATTCAAATCATTGTATATCCCAAGAATGACATTGAATCTGACAAACTTCGTGACTTACAACAGGGCCTCAAAGCGGATCCAGCGGTGGACTCCCTAACCTTTATTTCAAAGCAAGACGCGTTAACGGAATTCAAAGAACAATTTCCCGAAGAAGTTTATCTCTTGGAAGGCCTTGGCGAGAGCCCGTTTCCCGCATCATTGATATTAACCATGGCCGCCAAGACCCCAACTACAGATATGATTGGCAACCTCGTCAAGCGGCTGCAACATCATCCCGATATCGATCGCGTTCGGTATAATCGAGATTGGATCGAGCGCCTAACCCTCATCATCGCCTATATGGAGTTTGGCGCGTTAGTCGTTGGAAGCATCTTAGCCTTAGCCTCCGTCACCATCATTGCGATTACCGTGCAACTGGCATTTCATACCAGACAGCAAGAAATTGAAATTTTACGGTTAATCGGGGCGACGAGTCTCTTTATTAGTATTCCATATCTCATCGAAGGAGCCATCTTAGGAGCTGCCGGAGGCGGTATGGCTTTAGGATTCTTACGGGGGGGGTTTGAACTTTTCACGCATAAAACCCAAGGCTTGAGCGTGTTCGGGGGATTTTCCTCTGCATTGGAGTTTTTCCCCCTTCCCCTTTCACTCATTTTGATAGCAGGAGGCATCCTATTGGGGTGCCTGGGAACACTGACCACCATCTATGGATCGTTGCGATTTCGCCTATGACGCGGGCTAACCTATTTTTCCACACAGGAGTGCTCCCATTCGGACTGCTCCTTCTTTTGGTCCAAGCTGGGTGGAGCGCTGACCCCTCAACCATCAAGGATGAAATCAGTCAGGAACGCCTGCGGTTGGAAAAGCTCAATCAGGAAATTGCCGAAACCCAAAAAGAAACAAAACGGATCGAGAAGAAACATGGGTCGGTCTTGAAAACCATTGATAAATTAGACCGTCAGCTCTATGAACAAAAGAAAGAACGCAATCGCATTAATGACCAGATTAAAGTAACAGACGAGGAGTTGGCGAACCTGAGCACGAAGATTGGTGAAGTTGAACAAGACGTTCAAACCCGGCAATCCTCCATTTCCGCCAGACTTCGGTTATTATACATGGAGGGACGCACAGGATATTTAAAAACCCTCTTCGCAGCTGAATCATTCACCGAGGCCGCACACCGGATGGATTATCTTTCATGGGTTGCCCAACGGGAGCATCAGCTTGTCCGACAGTTTCAAGAAGACCTCTCGAATCTCCAACAGCTCAAGGAGCAACAGACCGCGGCCCGCGAGGATCTCCTTCGCTTCCAAGGAGAAACACAACAGACCATAAAAAAAGTTTCAGGGCTCAAACGTCAAAAACGCTCCGTCCTGGTCAGTCTCTCCAAGGAAAAAGACACACATGAACGGATGGTTGAAGACCTTCAGCGATCAGCTGAACAGGTGGATAGCCTTCTCAAAGAATTGGACCAACGTTTTCAATTGGCTCAATCTCGGATGCGCCAAGCGCCTGGAGCTCTCCCATCCCTTGGATCCCTCCTCTGGCCGGTGGAAGGAAAAGTGGTCTCGTATTTTGGTCGGCAAAAACATCCCACTTTTGATACATTTGTGACAAAAAAAGGCATAGAAATCAGCGCGCAGGAAGGGAGCCCGATTCGCGCAGTTTCATCGGGAAACGTCGTCTATGCCGACTGGCTCAAGGGATACGGCTTGGTCGTCATCGTCGACCATACCAATGGCTTTTATTCTCTCTACGCCCATGCCTCAAAACTCCTAGTGGCTGAAGGCCACTCCGTCAAAAACGGGCAAGTTATTGGTGAAACAGGCGAAACGGGCGTCACCCAAGAAGACACCCTTTATTTTGAATTGCGTAAAGGCACCACCCCTATCGATCCTCTGAAATGGCTGGTAAAACAGCCTTAATTGAACAACTGGAAGAAGGAACGGCTCCATGTCACATGAACGATTGTCGACCGTAGTGATTTCTGGTTTAACCTTAACCGCCATCCTTTTGGTGGGGATTGTCATCGGAAAAGGAGGAGACCGGGCGGGGTATGCCAGCGAACCCTACGAGGAATTGCAAATCTTCGCTGAAGTGCTTTCGCAGGTCAAAAAGCATTATGTGGAAGAAACGCAAACCAAAGACCTTGTCCAGGGTGCCCTACGAGGCATGCTAGCCGGACTTGATCCACATTCTTCTTTTATGACTCCTGATATGTTCAAAGAAATGCAGGTTGAAACGAAGGGTGAGTTTGGAGGACTTGGCATTCAAATTGGCGTCAAAAACAATCGCCTGACCGTGATCTCCCCCATTGAAGATACGCCGGCTTTTGAAGCCGGGATCCAACCCGGCGATACCATCATCAAAGTTGATGACAAACCGACAAAAGATCTCACGCTCATGGAGGCGGTTCAGCACATGCGAGGGGCACGCGGAACATCCGTGGAATTGACCATTGAGCGGGAGGGACTGGAAAAGCCACTGGTCTTCACCCTCAAACGCGATATCATTAAAATTCAAAGCGTTCGCTCAAAGCTGCTGGAAGGCAATGTCGGGTACGTTCGATTGAGCCAATTTCAAGAAGCGACGGTAGACGATCTCTCGACGGAATTGGAAAAATTGGCTTCCAAAAACATCCAGGGCTTAATCCTCGATCTCCGCAATAATCCCGGTGGTCTGTTGACCGCTGCCGTGGGAGTCTCCGAACAATTCCTAGAATCCGGCCGGCTCGTGGTCTCCATACAAGGACGCAACGGCAAAAAAGATGAATACCGCGCACGGGCAAGTAGTAAGAACTATCAATATCCTATGATTGTGTTGGTCAACCACGGTTCTGCCAGCGCATCAGAAATCGTCGCCGCAGCCATGCAGGATTGGGGTAAAGCCGTAGTTATTGGCACCACAACTTTTGGAAAGGGGTCGGTACAAACCATTCTCCCTCTCTCCGATGGTTCAGGACTTCGGCTTACCACAGCGAAATACTTTACGCCAAACGGCAAGTCGATACATTCCATAGGGGTGCAACCCGACATTGTCATTGATCCGAAACCCGTTCAGTTGGCGAAACAGGAATCCTCGGAAGGGAAAAACGACGAGAACGCTGTGGGTTCCCCTGCACCCTCTCCTACCAAACCTCCAGTCCCCTCAGCTCCCCAGGACAAGGACCAGCCCCAGCCTATCCCCCCTGAAGACCTTCAATTACTCAAGGCTGTGGAAATGTTGAAATCATGGAAAGTCTTTAAGCAGTTAAAACCGGCCGCATAACGCGGCCGGCCTAAGACGTTCAAGAAATTAGAAGTCGAGGACAATTGCGGTATTCGTTTTAATGACGCCATCAATACCTCGAAGACGAACCATAATGAGGTCGTTCAGCTCCTCTAATGTTTCGGCTTCCACATGGGCAATTAAATCAAACGGACCTGTCACCGGATAGACAGATTTCACACCTTGAATACGTGTAAGGGTTTTATATGCACTCTTTGTGTGAGTCCCTGTCGTGTCAATCAACACAAATGCAGAAATTGCCATTACCTAACCATCCTGCTGAGGTGAATGCCTGATATGTTTCCATATCCTTTTCCTATTCCATGGCCACGGAAAGTGCGTCCGTCGGAAACCAGGGGAGAAGCTTCTTTCACTTACTTTCCCTATTTATGACTCCTGACAAGCCCCTCGCTTTGCTTGAATCGCAGTCAAGATTTCATCACCCCGAGTCCCTAGACCTGGAAGAGTTTGCAGTAAATGCGATTGGGCCAAGGCTTCCAGATCTTCCCATGTTGTGATGCCCAACCGAAAAACTAGATCGTGGACAATCGGTTCTGAAAATCCTGGCAGCTTGACCCATTCCAGGACTGAATCAGGGAGAGGACTTTTTAATTCTTCATACGCACGGATGCGACCCGTAGAGAGAAATTCCCGAATTTTTATGGATAATTCCTTGCCAATGCCGGGAATGGTTTGGAGTTCGCCACGATTCGCCAACTCTGTCACATCTTCTTGGAGGCTCTTTAGGGAATCAGCAGCCCGGCGATAGGCTTTGACCTTGTAGGGATTTTCACCTCTTGATGCCAACAAACCTGCCATCGACAAGAACAAAGCCATGAGATCCTGGTTGATGTTTTTCTCCATGACGACCGCCTCAGTGGTACAAGCTTGTTTCTTCACGACTCATGGATCCACTGTGTACAACACTCATTTTATGTCAGATGTGATCTATAAAACCAGATCATTAATGATAAGCCTTCGTTGGCTCACCAGAACCATTATCTTACCTTCTTCACTCCAGGTCATTTCATTGACAAGAATTTCTCAAGTCCCGTAGGATGGATCCCTGCATGGCCGGAATACACTGGTCATTGCCTTCTTATCTATACGCATGAACATAGTCGTAAATGGAGAGCAACGCGAGGCCGATGAACCTTTGACGGTCGCACAGCTTCTAGAAACACTTCACCTCCGTTCCGAACAAGTCGCAGTAGAAATCAACCTCAAAATATTGGACCGCGGAGATTTCCTCAACTGGAATCTCCACGATGGGGACAAGGTTGAAGTTTTAAGCTTTATTGGAGGCGGCTCTCCTACATGAGGAGATTGAAGAGGAAGAGATGAATCAGGATCCGTTAATCATTGCAGGTCGAACATTCCACTCTCGACTATGGGTTGGAACAGGAAAATATCAAAACTTTGAGGAAACCCGAAAAGCGATTGAGGCTTCCGGGGCTGATGTGGTGACGGTTGCGGTTCGCCGTGTCAATATTACCGATAATAAATCAGAAAATTTACTTGACTACCTCGATCCGAAGAAATACACCATTTTACCCAACACGGCTGGATGTTATACCGTCGAAGATGCCGTTCGTTATTCCCGACTGGCCCGTGCCGCGGGAGTTTCCGATTTGGTGAAATTGGAAGTGATTGGAGATGAACGCACGCTATTTCCTGATACGGCAGGACTCATTGAAGCCGCAAAAATTTTGATCGCCGAAGGTTTTGTGGTATTGCCGTATACCAATGACGACCCCATTGTCGCCAAAAAGTTAGTCGATATTGGCTGTCCTGCCGTCATGCCACTCGCGGCACCCATCGGTTCAGGGCTTGGCATTCGCAATCCGTATAATCTCAAAATCATTATGGAAACGGTCAATGTACCGGTCATTGTTGACGCCGGAGTTGGAACCGCTTCTGACGCAGCCCTGGCCATGGAATACGGGGCTGATGCCGTGTTAATGAACACGGCTATTGCCGGAGCCAAGGATCCATTGATGATGGCCACGGCCATGCGGTATGCCGTTGACGCCGGACGATTGGCTTACAGGGCCGGAAGAATTCCCAGGAAGTTATATGCGACTGCCAGCAGCCCTATCGAAGGGATGTTGTAACCCATATTAGGAATGTCCTCGCGCGTTCTTCCCAAGCTCTACCTTCTGACCGACCGGCATCAAACCCTTCATCGTCCCCTCTCTTCCGTGATAACCGAAGCGGTAGACGCCGGGGTCCGGATGGTGCAAATCCGAGAAAAAGATCTTAAGACTCGAGATCTGACTTCCCTCTGTCGGCAGCTCTTCCCTCTCGTCAATCACCACCACGGAACCATCTTATTGAATGATCGTATCGACTTGGTCCTTGCCCTGGGAGCCGACGGCGTACATCTTCGGACAGATAGTCTTCCAGTTTCCGTGGCTCGTCGCCTGTTAGGAACCGGACACCTCATCGGCGTCTCAACGCATTCCGTTGAAGAAGCCCGAGTGGCGGAAGGGGAAGGGGCCGACTTCATCGTGCTTGGTCCCATTTTCGATACGCCTTCAAAACGAGCGTATGGACCACCTTTAGGAATACAGATTCTTCAGGAAACCAGACGATCCCTCCACTTGCCCATCTATGCCATCGGAGGAATCACCCCAACCAGAATTCCTGACGTCTTATCATCGGGGGCTTACGGTGTCGCCGTCATTTCCTCTATTCTTCAATCGCCTTCAATTCCAGACACCACACGAGAACTGCTGGCACGATTGTCCTGAATTGTCAACTTGTTTTGGCAGTCACAACGCCCGTATTTGGTTGACCCTAAATTTTTTTTGGGTGGTAAGATCTTTATCAGAGAAGGAATGTGCGGTTCTCCCTATTTACCACTTTACACACGGACAAGTCGGGGGATTTTTTCGGAGCGAGATGTGCCCTTCGGTTTCGTTGAAACCTCGAATCAGGTAGGATCTAACTATGGGAATCAGAAAAACAGACGACCATATCCGTGAGATTGAAAAGTTACGAACCGAGATTGAGTCCATGGAACTCGAAATGCGGCAGCTGCATGAATCTCGGCAGAAGCTGCACCTTTCTCAGCAGAAAAACGAGCAGTTGGTTTCTACTTTGCACGAAGCCAAGGCACAAATCGAAGCGCTTCGAAAGGAAGTCGACAAACTCACTGCCCCTCCTTCAACTTTTGCGGTCTTCTATAACACCAATGCAGACGGGACCGTGAATGTCTCACTTGGCGGCAGAAAACTACGAGTCAACCTTCATCCATCGATCCCGGCAGAAACACTTAAGAAAGGCCAAGAGGTCATTTTGAACGAAGGCCTGAACGTGATTGAAGCGCGCGGGTATGATCCTCAGGGTGAAATCGCCCATCTCAAACACCTCCTAGAGGATGGGCGAGCAGTCGTCAGCCTTCGCCTAGACGACGAGCGAGTGGTTGAAATCTCTGATTCGCTGAAACACCAGAACTTGAGTGTCGGCGACCACCTCCTCTTTGAACCACGATCCGGATACCTCATCGAAAAACTTCCTAAAGGTGAAATGGAAGAACTCGTTATCGAGGAAGTTCCAGATATTCAGTATGATCAAATCGGTGGGTTAACCAAAGAATTGGAGCAGGTGAAAGACGCCGTTGAATTACCCTTTTTATACCCTGAGCTATTTGCTGAACACCGCTTATCACCCCCAAAAGGTCTTCTGTTGTATGGACCGCCGGGATGTGGGAAAACCTTGATTGCCAAAGCTGTCGCAAACTCCATCGCGAAAAAACTCGGTCACCTCAAAGGCAAAGACGTTCGCAGTTACTTCCTCCACATCAAGGGACCGGAGTTATTGAACAAATATGTCGGTGAATCCGAACGTCAAATTCGAGAAGTGTTTGCGAAAGCGAAGGAGAAGGCGTCACACGGCAATCCGGTCATCGTCTTTTTTGATGAAATGGATGCGTTATTCCGAACAAGAGGGACAGGTATTTCCTCCGACATGGAATCGACCATCGTGCCCCAATTCTTATCGGAAATCGATGGAGTGGAAAGCCTTCGAGACGTCATCGTCATCGGTGCCAGTAACCGGCAGGACCTCATTGACCCAGCGGTTTTGAGACCGGGACGTTTGGATATCAAAATTAAGATTCCCAGACCGGACAAGCAGAGTGCAAAGGATATCCTCGGGAAATATCTTCACTCAGACTTACCCCTTGCGGAATCTGAATTGACCCAACATGGCTCAGATCGATCGACGTATATCAACCATCTGATCGAGACCACCGTCGAAGCAATGTATGCCTTGACGGAAGAAAATCAATTTCTAGAAGTCACCTATGCCAATGGTGAAAAAGAAACCGTGTACTTCAAAGATTTTGCCAGTGGCGCATTGATCGAAAGTGTTGTCTCCCGTGCGAAGAAATTGGCCATCAAACGGGCAATTTCCGGCGAAGCCAAAGGCCTCAAAGCCGAGGACTTTCTGCGGGGCATTCGAGAAGAATTCAAGGAACAGGAAGATTTACCAAACACCACTCACCCCGATGATTGGGCAAAAATAGCAGGCAAAAAAGGCGAAAAAATCGTTCATGTGCGCACCTTAACCACAGATGAGGATTCAGAGCCTCGAGAAATAGAAACCATCAGCGTTGGTCATTATTTTTAACCATATCTAGCTGCTCTTCATGAGGCCTCCTTGCTGCGAATCCTTGGAACGGAAACTGAATTCGGGATTATTTCTCGCTCTCCAGTCCACCCTGATCCGGTAGCGAATTCCCTTCGGTTAATCAGTCACTGTCCCCATCTCCCCGCTCCCACCGCTCTATGGGATTACGAAAACGAAAATCCCTTTTGGGATGCGCGAGGTTTTCCGGTTGAAGGCGAACCCGAACGACCAAGCGCCACCTATAACCGTCAACTCAATAAAATATTGCCGAATGCCGGTCGCCTCTACGTCGATGGAGCTCACCCGGAATATTCCACCCCCGAATGCAGCAATCCCCGGGAAGTGGTGGCCTATGAACGTGCCGGGGACCTCATTGTGGCTGAGTGTTTGGCCCGAATGAACCACGGTATGGGAGAAGAGAATTTTCTGGTTTACCGCAACAACTCGGACGGAAAAGGAAACAGTTTCGGATACCACGAAAATTATATTTTGTCCCGCCGGATCCCCTTCGAGCACGTAGCCAACGTTCTAATCCCCTTCTTTGTTTCACGCCCCATCTTTTGTGGCGCAGGGAAAGTCGGAGCCGAAAACGGCACAGATCCTATTCACTTTCAAATCTCACAGCGGGCAGATTTCTTTGAATGTTTGCTTGATCTCAA
>JBGSSO010000025.1:0-3510 GCA_041737015.1 Nitrospirales bacterium
CGGCAGAAGTCCTTCCACGTATCCGATCGTTTTCCCGGGACAGACACCATTGCGGGTGGTTCATCATCGGCCAGCCGTCCCATGTTGGGAGTGTTGAATAATAATAATTTCCAAGGGCAAATTGACCCACAGGCACGGTGCATATTAGAGGCCTCGGGGCGGTTCAAAAAAGTTCGTCCAGCAAGGCCGCAGGCATTTTTGCGCGCAGAGCGTACTTCCGGTACGTGAGCACGGAAAAATGGCGACCTGCCTGCGCGCTTGCGCGGCGAAGCGCTTCAGCGCGTAGACGTGAAGCCGCTTTCAGCCTTCGTAGCTACTTCGGCGAAGGAGGCCCGGCGAAGGCAGGGAACGCCGCTGGCGGCTTTTTTCAACAGCCCCATGTTGAGAACCCCATCGGTTTCTTGACAGCTCCCCAAGGCTGGGATATCCTGCCCCACTGTTCAATACTGCATAATCCTTGCGCTTTTCGTTATGAGGATTGTACCATTCTAGCCGTCGTTTCCCGGCCACCATTGAAACCCACCCACACCGTTCTCACCCGCACGCAAGTGGTCTCGCTGCTGAAATGGTACGACCAACCGCATCCCACCCGGCCTGATCGCACGATTCCCGGATATGACAAGGCGCATGCGCTGCGCACGGCACGCCTGTGTGTGGCCGTCGCCGCTGCCTTAGGCCATCCACTCTCCCGTCTTCGTCAATTTGAAGCCGCCTGTCTGCTGCATGATATGGGGCGGGCCGGACTTGACCCCGTCCTGTTCGGCCGGATCTGGTCGTGGGCCAAGGAACAGAAGATCCCGACCAGACCCCGCGAATGGCGGGCCCGCTATCCCCAGACCCCCTATGGTCGCGAATCTCAAGCCTTCATCGCACAATATGAAGCCGCCTTACAAGCCCGAGGCCTGACACTCACCCCTGCGGTCAAGGATCACATCGATATGCGATTGGGATTTGCCCGACGCCTCCACACCTATCTCCGTCCGGTGAAAACCGCGATCGCCACAGTCGACATAGCCTGGTCGCCCTGGATGGAACGCATAATGTTGTACTATTATTATCCGGAAAAACTCGAACGCGCCGCCGCCTGGACGCACCAACTCGCGGAAATCTTAGTCGCCTGCGAACAACTGGAAGCCTATAGCAATCATCGGCGAGGCAAAGATTATTACGCGCGCGCAGAAGAAAGTTTTGACGCCGCCTTTGCCTATCTCCGTCAACTCACCTCTCAGCGGATCGTCAGTCAACAGGTCCTGGATCAGATCTGTCGGCTCGCCAGGGAAGGCCGCTTTACGACGATTTTACGGCAGGCCCGCGGGGGCACCCTCTCAGCTGCCGATCAACAATTTTTACAAACCGTCTCGTGCTGAGGAGCCCCATGTCCGTCATCACCCACTACCTCAAAATTTCCATGACCGGAAATTCGACCATTGAAAATCTCACAAAGCAGGTTCACCGCCTGCTCGAAGAGTCGGGGCTACAAGATGGAATACTGACGCTCTTTGTGCAACATACGACGGCCTCGGTCATGATCATCGAAGACGAGCCCGGCATTCGTGCCGACACCAAAACCTTTTGGAACCGCACGATCCCGGCCGATCCCCAATTAGCACATAATACGCGGAATGCCGGCGAAGATAACGGCCACTCCCATCTTCGCGGTCAGTTACAGGGACCATCGCTGACGATTCCCTTCGTGAATGGCGCCTTAACTCTGGGCACCTGGCAACAACTCGTCTTGATCGATTTTGATACCAGACCACGAACCCGAAACCTGGTTGTCCAGCTCATGGGAGAATAGGCCCAGGAAACATCTTCGTATGCTGCTGCACCCTACACCGCAGGCCATCACTCCAGACCGGACAACCGTTCGCGATCTACAACCCCAGTCGTTCGCACGATGTCAGGGGCTTATCCTTCTCGTCGCGTTCGTCACGGCGCTTCTGCCGATCACCGCCATGGGACGGGAGTTTGTCCCGGAACAGGCGCGATCGATTCCCGCCCCGCCCGCGTATCTGCACCTCGTCGCTACTCAACCCCTCGGTGCGGAAGAACTCAACACCATTTCAGTCTTTGAAAAATCCGCACAGTCTGTTGTCTACATCACCAATACGGCGGTCCGTCGGGATATCTGGTCGCTCAATACGTTTGAAGTGCCGCAAGGGTCGGGGTCCGGATTCATTTGGAACCGGCAGGGGCATATTGTCACCAATTACCACGTTATCTATGGCGCGGATTCCATACAAGTCGTGCTAGACGACCAATCCACTCATGACGCCCGCATCATAGGCGTGGACCCTGATCATGATCTGGCCGTGCTCCAGATCACCGGAAAGGCCGACACACTCATGCCCTTGGAGATCGGCAACTCCCAGGACCTTCGCGTCGGTCAACGCGTGTTGGCCATCGGCAATCCCTTCGGGTTGGATCATACCCTCACCACCGGTGTTGTCAGTGCCCTGGGACGGTCGATTAAATCGGTGAACGACCGCACGATTGAAGGCGCCATCCAAACCGATGCGGCCATCAACCCCGGCAATTCCGGTGGACCGCTCCTAAACAGCGCCGGACAACTCATTGGTGTCAACACCCAGATTGTCAGTCCCAGTGGAGCCTTCTCGGGCATCGGCTTTGCGGTGCCGGTCGACATTGTCAAACGTGTCGTCCCGCAACTCATTCAATATGGAAAAGTCATTCGCCCCGGCCTGGGCATCTCACTCATCCCGGATTCCATCGCCGGTCGCTGGGGGATCAAAGGGATCGTCATTGCCAAAGTCCTGCCGGGGAGCATGGCGGACAAGGCGGGCCTGCAAGGCTTAGAAGAAACGGCAAACGGACGGATTCGATTGGGTGACGTCATCACCGCCATTGACGGAGAAGCGATACGCACCTATGACGACCTCGCTCGAATGTTAGACCGGCACAATGTGGGCGATCGCATCAAACTCGGCATCCGCCGCAGCGGCAAAGAACAAACCCTCTCCCTCAAACTCCAGGCTGTCCAATAAGCCATCGACCAGGATTATCCTGCGTCAATACCTCCGGAGGTCCTCATCAAGCATCCATATTCTCGTCTCCGTCATCCCCGACTATTGTTATCGAGCATCCCTCTTCACATTTTCCCTACCACCTTTAGGTCAGCCAACCAGGCGAACGCACCAATCAACAGGCGGCCCATTGACCCGACGCCTGCTGGCTGGCCCCAGGGAGGGACGCTCTTATCCGTTGCGGCCGGTGTCTGAGCCCGGCGAGTTGGGCCGCTCTTCATAGGGTTAGCGTCCCTCCCCTCCAATGAGGCCAGACGGGGCGTCAATGGTTTTGGCCACTTTTGCCGAAACAAAAGTGGCTCGTCGTTCGGGGGCGAAACCCCGGAGGACCTGAAAAAGGAAGTGACGCACCAAGCAAGCGCTCCGCTCCCGGACCAACCCCCGAAATCAAAAAAACCCTCACATGCTCCCCAACATTCGCAATCAGGCATCTCTTTTACCTTGGTCCTTACCGCCCGGCTCTCCG
>JBGSSO010000040.1:0-6809 GCA_041737015.1 Nitrospirales bacterium
GGACCCCATACACCACATGCACGCCTTCATCTTCTAATTTTCTTGCCCATTCAATATTGTTTTCCTCATCGAACCTGGCTTTGAGTTCCAGGAGTACGGCAACCTGCTTGTCATTTTGTCTGGCTTCCATGAGTGCATCTACCACCGGGGAGTTGATGCCCACTCGATAGAGTGTCTGTTTGATCGCTAACACATTCGGATCCAGAGCGGCTTGTCGAATGAAATCCACGACGGGTGAGAAGCTGTCGTATGGGTGATGAAGGAAGATGTCTTCGCGTTTGATGTGTGAAAATAGTGATTCCTTTGAGGTGGGGTCCTGCAGAATATTGGGGAAATGTGGTGTAAATTTCAGATCCGGTCGATCAATGGACGTGAGTTCAAGGAGATTTGAAAGGCCGAGACGGAAATCATAGGTGTAGACTTGATAGGGCGCTAAATTCAGATTTCTGACCAGGATATCTTTGATGGAATCCGGCATATGCCGGTCCAGTTCCAATCGCACCACCGAACCGAATTGGCGCAAATCAATTTGTTCCTCAATGGCAGCCAGCAGGTCGCCGGCTTCATCTTCTTCGATTTCAAAATCTGCATCCCTGGTAATGCGAAAATAATAGGAGGCCTGAATCGTCAGGCCAGGAAACAATAAATCCAGATTGGCGGCGATGATGTCCTCCAGCCACACGAAGTTGGTACTTTCCGCTACAGTGGCTAACCCCATTTGTTCATCGTCTGATACCTGCGATTCATCTGGAATTCTGATCAATCTTGGGAACAACGACGGAACCTTAATGCGTGCAAAACATTCTCCACGCTCAGGATCGTGCGCCACGACGGCCAGGTTGACCGTGAGGTTGGAGATATGAGGGAAAGGGTGGCTGGGGTCAAAGGCCAAAGGGGTCAGCGCGGGGAAAATTTCTTTTCGAAAATATCGGCGGAGGAGAGATCGTTGTTTGGGTTTGAGGTCTTGATAGGCAAGAATGCGAATATGTGCTTCGGCCAGACGCGTCAGGAGGTCATCCTGCCAACATTGGGTGACACGGGAAAAACTCCGGAGAAGGGCGTCCCGGATTTGCCCCAATTGATCGGAAGGACTCATGCCATCTAGAGCGGCTTCCAAGACCCCGCTGGACAATTGTTCGCGTAATCCGGAAATCCGGATCATGAAAAACTCGTCAAGATTATTGAAGAAAATCGAAAGGAATTTTACTCGTTCCAGTAATGGGTGACTCGGATCTTCGGCCTCTTCCAGTACTCGTTTATTGAACTCCAGCCAACTCAGTTCCCGGTTCAGATACAGCTTGGGGTCATCAAGATTATCGATGACTTCAGGTGTATTGGGTGCCTTCGGTTTTGTCTGATGAGTCATGACCAGATCTCCTATTATGCCTGTGATGGATGAAGGGTCATTCTACCTTATTGAGGTTATTCAGGCCCACCATCATCATTGCAGTAAAACGGGTCTATGCTGACGTAAACGGTTTCAAGGAGGACGTAGCCTTAGGCTTTATAGTTTTTTCCCTTGTTTTTCAAGCTTTTGCCATTGTTTCGGGATTTGTCGATACACCTGGGATTGCTGGTTCCGTACCCGTTCAACCATCAGTCCGATGACATAAACAATTCCGGTTCCCCGGGAATGTTGTTTGATGGCGAGGAGACGTTGCTCAGCAACCACCGCATCTTGATGTTGTCCCAGAAGATCCTGCGTGTGTTTCGCTTGTTGAAGAAACCGTTTGGCACGCTTTCCAAGCAAGGGCTCGGCGAGTTCAAACGCATATCGGGCTCGTTTCAAGAGTATTCGAGTGCGATGTAGTTCACCTTTTGGGAAAAAGCGGTTTGAGGTATTCACAACATCCTGAACTTTGTGAAAGGCTTTTCTCGCTAAATCCGTAATCGTGAGCGGAGACGGCTGAAATGGTAAATGGGGCAGTGAATCCTCAAAATGAGTCAGGAGATTGAGATACCGATCGCTACGCAATCCCTCAAGAAGTTTGGCACGGGCCATAGACCTCTGATCTTCAAATTTGTTGAGAATCGATTGAAATGAACGCTGTTCTTGTGAGGAGAGGTCATGGAAATTTTGACGAAATGATTCTAAAAGGACATCCCAATCTCTGACCTCGCCCAACAAAGAACCAACCCAGCCCAGCTCCTGGCGGACATGCTCTGTCCATTCCGGCGCGAGAAAGGCACGCACGGCTCGAATGATGGCTCTCATGCGGCGGGTCGCGACTCGCATGTGATGGAGCGCTTCGCTATCCCGCCCCAAACGGGTCCCGGGATCATGTTGCAACATCTGAAGAAATTGAGAATGAAGTCTTTCTCGAATATGGTCTGTCGGTGGTGCTGAAGGATCACTGAATTCGAGGGCAAGCGGATAGGGAAGTTGTAGTGCCTGGAAAATCTTGGGTTGTAATGGTTTCTCCTCTGCCCCGGCATGAAGCAAGATCTTGCGGATAGGCTTCAGCTGAGCGGCTGTGCCTTCCTGTAATTCAACCTCTAATTCCTGGAATGAATGCACAATTTTTTTGTCTCTGATGAGGGCGACGGAGTCCTCCACGACTTCAGCGATGACCTGGTGGTCTTTCTGAATACGTACCCCTTTTCTCTTTGTCCGGAGTTTCCCGAGTTGAATGGCCTCCTGTTTTCTGAAAAAAGCCATTAATAAGTCCTGAAATTCCCATGGAATACTGCGACTGCCGGAATCAATTTTCAACTCCAGTCGAACGGCACCGCTCGGTATCTTTAATTGCCAGACCCCATGGGATTGTTCCACTCGTTTCCGGAGTGTCAGACCCGATTGGCCGAGTCGGTGTTGCTTGCTGTCAAAATAGGTGGAGGTGAACACGCGGGTCGGGATCGGCTCCCCCATGTCGGGAGGGAATTGGAAGCCGGGTGGAATACGAAACTTGATTTCGTCTTCAATCGTTTCTTGAATGTTCCATGGCATAAAAACTTATCCAGCAATATTCAATGTGCCGTAGGACGTTTGAATGAAATCTTCGCGGGATTGTGTTGAGTTCGAAAAACATAAGAACATGCTACTTTCTCAGACAACCTTTAGAAAGCCAATAAAATCATAGATCTTATTTTACCTGAACGGATCGCAAGAAAGTGTGAAGTTTTCGTGTAACTACTTGTCTTTAAATGATAAATATCCCGGTATCCCCTGCATGGCCATATACGACCACCTTCGTGTTCCGGTGATCACGGGGTGCTGTTCTGAGCACACTTGATCGAAGGGCGACGGGGATCTATTTCCGGCAAGCTGTGTTGCACACGATGGGTGATCGAATCTGAATGTGGCTGTTTACAACCATATTGTGAACCAGAATTCGAGAAAAACTGTGTTACCAAAATAGGAAGTTCAGTATACTACCACAGGGGAAAAGGGGTACAGAAAACACAGGAGAATAATTGATGTATGAAGGCTTGCCCAAAAATCAACTGACTCAATTGTTGCAAACGGCTGTCGAGGCGGCCCACGTGGCGGCAGTTCCGATTCGAGCCTATTTTGAAAGGCAGGATCTCCGTATCACAGAAAAAAGCGATGGTTCACCCGTGACTCAAGCCGATCAAGAGGGGGAAGCGCTGATCCGAACTCACTTGCTTTCCAAGGCCACAATCGGGCCCCTTGATATTCTTGGTGAAGAAGAAGGGTTACAGGGACCGGGAACAAGATGGCAATGGATCGTGGATCCTATCGATGGAACACGATCCTTTATCCATGGGATCCCGTTATTCGGCACCATTATCGCCTTGGTTGACACTCGGGAAGAATTTCCTGTCCTAGGAGTGATTCATCTTCCCATGCTCGGGCTCACCTATGCCGCGGCCAGGGGACAAGGGACCACCTGTCAAGGAAAAGCCTTGCATCTTCCTGAAAACCTGCCGATGGAAAACGCGATTATCGGGGTGGGCGATTTTGCTCAGTTTTCGAGTGCTAAACGGGAGGCGGATTACCATCAACTGTTAGTCATGTCCGGGTATGTGCGAGGGTATACCGACTGTTTCGGCCACGGGCTTGTGATCAGTGGAGCCCTTGGCGCGATGGTAGATCCAGCCTTGAATCCGTGGGATATCCTGGCTACCCAGGTGCTCATTGAAGAGGCCGGGGGGGCGGCGGTGCTTCGTCCCTCGAGTGTGTCTGGCAAAGTTGACGCCTTATTTGGTAACCGTTCGCTCGTTCAACACCTTGCGCGGGAACTCTCCTTTTAAAGTGATTGTGGTTTTGCCGGCAGGTACTTTTTCTCTGCCGGTCATTCCCGACGTTTTGTATCGGGAATCCATTATGCGAATTCCTCCAATCTTTCGAAACCTTCTCCATGGCATTCGGGTGAGATTTACCGATTTGTAACATTTCCATAACTGGTGGGAAATGTTTGTCAGATACCGTTTCCCAGCAGGCTGGATTTCTGATGGTTAAGCCTTCAGGAATGATGTTGTGGCTCAACCGTCTGCCACCAAATAAGACATGGTTAAACCTGAGCTAGCTTTATCAATGGGGGTATGAGCAGATTCTGCTATCGTGAATCGTGATCGTATGAGGGATCTTGTTCTTGATCCACAAACCTTTCGAGTCGTCTTTCGAACACAATCGGTCTTTCTCACACGCCTTGAATTCCGGTTGTTGGAGCAATTGCTCAGTAGTAAGGGTGGGTTTCTGGATCGTCAAGATCTCTTGAGCCGCGTCTGGGGACCGCAGATATCCGTCGAAGTTCGGACGGTGGATTCTCATATGGTTCGACTCCGCCGCAAACTGCAGCAATTGGGAGATCAAAGCCCCACTATTGAAACTGTCTGGGGTCTGGGGTATCGTGTGAAAAACTCCGATGATTTTTCTGTACCCTCCTGAAAATTCCCTTCTCACAAACTCCGATGCCTTCATTGATTACAGCACAGGTGTCGTGATAAGTGGGGAGACCTGAATCTATTCTTGAAGGAGTTGCACCCTATGAAACGGTTGGCGGTTATTGATATTGGAACCAATTCCATTCACATGGTGTTGGCTGAAATCGGGAAAGGATTTTCCTACAAGATTGTCGACCGTATCAAAGAAATGGCACGATTGGGTGACGGGACCTTTACGTCTCATCGACTGTCTCAGGAGGCCATGGACCGTGGGTTGACGGTCTTAAAACGTTTTTCCATGCTGGCAAACAATAAAGGGTTCGATCCCATTCTGCCGATTGCCACCAGTGCGGTCCGAGAGGCAAAAAATGGAGGGGATTTTTTAAAGCTCGTTCGCAAAGAGCTTGGGCTTAGAGTGCGGGTCATCACCGGTGAGGAAGAGGCGCGCCTGATCTATTTAGGTGTGAGGAATAGTATGGATCTCTCACAGTTCCCCGCCATGATTGTGGATATTGGCGGGGGATCTGTGGAATTGATGGCTTGTACGCAAAAACGATTACAGTTTGTGCGAAGTCTCAAATTAGGTGCGATCCGGTTGAAAGATCAATTTCTCAAGTCCGATCCTCCCGATAAAAAAATGGTTCAGCGCGTAGAACGTCTCGTGAAACAGACTCTGAAGAAATCGTTATCGAAGAAACGGGACACTCACTTTCAGCAATTGGTGGCCACATCGGGTATGGCGGGAAATCTCACGGAAATTATTTATTTGGCTCGAACTGGTCGTCCTCTCTCGCAAATTGATATGGCCACGATCGAGTTAGATGAAGTCAAAGAGGTTGAAGGACTTCTTAAAACCAAAGATTCACAGGCGCGACTGAAGATTCCCGGCTTGGATCCCAGGCGGGTGGATACGCTGTATCCCGGCGTTCTGATGTTGCGTCTTCTTATGGAGCATCTCGGGGTCAAACAGGTGCGCCTCAGTGATAAAGCCATTCGGGAAGGGGTCATTTACGATTTTATCCAACAGCATCAGGAAGGGTTGCGGGCGGAACAGGAAATTCCTCATGTTCGCCGCCGCCAGGTCTTGTTGTTGGCCAGACGGTATCAATATTCAAAAGTTCATGGGCAACATGTGGCGAAGTTGGCATTAAGTTTGTTCGATCAGACCCGGTCTTTTCATAATCTTGGTGACAAGGAACGGGAGTGGTTGGAATATGCGGCCCTCCTTCATGACATTGGACATCATATTAGTGAGAACAAACACCATAAACACACCTACTATTTGATGACCCATGCCGATCTTCCCGGGTTTTCCTCTGAAGAAGTGGTCATAATGGCCAACGTGGCACGGTATCATCGACGGGGCCAACCCACAAGCAGGCATAAAGGATTTCGACTCCTGGATCGCGACCAGAGAAAGGTTGTGTCCTGTCTAAGTGCGATTCTACGAATTGCTGATGGCCTGGATCGTAGTCACTTTTCGGTGGTCAGAAAAATTACCATTGAACCCGGTAAACCTCTGCGCCTGCATGTGTCATTTCGGTATGACCCGGAATTAGAATTGTGGACGACAGAACGAAGAAAAAAACTGTTTGAGAAAATATTTCATTGCCCTGTTGAATTGGTGGCGTCCACGGTTGAATCCAAATCGGTCGCCTAATGTCTTCTTTTTGTGCTTGTGATTCTTAAAAGAAGCTTCGTGAGTTTCAGCGGGATTTCTTATTGCTAAAATTGTAAAAAAAAACTGAACATCATTTTTCAGATGGCGTCAGATTATTGGAGGACAGGGTACGTGTTGAACACGGAAGGTCTTCCGGCAAGCCGGGTCCTCTCTTCTTAAAGAAGTAAAAAGTGAGAAGTGAAAAGGAAGACGGATGGATCCCCGCTAACCACCGGCGGGGATGACGGATAGGAGGTAGTGGGGAAAAGGACAAAAGCCCGTCATGCCCGACATTGTTGAT
>JBGSSO010000070.1:0-7660 GCA_041737015.1 Nitrospirales bacterium
TCCGACACCTCTGCATCATGGCCAAGCGGAGATCCACATCCAAACGACGCGAATACAAAGGCCATTATGAGCAAAGCGGGAATGTGGTGCCACCCATATGAAAAGGAATAGGAAGAGAAATGGTTCACATGAATCCTTGAAAAGATAATTTTCAATGAGAATATAAAAACATAACAGATACGGTGTGACGAATGGCAATCCTAAGAACACATTCTTTTCATTGCCCAACATTACCTAAACGAACCATGTGATATGTCATGAGGATACAAGAGAGACAGCACAGGTGGGGAGGCAGACTTTTTATCTCCATTGTCATTGTGGCCTGCGTGATTGCCATAACTGTTGCAGGAGGAATCATGGCGCTGAACTCTCAATGGTTTCTTCATTTTGCTGAATCCAAGCTGACGGAATCTCTCGGTCAACCGGTGAATATTGCGGCATTGGAGATAGACGTAGGCCGTATCGCCCGCTTACGAGTCGAAAAGTTATGGGTCGCGAATCCGTCCTGGGCGGCAGATCCATATCTTGCGTCCGTGGATGTTCTGGAGGCGGGGATCGACCTCATGAAGCTTCTGAGAGGTGATCTGCTCATCACCGACCTGCAAGCGACCGCACCAGTCGTTCATCTGGAGTGGTCTCGTCAAGGCAAGGGCAATTGGGCTCAGGCGAATGAAGGGGATTCTTCTCCGGATAATCAGCAAACCGACCGGCAGCAGGACAATGGGACGCTTGATCTCCCTCGGGTGAAATCCGTGACAGTCAAAGGGGGAAGAATGACGTATCTTGATCCCCGTAAGGATATCTTTCTTGCGCTGTCGTTCTATGCCGAGAGAAAAGGAGGCGGCACGTTTCCAATCGGTCTGATGGCCAATGGGGGTGGACACCTCGCCGGAGAACCGGTCACGGTTGAATTGTCTGCAAAGCCTGCATCACAGACGACAGTTACCCACGACAATCCTATTCAGTTGGCGTTACTCATCAATGCCGTTCAGACGAGATTGCAGGTTGAAGGAAAAATTGATGCACTGCTCTCTCCTGAGAGGGCAGAGCTGCAAATCCGGGTGGGAGGCAAAGACCTCTTCCGATGGAATGACATCATCGATACCGCCCTCCCCGAATTTCCCACATATCAATTGGTCGGACATTTGATGCTGGCTGATCAAGTATGGACATTGAATGATCTGAAAGCCATGGTCAAGGATAGCGATGTGACAGGGACACTGAAAATTATTCCCGAGGCCAATCCTGTCCGGATTGAAGGACACCTCTCTTCCACACGGCTGGATGTGGCACAACTACAGGAATATGTACCTCAACAACCAAATCCGGAACCACTGGCAGTGAAAGTCGGCAACATCTTGAATAGCATCCATCAGGCCGCCTGGCAAACCAGTCTGACCTATCGAGCCGATCTGATTGAAACAGGCATTGTGCCGGTACACAATGTCGATATCGCCATGAGGTTGGAAGAGCAGAGGCTCATCATAGAACCCCTATCGGCAGAAGTGGCAGGTATTCAGCTTAACGTCGAGACGCAGATATCCGTGGAAGAAAATCTGGCGAGAGGTCGAGTCCACCTTCGAGCTGAAAACAAAGAAGCTTCAAGCATGACAAAGATCGCCAATGCATCAACATCTCGAACGAACGCGTCGCAAGGACTTCCGGGCAATCTTGAATTGAACTTTGCCATGAACATACACACGGTACCTCCACCAGATCAAAAAAAAGGCTCCCCGGTGGAATCCAAGCCCCATGAACCAATCCATGCCGTTGAGCTGAGCACACTGGACATCGAAAATTTCGATATTCGCTATGCCGATCCTTCCACAAACACCCAGATCGGGGCGCACATGGATGAAAACATATCGGATGGCCTGGTCCTCAAAGCCAAGGGAATTTTACGCAACCAACCGCTGACACTGACAGTCTCGGGTCCTACCATCGAAAATATACTCGAGCCTTCTCACGATCATGCCACACGAACACCTCTCTCTGCGGATCTACAACTGCCCGACACGACGGCTTCGCTTTCTGCCATGGTTGAGCCCGCATGGCCGCTCATGTGGATGGATCTATCGGTTTCCCTTCATAGCGAGTCCCCGTCCACCGCCGCGTCCATGTTGGACATCGAAATCCCGGCGGTGAGACAGGTCGCACTAAAGGGAAATCTGTACAAGAGGTCACGGACCTGGACCCTTGAGAACGTGTCGGGCATGATAGACCACAGCGATTTTGCCGCAAAGGCTACCATTGAGCCGGGTGAGACGACCCGTTTTAAGGCAACGGTGCATTCTGGAACATTCGATGTGGTTTCACTGGTTCCCATGTCCGGCAAAGGAGAATCTCCGGCACGACAACCCGGAACACAAAAGACGGGAGGCATACAAATTCCCGACTGGCTGACGCATCTGGAAGGCATCCTCGAGATTTCCGTCGGGAACCTGGTGGTCCCGAATGTCACGTTAGAGGATGTTTCCATGGTGACAAAGATCGAGAATGGCCTGCTTCGCATCTCCCCGCTGACAGTCGAAATCGGTGAGGGCACGATGACAACATCGGCCCTGCTGGATTTGCGGGATCCATCGCTGTCCGCTCGTCTTCGAACTGATATCCAGCGGGTGGATCTGGATAAGGCCATGCAGTCGCTGGGGAAAGAATCCGGTAGCTTGGGAACGGTGAGCGGCCGTCTCGCCTTGAATCTTCCCTCTGCACAGCAGAACGTGAACAATCCGCTTGAGATGGAGGCCCTGCTTGATCGCTTGCGCATCGAGGAAGTGCGGATACGCTATGATGATCCCGACTTACAGGCCAAGTCGGATTTACAGATCCGGGCGGAAAGCGTCGCCTCCGGCATTCAGGTAAACGGAACCGTGGATTATCGTGACAATCCTGTTGATGTACGCCTGTCCACGGGTTCCATTCAGAAAGTCTGGAGTGACTATCAGTCGATGCCGGTGGAAGCGTTCTTTTCCGTAAACGACACCACCATCCGACTGGACGCCACGATAGGAAATGTGTTCCCTCTCTCAGCCTTTAAGGGACGAGTGTGGGTAGAAGGACCGGATCCGGCCCGTTTAGGTGAGGCCTTAGGAATTCCCTTGCCGCATCTTCCCCCTTATAAGCTGGAAGCTCTGGTACACCGGAAACAAGGGCCGGAAGATCAACAGACGGTCTCCCTTCAAAACCTGAGCGGCACCGTGGGAGACAGCGATGTGACCGGCATCCTACATGTGATGACGGGCGGGGAACGTCCCATGGTCTCGGCTCGTCTGCACTCACGCAAACTGGATTTCGATGATCTGGCCGGTCTGATCGGTGCACCGCCGGATCCCGAAGAAACCGCTTCGGAGGCACAGGAAGCCCATGCCGACAAAACCGAAGATCGTCAAACGGTGTTGCCGGTTAAGCCCATGGATTTCACCCAGCTCAGAAAATTGGATGCAGAAGTGGAATATACCGCGACCGACGTGCTGGCACCGGACCTTCCTCTGAATGATTTTGCCCTGCATGTGACCCTTGAAGACGGACATCTACAGATGGATAGATTGGATTTCGGCGTGGCCACCGGAACTGTGTCCATGCAACTTGAGATGAATGCCCGCAAAGATCCCATCCAGGCGAAACTGCATACGGATGTCGATCATGTGAACCTCAGTCGATTGCTTGCACGCTTCGACGTGGCTGATGATTCGTTTGGTGACATCGGCGGGCGGGCGAAATTGTGGATGCAGGGACAGTCGTTGGCGGATTGGTTCGGATCCGCGGACGGTGGTCTTTTTTTAACCATGACAGGCGGGAAAATCGATGCCCTGCTCGTAGAGTTGGCCGGATTGGACTTCACTGAATCAGCGGCGGTATTCCTGAGCACAGATTCGCGTGTCAAGATAGAATGTGGGTATACGGACTTGCAGGCCCGCAGTGGTATCGTGACCATCCACCCTTTCCTACTGGATACCAAAGACACCAAGTTCAAAGGTCACGGGTCGATTGATCTTCGTCAAGAAAAATTGGACCTGACCATAGAGCCCTATCCCCAGGATTTTACCATCCTGAGTTCACGCGGGCCCTTGCACGTCACGGGCACATTTTCGGATCCTGAATTTTCTGTCGAACCCACTTTTCCCTCTCCTGAGTTTGGAATGGCTGAGGATAGCGCCCGCTGTACGGGTATGGTGGACGCGCTTCGGAACGCCAGAAAGAAGCAACTAGCAAACAACAAATGATTCCTTTCGTTAAAATCACCAGCTGCCATACCTGCCAGTAAAGAGTGAAATACCCACAGACCCCATACACCTCAGTGTCAGGTGATGAAGAGAAAAGACTTCAGGGAAATTAACAGGTTTCTACGCAATCTTTCCGTGTTACGTTGATAAGTAAATAGTGCAGCCGCCACTTCTGAGCCATCGAAAGGATCATCATGTCAATCACCAGAAATGATCTAGAGGATCTCCTTGAACAGAAAGACAGTCCATCCGTGTCCTTATACATGCCGACCCATCCCGCAGGACCGGAAATCCGACAGGATCCGATACGCTTGAAAAACCTTCTCAAAGAGACGGAACAGCAATTGACGGAACAGGGCATCAGGAGTGCAGACGCTCGAACCTGGCTGGACCCTCTCTCGAAACTCCTGGAGGATGAGCAATTCTGGCGGCATCAGGATCAGGGGCTGACCATGTACGTCGCGAAGGATTGGCATCGGGTCTTTCGTCTGCCTCTCAGTCTTCCCGAACTCACGATGGTAGAATCCCGGTTTTATCTGAAGCCTATCCTGCCCGTGTTCATGTATGGAGGAACTTTTTATCTTCTCGCGCTCAGCCAGAACCATATCCGGTTCTTTCAGGGTTCACAGGATGGTCTGCAGGAATTGCGTATACCGGATATTCCCCTTAGTATGGAGGAAGCCAATCAAACCGCAGGCGGGGAGCAATCATTGCAATGGCATACCAAAGCTCCCAATGCAGGCGACCAGCGGGCCGCCATGTTTCATGGACAAGGCGGTGGGGACGACGAAGCCAAATCCCGGATTTCCCAATTTTTCCAACAGGTAGCAAAAGGTCTTCACGAGTTTCTGTACGAAGAGCAGGCACCGTTATATCTGACGGGCGTGGAATATTTGATTCCGATTTACCAAGACGTCAATACCTACTCTCATACTATGGAAGAAGGGGTCACAGGCAATGCTGATGAAAAAAGCCTTCATGAATTGCACCGGCAAGTCTGGCCGGTCGTGAAAGCGGATGCCGATCACGGCATAGAAGAGGCCAAGAACAAGTGTGAAGAGTTTTTGGGTACGTCCAAAGCTTCCCATGATCTGAAAACCGTGGTTCTGGCAGCCCATGAGGGAAAAATCGATACACTATTCGTCGCCTGGGACATTCAACAATGGGGTCGTATCGACGTCATGCAAAACCGAGTGGAAACAAAACCGACAAAGTCCGCCGAATCAGTGGAGATCTTAGATTTTGCGGTGGTGCAGACGTTACTTAAAAAAGGCACGGTTTATGCCATCCCCCAGGAAGAGATGCCGGACAGTACCTCCTTGGCAGCCATTTTTCGTTATTAATGAATTCCGCCGTCTCATACCTTCAATTTCTTGGTGCGGCGCCTCTAGATTCCCGCGTCTCTCATGGGAAAGAAAAGCCGGTTGGGTTTTATTAATTAGCCGGTCAGCCTGTTTGCTGAAACACATACCACAGGGGTGTAGCGTTTGCCCAGGCGGCCGTATTCGCTCAGTCGTCAGGAGTCTTCACTATCCTCCTCCGAGGGTCCTTAAAACCCTACGCATGATCCGGTCAGATACCTGGCATGGGTGCCCTCGATATTTCGCGAAAATTAAGGGTTGTTGACAGTTCACGACTTCCTCCCTGTTGTCTATAAGTAATCAGCACGGCTGAAGATGCCTGCTGGAATTTATCATTCGAAAGAATTTTTTATTTAATGGAAGGAGACAGGAATGGCAAATGACATGAAGGAAAAAGCGAAAGAAATCGGCAAACAGGTGCAGGAAAAAGCCGGTCAGGTCGGAGAGCAGGTTCGTGAGCAGACCACTCAACTGGCGAACCAGGCACAAGGCAAAGTAAAGAGCACACTCGAAAACCAGAAACAAAAGGGTGTCGGGGAACTTAGCGGGCTAGCGGAAGCCGTGCGCCAAACCAGTCACACCCTGCGGGAGCAACAGAATGAAGGCGTCGCCCATTATGCCGAGCGGGCGGCGGAACAAATGGACCGGATGGCGCAATATTTCGAATCCCGTGATGTCGGTGAACTGCTGAACGAAGCGGAAATGTTCGCCCGGCGTCATCCCGAAGCGTTTTTAGGCGGGGCGTTTATGATGGGCCTCGTGGCTGGAAGATTTCTCAAAAGTTCCAGAGATCGAAGAATAGACGAATCTTCTTCCTATGGACGGCAGGAATCGTTCCGGAGGGAAGAACCCACGGCGACAGCTACACCTGCCGCGCCAATCATGTAACGGGAAATCCAATTACTCACATTGAGGAGAAGGAGGGAGTTATGAGTTTGTACCAGGAAGAACGACCACTTAGTGATCTCTTCCGTGATCTGATGAATGAGACAAAAATCCTCATTCAACAGGAAATCCAGCTTTTGAAGCTTGAAATGTCCCAAAAAGCCACACAGGCAAGCAAGGATGTGGCCTTTATAGCGGTGGGCGGAGCGCTGGCCTATGCCGGATTGCTGGTTCTTTTAGCAGCGGCCACGCTTGCTCTGGCGTTAGTTATACCCGGATGGGCATCAGCCCTGATCATCGGTCTGGTGGTCGTGGGGATTGGTTACGGCTTAATTCAGAAAGGCATCAGCGACCTGAAAAACATCAACCCCGCCCCGCAAAAAACCATTGACAGTGTAAAGGAGACCAAACAGTGGACGACCAACGCGCTCAATTGATTACATCAGAATCGAAAAAAATTGAAGATCCTGACCGGCTTCGCGAACAAATTCGAGAAACCAGAGCGGAACTGGATGAGACAGTTCATACACTTCAACAACGTCTGTCTCCGGATACCATTAAAGAACAGGTCAAAAATGCAGCCATGGATAAAGTCGAAACAGCAAAAGAACATGCCCGGACGAAGGTGAACCAATGGCAATCCATGCTGGTAGAACGGGTCCTGAACAATCCCGTGCCATCCGCCCTGGTGGGTGTGGGGCTCATATGGATGATGAAACAAGCCGCCAATTCCTCATCGGAAAGACACAGGTTTGGAAGAGACCGACATGGCGATGGCTATTCCCTTGATCCCTATGACGAGTGGCCGGAGTATGCTCCCGGAATTGAAGCTGGACGGATTCCCCGACAACCATCCCGCCGGGGAGGATCCCTGGACGCCATGAAGGCAAGAACACGGGCTTCGGGGCAACAGGCAAAAGAACAGATATCAGAATGGACCGACCAGGCGAAAGAATCATTAGAAGACTGGAAAGAAGAGGCGTCACACCGGTCTGATGAAATTCGGGAGCACACACGCGAGCAGGGCGAACGCATGAAAGTTGAAGTGTCCCGGTATATACAGGAGAGCCCTCTGGCGATCGGAGCCATGGCATTTGCCATTGGAACTGCTATCGGCCTTTCCCTGCCCCGGTCTGAAAAGGAAGATCAATGGATGGGTGAAACACGGGACCGGTTGCTGGAAGAAGCCAA
>JBGSSO010000073.1:0-25712 GCA_041737015.1 Nitrospirales bacterium
CACCCAGGGCTTGCACCAGAAACTGTTGCAGGATCCCCCAGAAAGGATACAGGAACAACAGAAACACCATGTGGTCTTGCCAGAGCTCCCGACCGCTCACGACCTCATACCAGGCCATGGCTAACCCCGACCCAGCAAACAACACGGATGGCCAAATAAAGGCTTCTCGAAGATTGTCGGTGCGAAACCCCCAACTCTCCCACTTCGTCGGATCCTGCCGAACCTGCCAGACAACATAGCTCATCCAACTGATACTGGCCAGGCCTATGAAAAGTCCCTTGGCATCAAGACTTTTGAACACAAGATGCAGCAGGCCTGTCAAGACCACCGCAGAGAATTCCCACCAATTGCCAACCCGATCATCGGGAGAAATTTCCAGAAGATCTCTCCCACACAAATTACATGGTATAAGTCGAGGAGCCTTTGAGAAAGGCCAAGGAGGGATCCTGAGGGGAAACCGAAATGACGGGACAACCATCTAGGTAATGATCCGTAACGAAGCCCAATGCCTCAGACTCATAAGGAAATAACCGGACCACCGCCACCACCGTCTTTCCCAAGGTAGGAAAAACCAATTGGACATCTTGCGGCCGTTGCGTTTTCAGGGTTTTGGTCAGGGCTTTTTTCAAACTTCTGGCTGAATCTTTAGGTAAGATCTCATTGATGGTCCGCCCAACCAGATGCTCTCCACCTAAAAGATGTTGACAGGGAACAGGGAAAAAACAATCCCGATAGATTCCATTTTCATCCCAGCGAAAGATTTTATGGGGAACAAACGAGACATGATCCCCTGAAAAAATCCTGCTCAGAAATTCTTCCCACATGGCCTTCGACCAACGTTCCGTGGACATGGAACCCTCCTTGGTTTCTATCCATTTCCCCTATCATAGAGATGATTCTCGCACCAATATTTCAGCGCTCTTTAAAAGAGTAAATAAAAGTTCCACCACATGCACAACTAGGGAAATTCCTAGTTGTTCCAAGAAAAACACCTAGTGCCCTATCTACTGTATTAAAAAAGGAACAATTAAGACAATTCATCCTCTTCTCTTTGCCTAAAACCTAGGCAGTCTTCTTAGTTCACCGAGAAGACCGTGGTCCAGGCCTTTCAGCCATTGGATATAGACGAAACCGCCCGCAGCACTATCTGACTCAGTAAAAGACTGTAGAAAGCCCAGGGGAATAACTCAACGGCCTGCGCACCCCGATGACCAGCGGATTGAGCGCCTTACAAGGACTGGGCTATCCGTTAGAGACAGTAGGTCCGCAAGGGAGGAAATCCATTAAACCCCACAGACGCGTAACTGCTGGTATAGGCGCCGGCGCTTAAAATTTCGATTCGATCACCGATAGCCAAATCCAGGGGCAACTCATAGAACGTTTTTTCATATAACACGTCTGCGCTGTCGCAAGTAGGACCCGCCAATATCACCGGTCCCGTTGGACCCTCACGGAGGGTGCGTAGGCGGTACTTAATACATTCATCCATCGTTTCAGCCAAACCGCCAAACTTGCCGATATCGAGATACACCCATCGTCGAACATCTTCCCGGGATTTGCGAGCCACGAGGATGACCTCGCTCTGGATCACTCCCGCATCCGCCACGAGAAACCGACCGGGTTCAATCATCAATTGAGGAGGCGTAACACCAAAGGATTCCTGTAGCGCCTGTTGAATGGTTTGGGCATAGTGCGAAAATGGCCGAAGGGTCGTTTGGTAGGTAGCCGGGAGTCCTCCGCCAATATTAATCCATTCCAGCTCAAGATCCTGCCTCCTCAATTGGCGGTACAATTCCGCTGCCTGCTGCATCGGCTCGACCCATTGCTGCGGATCGGTTTGTTGAGACCCCACATGGAACGTCACTCCCAGGGGATTCAACTCGAGATCACGACTGTTGAGGAGCAAATCATACGCCATGGCCAAGTCACAGCCGAATTTTTTAGAAAGAGGCCAATCCGCGTTTTTCCCTTGGCTCAGTACTCGACATTGCACTCCCGCACCAGGCGCCTGTCTGCCCAATTTTTCGAGTTCGGCCACACTATCAAAAGCAAAGAGCCTAACCCCGCACCCAAAGGCATAAGCAATATCCACCTCTTTTTTGACCGTGTTGCCATACGACAGCCAGGTGGCCGGCACCCCGAGAGACAAACACAAATCCAGCTCATAACGGCTCGCAATATCAAAGCGTGAGCCCAACGTGGCTAACAATTGAATAATTTCCGGAGCGGGATTGGCTTTCACGGCATAATGAATTGCTGCATGGGAAAATTCTCCTTGAAGCTCAAGGTATTTGTTTCGTACCTGCTCAAGATCAAGGGCTAAAAACGGTGTCTCAGGACGACCGGCCAGGAACTCTTCGAGTTTTGGTGTCAGACCACGGCAATCAGCCGGTGACAGATCATGATGAAGCGATGGGGCACTTGCGAGGATAGAAACTCCCTGATTTTCGAACCCGGAATTAACCAAACTGGTCTGCACATTCCACTCCTGTGACAATGGTGATTAAAAGGGAATCAAACGCGCCAAGCCTAAAGTCCAAAAGCCATCTAATACATCGGCTAAGTATCCAGAAGATCTTAAGAGAATTCCGGAACCATTCCTGTGCCTGAAACCAGTCTCCCTGATCCCTAGCACCCAACTTTTCCGGTCCGTCGGCAAACGGGACCTTCGATTGAGAATTTTCGGTAAGGTAAGGTGGGAAATTCCCAGTCCGGATACCCCGTAAAACCTGAAGTGTCTTCTAGAGGGATTCGGAGAATGCGTCGAAAGGGGCACAACTAGTAAAGGAAAGAGGCGAGCAATAGGTCGCTGCACGAATCGATGGCTGAAACCCGGGAACCGGGTTTCAGCTCGGCCATGAAAGAGAACAAACGTTCGCGGGATGGACGTTCCTTAATTCCCCAGGGAGGGGTTACAAGACAGACTTTCTTCCAGAACTTATTCTATAAAAAACCCTATCGAGACCACAATCCAATCTGAAGTTTCCATTTCAATTCGATCGAAGAAAGGATACCATGAGATTCCCCCTCTGTGAATATCTCTTGCGTCCTTCCAAAAAAATATTTTCGAACAGGGCAATAGATCCTATCTGAAGTTCTGTCGGATTGACGGGAGATGCTACCCTGCCCTCTAACGTCCATAGACGCGATGGTACAGGAAAAAGGTCTACCAGGTTTCCTACTCCAAAAATTTCCCACCACTCAACTGTACCTATCCAATGGCACAATTACGGCACAATGCAGGGAACGACGGCATGCAACCATGGACCGTAACCAATACTTTCCAATGTGGCCTTTGTCAGACATTTCCATTTATCGTTGCTATCTTTTCGGCCTTCTAAACGAATCCGGTATTTGCCATCTGTCTTAAGGTTGGGAATCAAAAAGAAATTATTTTCAAAATTTCGAATCTTTTGGTTCTCATCGCAGGCATCGGTAAATTCTGTACCAAACTCCTTCCAACAGATCTTCCATTTGTCATACCGATCAGGCGCTACGCTCCAATGGACCATAATGTCACAGGTATTTCCACCAGGTGGGCAGAAATGGCCTCCCGCCGACCCATCCAAGCCGGTCGTAAGCCAGACGGAAGTCCCAAGGGCTTTTTCATCATGCTGAGGCTCTGTGGGCTCTGGTCTATTTATTTCCGGCATATCGGCAGGACAGTCAGGGTCGTTTGGACAAACGGCAAAATTACAAAGGTTGTCTTTTCCACATGGCGGAGGACCATCGATGCTATCCAAGGCAGCCAGGTAGATGAGGCCAGGATTCTGCTGTTGAATCACCGCATGTTCCGCTTGCTGCGGGAGTTCTTGCTCCAAGCCCATCGGCTGTTTGGAATCCTTTTGTAAACACCGGTTCGCATCGATCTTCATCGCGTGTCCTTCGGAAAGAGCCGGTGGAATGTTCCACATCCCTGCCGTTAGCGAACCCGGAAACCGACGTACTTCCCCTCTCTGGACTTCCACCCCTACCCACTCGTTCTCACTAGCAGTCCCCGAATACACGGAGGACGTGCCGAACCCCAAAACAAAAACCACCGCACTAATACAGCTAGATGTGGACCATTTCATGGTGACGGCCCTCCTTTTTGAAAATTTTAAATGCCTGAGAGTACTCATCTCCTGACGTGTTTGTGGACGCCACTTGCTCACCGGCTGAATGTGACTTATCCAGGAGGACGAACGAGGCGCCAAACCGTTGCCACCGCCTTGAGCCGTTCGTTCGCCGCCTGCCGGAGAAGCCACGCCCCTCAGTTAATACCCATGCCTGACTCCAACTCGTCCTTCCCAAGACTCAACGTCTCTCTACTTCACATTACGTTTCGTCCCCGGCTTTTCCTCATGTGGCAGATGTTTTTTAATGAGGTCCCAGTCTACTGTTTGACTCCCTGGGGCAAACTTCATGGGCTGGATCCTCGGCGCCCCTTTTCCCCTGCCAACCTTCTCCATGGCGGAAACCTTTTGAACGGCTTGACTCACCGAGAGACCTTCAAACGTTTTGAGAACCTCTCGTGCCTCTGCAAGTTTCTGCTTGAGCTCCTCGCTTCCTTTGGCTTTTATGATTTTGGAAATTTTTTTAATCGATTCGCTTACCTGAGGAGGCAGGACTGCATCCTGGGATTTTGATAACCGCTCCAGCCCTTTTGATTCCTTGAGCCTATGACCCATGCGTGAAAAATGCTCCACAATGACCTGGCCGGCTTGTCTTGCCTCTGAATTCTGTATTAGCAAGACGGCCATCTCGGGACTATGGTTATAGTAGGACTGGATCCAACGACGACCGTCCATCAAGGGCTTCATCACTTGGTCACGAAATCCCCGTAGACCTTCAAGGACGTTGGCATAATCCGGACTCATCTCCATTGCAACTTTGGAGGCGACACATAGTGTATCTGGAACTGGAACTGTAATCGGCCAACTCATCCAGTTATACGTCATGATGTCGTCGGCAAGAACCTGCATAGTGCTGCTTAGGCCAGACCTCAATTGGATAAAGTAATTAATGAAATCGCTGAAACTGAAACCCCACATGCTGTCGCGGTAGATCGTGGCCAGCGACGTTCGGTCATTCACATTTGCGTCTTCGTAGCCATTCTTCCCTTGATCCTCAGTCCCGCCATTGTCATCATTCGGAGCATCCAAGAAATCAGTAATGGCGGCTGCGACACGGCCCTCGTGCCACTCACCTTTCCGGTTTTGGCCATTGTTAAAGGAGAAGCCCTCTATCCATTCTCCAAGGGCATAGTTCACCGCGCACAACGGCCACCCGCCGGCTGGATCCTGGTATGGCCACTCAGACCAATGAAACAATCCATCCGGGCAGACGGAGAGAGAAAACGCCGTCGCCCACCCTTCATTAAAGGCCACACCTGAATCCTGCTCAAAGTCTGAAAAACTATGAGGGCCTCCCCCAGGTGAGAATCCAAAGGCATAGTGCAGGAGGGCATGTCCGTACTCGTGTAGGATCACATCAGGAGCATCGTTCTTCTCTGTTTGAAGTCGGACCACCTCCGTACTTGGATCCCAACAACTCGTGATAGTGCCATCGCTTAAAAGGCAAGAGTCCGGATATTGGACCGCAATGAACCCCGGATCTTGTCCCCCTTCGGTCACAATATGGTTCCAGCCACGATTGATTGTGGAAAATACCTGGGCCGCTTCGATGTTCGTTGTGAAAGTTTCTTGCCCAAAATTGATGATGGTACCGCTCCGGCTTGCTGACACCCAGCTATATTCACCTCCAGCAGCATCTCGGACATTAAAATTTACATTTTCAAGGCTGACGGTGTAATAAAAATCAGAACCAGCGAGAGCGGGATCAAGATAGACCGACCAGAAACCATTTTCATCCGTTACCGTGATATCTACCCCCACGTCAAAACCACCGACATTTTCCTTGAAGATAACAATCGTGGCGTTGGCGAGAGGAGTCAACACTTTCGGAGGGCCCGGGTTACAAGGATAGTACGGATCACCCGGATCAGCGGGATTACAAGAAATATTTGTGTACCAATCTTCAAAGACGACCTCTCCCCGTAGCTCGATAAGTGGGACGAATTGGGCCAGAACCACACCCGGCTTCTGCCATAGATGACTATCTTTGGATTTGCCACTTTTGGTTTTTTCAATGATGTAGGGTTTGATCGAGGCTGGAGGACCTGATCCTCCGGCTCGTTTCTGTTTTGGACCGGTATACGGTTTGATGTGTTTTGTCAGTTCAACAGGGACAGGAACTGTGCTGTCCATCAAGAGCCGGATATCCGGTTTCTTCGGTTTCCTGGCCAATGCCTCCTGGAAAGCCTGTTTTTTTTGTAAAACTTGGGTTCTGCGCAGTTCAGCGGGCGTAGTGAGGCGCCGCCGATCTTTCTCGACGACTTGAATGAGGACTCCTTTGCTCACCACTCCCGTTTTCCCCTTTTGCTCGATTTGGACGGCCGTTTCTATCCGGTAGAGGCCATCCTTTTCTTGTAGGGGAATCGTGATCTCAACTGTCTGGGTTTCTCCTTTCCCCGACCCCTTGAGCGCATAGTCCTTGCCCTGGCCCTCATGCCGTCCCGACATGCCCATTTTATTCGTCCGGACGATCAGCATGAGCTTCGCGACATCCTGATGCGCCAGAACTCGAACGGGGACGGCAAACACACCCTTCTCTGGTATCAGAGCAGCCAACTCCTCGGCCTTAGGCAATTCAAGCTGTACTGGTGGAGTGGGCGGGGTGGCATTGGCAGAAGTCACCAGTGCCAGGCCACACATCAAAAAAGGCAAAAGCACCGGTTTCATGGTCATGGGCCACCTGGTGAAAATTTTCATGACTAACCCCTTTCTTCATTGCAGAACATCGTGAAGGGGGAAAATGAGGATGTTGCTCTGAGTTGTCTCACGGCCTTACTCGTAGAAATAGCCAAAATAAATCGTCTGGTCCAATTCATTGGCCAGATAGATGTTATGCCGCATCATCCACGGTGCAGGATTCCAAGAGGTGTCTGGATGATATGGGGTTCCCGGATCGCCCCACGCACCGTTTTCTGTCGGCAACTGTGAGATTTGGTCATAGTCCAAGATATTGTCATACGCCACTGCAGTAATCCCGCCGGCTGCTCCAGGAGGATTCGGACATTTCGCGATGATATTTCCAAACACGTTTAAAACGAGGAGTCTGTTTCGACTGGTATCACTGGCGACATACGACCAGGGCGCCGCAGTTAACCCTTGCACGCTGGATCCAAGCGGGACATTCACGCTTCCCAAAACAACACCGGAATTGCTAATCGCCTCAAGCACGTTGCCATCAGACCGCACAAAATACAAACCGTTGTAGGCCAGAGCCGCCCCGCTTCTCGGTGGAACAAGAATCGTATCCGTGACATTCCCCGTCTCTGGATCGATACCAATGATCGTGTCCTGATTCTGTGTCGATTGCACAGCCCAAATGATATTTCGAAAAATGGCATAGTCCATCCCGCTAATAACATCATGACCGGGAGGTGTCTGAATGCGCCCGGCTTTTTGCGACACACTCAAATGCAAATACAAGAACACAATTTCATCCTCATAGGAGGTCTGCGTGAGAAACGCCAGATACGGATCGTTGTATCGCCGACAGACCGTCAACGCACTGCCGGTTCCGGTTGTCGCATAAGGATAGGGGTATGAGCCCACTTGATAGAATTGAAGCTGTGTGGCTGGCATGGTCTTCTCCTTTTTTGGCTCTTTCTAAAAATGTGGATCTCTTCCGAACTTTTTGATTCTCCTCATAGGCCACGGTGCGGAATTCAACAGGGAAGTGGCCATTCCACAACCAACCCGGCGTCTCTCATTCCTCATGAAGAACGATTCATGGCCTTCTCTGTTCAGACAAAGAATTCAAGCCCCCGTCCAGGTTTTGCTCGCAAGCAAAACCTGGAAGGCATTAAAAGACGCAACATTATTTCTTTATACACACATCGTCGACAAAGAATTGACTATTCCCCCCAATGGAAAAAGTTCCAATGGAGGCCCCCGGTAAAGCCCGCATTTCCAGTGTGCCCACTATAAAGTTGCCTCCACCGGGGGCCGCGGTCACATGAATTTGCGCATTGCCCATTGTCTTCTGATGGAGTTGAGAAAGCCCTCCCTGCAACACGCGTTTCTGGCCATTGATTTCGAAATTTTGAATATAGGCTCCGCCGGTGTTTTCAGCGAATCGTAAGCGAACCTCTTGAACCGGCGAGGTGGGGGTGAGTTGTGCGTTGATCGAGTATAATTTTAATGATGGAGCTCCTCCCTGCGGAATATTGGAAGACACCACCTCGGCAACCGGGTTCGCTTGCTGGGAGGGCTGATTTTGATTGACATAGAATTGCCTGAGAGTCGCTACAGAATGCTTGGCATTCACCGTATCCCCCAGGTGATACTGACTCCCTAAGGGAAGGTCGCTAAAATCGTAGCACTCCTGCCCCGCATGCGCGAAAGATACACACAACGATAAGGCTCCCAATACCCCTAAAACAGGCCCTAGGGATGTTGATGGATTTGAGTGAAATACTTTCATGTCGATTCCTCCTTGTATCCCCTGCCATTTGGTTATGAGTCATCAGGTGTCGAGCAGGGTCAAACCCCCTGACGCCGCTGTTATGAGGCAATGAATTCCGATCACAGTTTCCATCCTTTAAGATGCTGGGGTGCCGGCCTGCCCTCAATCGTCAAATTCCATATTGATCTTCTTATCCACCGCAGTCGCGATGGGGCCTTTGGTTTTTTACAGAGTATTCTTGCCTTTCTCGTACTTGGCGCAAAGATGATGGGGCAACGCACACCCGGCATTGGTCTCGAGCGCCTTGGTCACTTTTTTACCCTCGGCAATCGTGAATGCATCGTTATACACGGTCTTCCATGAACCGGTGGTGGTCTTGGCATCGACCTCCAGAACCTTGATCGAAGTATTCAAGTCGTTGTCGAATGTCACGGTCAGACCACAACCAGCATTAGCCTGCACAGTTACTGCCATCGACCCCAATATCGCAAAAGCCAAAAATACCGCGAACTTAATACCTTTTTCGAAATGAATCCTGCTCATCACGCTACCTCCTTTTGCTCCCCGTCCAGATGTTTGTCGGCGCCGTGGGCTGGACAGAGTAAAAAGCCCCTGGCGACGTTTACCAACTTCCGGCCTAATCTTCTCCACAGTCTTGTATCTCTCAACAAGCCTTCAGTCATTTAAGGAGACATCTAAAGTTAATTATTAATGTTGATCTGGATGGTATCTCCGGATTTAATCTCCACTCCGTCACGACGTGTCCACTTCAGATTGTTTCCATCAAGATATTGAATTTTGAAATCCACTTTTCCGGTCCAACACGGAAGCTGAAGTTCCACGGCCTGCTTCGAATGGGACGCGGCTCCAGAATTTTCTGAATCTAACGTGGAATCGACCATCCCACTGAGCGGACTCCAGAGATTCAGCCCGGATTTACTGGCGGAACTTTTAGAGGCTCCGTAGACCATGATCGAGTGGGCCGTGTGGTTATTCACTCGGACATTCAGGTCACACCCCGCACCAGCCCAGGCTTGCCCGGTCATAGCCACTGTGGCCGATATGGCCAACCCCAAAAGGCCCACGACATGCAGCCTCTTAGACCGACCTAAACGCTCAGAATGCTGATGGCTCCTTGCGCTTAATCTTTGTTTCATTGCTACTCTCATGACAGCCCCTCCTTATTTCTGTCCTATGGTGTTGCCTCATGATTCGCCGGACAGAGTATGACGCCATCATGAAGGTCTATTCGCTCACACTTACCGTTCCATTGGCTTAGTCCGTCGTGACGGCCTATCAAAGGGTTCAAATAGTTTATGAACAATTTAGGATATAGTCCTTTGTCATCTGACATCATTAATGAAGACTGCCATGAAGCAATCCCTAGGCCACCAGAAAAAACCTCAAGCCATTCTCCGGAAAGTCGCAACAAATCAATCTTTTGATTTCTCCTGACATAGGGGACCTTTCTTACTAGACAAGATGGCTGAATACCAAAGCGTATCCATTTGGATATTATGATTATCGAAAAAGATTCCTCAGCCATGGGCATGCAGTCGGATTTTTTTGTTGTCGGAAAATCTCTCATCTCTACTCCTTAACGTATGAACGAATGGTGCCTGTTTTCAGTACAAATGAAGCTCTGAACTTCTACACCTATTACGCTAGTCCTCTCCAAAAAAGAGTTCTATAGTTAATTTCACACATGCCCGGGGACCTTCAGGGAGGGAATGAATGGATGAAAAAATCAAGAGAGGAAAGACTCGGAAAGGAGAGTAGGTTAAAAAACCGTTCTGGGGATTTGCAGAGTTGAGGAAGATTGTGTCTGTCGAGAAAGGGTGTGTAGAAAGATCCTAAGCCACACTCTGCAGACGTGCGGCCAGTTCACTGCGGGACATGACGCCGAGTTTTCGAAAAATGGCTTGCACCTGATTCGCCACGGTATGCTCACTGGTCTGACGTTTCTGGGCGATATCGCTATTAGTGGAACCAGCGATCAGATGAGCGAGGACGGCCCGCTCCGCTTCTGTTAACCCCTCTATCCGGTCTTCATTGATGAGCGGATAGGCCCCTACGAGGAGATCTTCACCTTGGAGCGAAACCTCGGCAAGCTTGGAACGAAGTCCGCAGGGCGAGAAGAAGCCGGCCAGTTCGGTCAAGGAGTTCAGGTCAAGTTTGCATTGGGCACGAGCCGTACAATTCGTCACCGCAGACTGTGAGATTCCGAGGGTGTAGCTGATCTCTTTGCAGGAATGTCCAAGGCCGACAAATTCGGCTACCTGTCGTTCACGCATGGTCAGTCCGCGGGGGTCAGGATAGGTAGGATCGTTTTTAACGGCCACCACAAATCGGCGGCGGTCGGTGTCAAAATGATCAACAAGGGACCAACGCCCGTCCACCAAGCCTTCCCAGGTTGTCAAAGCGATATCGGGGTCGCTCCGACCGGCACGAGTCCGGACGTGATCAATCCGACGGACCGCTTCCCGCAATATTTCTCGCGCTGATCCATTCATCGCCGGTCCCCGTGCTTCATACATTTTTCCACCTGCGTCAAAAATTCCTTCGACGGGGGAGGCATCCAGGGTCAACGATTCGGCTAAGGCTCTCAAGCGAAGGCCGGCGCCCAAATGACTGACCATCAATGGCCATCGTTTCCGTTCCAGGGCTGTGGGTGTGATCGTTTTGAAAAATAAAAGCGTAACCATCAATCCTTCGCCTTGTCCTGTCAGCGCCTTAATACCAAGGACATCTCGAAGAAGTCCGCTGGTCATCCGTCGCATGACGGCGCGTTGCTCGGGAAGGCGAGAAAACACCTGCTCACTCATTGAGGCAATTTGCACACCGCTGCGATAGACGAGATCTATCGCCTCGGGCGATACTTTCGTACTATCCGTACTATCTTGAAGAAACGTATATAGTCGCGAAGGTCCATGAATGACGGCATGATCAATACTGACGGTATTGGGTGTAAATCGGTAGGTACACATACCCGGCCACCATCCACGGTCAAACAGAGGGGAAGCCTGGTCGAACACATTCTTAAGCCACGCTTCCTCATTCCCGTCTAACGAATAGCCCGCTTCGATGAGTGAGACCCAATCTTTGGGTTTCATCGGCATTCCTCAAAACAGGTAGATTGTCAATGGGGGAAAGCAGCCTCATTCTTTCAACACGTCTGCCGCTGGCCTATTGCATGTTGTACCTATTGGGGTCGGTCCTTTTAAGGGGGGTCAAATTGTACGCACTATTTTAAGGGCATCTCTAAAAACTGGTGTATTTCGAAATTTTTCATCCGTAAATCATTGAATTTATTGACACCGAAATTCAGATGTTGGAATTTTTAGAGGCACCCTAACGTAATCCGTCGTTTCAGCAAATCGTTTTGAACGGTTAATACCGAAATGACGAAACACCCACGCCCAGAGCGCTGCAGCGAGGAAGACTTTCCGTCTGGACAAGGGCACCGGGGATTACCATCTAATAGTGTACACCGTACCACGCTGTTTGAGTGGGCAAACAGCAGGACTTTTCTCATTGTATTCTGACACACCTACGGACCAGGAGCTATAAATTCCACAGAAATTTGGTGCAACTAGGAAGTCGTAAAACTGAAGACTTCACTCTTTTTTGTGCCACCGCAAAGGCTGAACGACTTGACCTGCCAATAATAGACTTGGTTAGAAAGCAACGTCACCCCTGGCTTCCAATGAGTTGCGGTGATACCGGAAACCTCGGCAATAAGGCTTGTCCCAAATGGGGGAGGTTGAGTCGCGATTTTGACATTGTATGTATTCGCACCAGCCTTAGGTTCCCAAACAAGCAAGGGTTGAAGTGCCACATTACTGCCGCCGTTGAGGGGTTCAAGCGCCGTTGTCGGCCCTGGCGAACCACACCCTGCATTGAGTTCCTCTGCCCCACGGTCGCATTGACTGGTGCCCGTACCACCATCTACCGGTCGACGATTTCCATTTTGATCCAACTCCGCACAGCGAAGACCGGAATCCACCAGCGGACTCCCGGTCAACGGGACATGAACGTGAGTGTAAGTCCCGGCTTCAATCGCGCCGTCACTATCGGATAGTGGACCGAGTTGAGGATCCAAACGTGCGGTATCAGTCCCACTCAGATCATTCGGAAGAAGGTTGAGGACCCCGCATCCGTCGACTGTTCCAACTAGATTATGATCACTAGAATCGAATGATTGATTACAATCATCGGTTGACCCGGTTGCATTTGAAATTGAGGCATTGTTACGTGCAAGAATAGAGTTTCGTAAACTCATACTATTGGCATTCAGTCCCCCGCCAGTTCCGTATGCAAGATTATCGACGATCGTTGAACTCCTAAAATCAATAATCCCCGATCCGTAAGCGCCGTAGGCGCCTCCCCCGTTACCCTTAGCCAGGTTCAACGAGACCGTGGAGGTGTTGACGGTCACATTCCCTCCATAAACCCACAGTCCGCCCCCATCTCCATCGGCTGTGTTATAGGCCAGACTGCCCTGCACGAGGTTGACCGTTCCTTGCTGTAACAGGTTGTAGACTCCGATTCCTCCACCATAACCGGATCGATTTCCATAGAATTCGGTGCCAACCACCTTCACTTCTCCGCCTGATTCCACGTAGAGCCCTCCTCCAGATGGGAGCCCCCCGGCAGTGAACGTCTCCCCATTGGTGAAGTTTTCAAAAAGTACGGAAGTCGCGATGTACACCGGGGCTGAGCCGCTATTGACGGCAATGGCCCCACCAAATAGATCCGCCCAATTATAAAAAAATGTACTATTGGTCACATGAAGTTCACCAAACGTGCGAATCGCGCCTCCCCGTCCGGTGTATGGAAGAAGCCCCGTACTGTCATGAGCGCTATTATCCGAAAAGATGGTGCCGTCGATATAGACTTTTGCTCCGGTCCCGATATAGATTCCCCCACCATACAAGGCTTCGTTGGCTCCAAACGCACTGTCATAAATCCGAACCGTCGGCCCACCACTGGTCGGGTTCCCATCGACAAAGAGACCTCCGCCACGCCCTTCAATCGGGTTAATTTGAGAATAATGCAGATGACTGGCAAGCACGGTAACCCGCTCAAGCACCAAATCACCACTGGTGTAAATGCCCCCACCGTTCAGATCATTCGAACAATTCTCCAAAATACTATCTTGGACGACCAAGTCCGCATAGTTTTGAATACAACTCCCTGTGACCTGGCTATGAAGGGTCACCCCGCTAAGGCTTGCACCTCCTGCGCTGGCATTGAATACAAACGCACTAAGCGGACCGTCTACAATGGTACTGGCACTACCAGCCCCGACGAAGCTGAGATTGGGAATATTCACTTGAACAACTTCCACATAGGTTCCCGGTCCGATTTCAATCGTGTCACCACTAGCCGCAGCATTCACTGCTCCCTGAATGGTGGAATACGGGCAGGAGGTGGGACACACATCCAGGGTCGCAGCCAGTACCAAGGGAATAACCAGCAGAGTGAAAGTCCAGCTCAGAACCAGGAGGCAGAAACATCGTTGCAACCTCTTCGCGATGATGAAAAAACAATTCTTTTGTAAAAGTTGATGTTGCACATCAATATCCATCCCCGACTCCGTTGGTTAAGGTTTTAAAGTCACGATCATGACTCCCTATTCGCCTTTTGCGACCTCACACACCCAAGACCTATTCAGGAGGGCACTTAACGTTTGTGTCGACACAGGAAGTATCGTCCAAAATTTGATTAGTCGGGAAGAACGATATGGATTGGCAGGACATGTTGGACCATGATCCTGCGCTTCATCGTCCACCCTTCAATCCTGAGGGGTCCACGGGTTTTTCATCCTTCGCCTGCATAATGCAGAAATAGTCCACTCCGAAAACAACCAATCCCAACTGGCCACATCCTCGTCATGCGTGGGGTTTCCGCTAAATTAATACTTGACTGTCTTCATTTCCACTTGTTCGCCTTTTTTTGTTCTGTGCGAATGATCCTATTCGCTATCCACCGGACAAGTACATGCGCAATACGACCATTCTATTTTGTTGGCCCAACCAGTCGTGTTATCGAACGGCTTGATCCACAATGGGTTCACCTCGTTGGACATCTGGCGAAAACATTGGAATGATCTCTTCAAAATTTTCCTTGGGTTGGCTCCCCACGAGTGAAACTCCATTAATCAAGAAAGCCGGGGTACCATCAAATCCAAAGCGGTTAGTCTCGTCACGGTCCAGGATAAGACGATGCTCGACTGTCTCGCTGTACAAATCATTTTCAAGGCGCCTGCGATCAATCTGCAATGAGGCCACAATGGCTTGCAGGGCTTGTTCACCTTGAGCGAGCTGGTCTTGTTGCTCATACACTTGGTCGTGAAAGAGCCAAGCCTGCTCAAGGTCTTGCATAGCAACCGCTTCAAAGTACCTGGCTGACAGCTCAGCCATGGGATGGAAGCTCAGCGGGTTATGCTTGTAGACAAACCGCAACTTCCCTTCATGTTGCCGCAAGACCTCCCCAATTGTGGAAGAGGCCGAACGACAGAATGAACATTCGAAATCGCCATATTCCACAATGGTGACTAGCCCCTCAGGATTCCCACGAATCGGACGCGTGACATCGATGACTGGAGTCTTCGGCTGCGTAAACTCACGAAGTCGTCTCTCTTTTTCGACCTCCACTTCTCTCACAATAGAAGCGCGCTGTACGAGTTCAGCTAACGCAACCGGGTTTTGCTCCAAGGCTTCGAGGATCAGCTCCGGTTGCTCGCGGAGCACGGACCGCATCGCCTCTATCATGTCAACGTGCGAGACCCCAGGAGAGAAAGAGCCGTATTCTACCGCTTGAGCCTTGCCTCTTGAGATATCGATCAAACTAAGACAGAGAAACAACAGTGCACAAATAAACGATATGAGCCTCATACGTTCACCCTCCTTCGATTGAGACGTGACTTCACTGCACTAAACAAACTTTTTGCCGTAAAGGCATTAGGTCGAAAGCATGTATCTTTTCAGAGCGCATAGGAAGATTCCTACTCCAGGATCACACACATAATCAGGGTGTGCGATTATTTGGCTTCACATCTATCTTTTTTGCAGTTATCACTTTTACAGTCGGAGTTTCTCTCACAAGCACTCCCGATCGGCACCGAGGTGGCCTGACAAAAGTTCTTCCCGAAGCCAAGGCCTGGTTTCCCACACCGAAAATCAGTGGAGCCAAAGCTATCTCGGCAATCTTTATCCTTTTCGCAGACGCAACTTTTCTTTTCACATTTCCCCATGCCACAGTCCGAGTTCTTCTCGCAATAATCCCCAAGATCACCCCCGGTAGGCACACAGTAATTTTTTCCTATCCGCTTCTTGCAACGGGAGCCCGAACCACAATCCTTATCATCATCACAAACACAGACTCCTCCTGCCCCACAGTTGTTTGAGCCGCATTGAGTATTGGTTGAACAGAATTGCCCTAAATCCAGCCTGATGGTTCCTCCAGATTCTACAGTCGATCCCCCGGTCTTTGGCGTAGCCGGTACCGCACCCATGCCATTTTTATCGAGACAAATCCTTTCCACCACCTCATCAAAGCGATAAACCAGGTCCACCTTGCTCACATAACTGTACTCCTTAACGTCGTTATGTTTTTTTTCAATCGGAACGTCGGCCGCATGCGCTTTTTCATGCATGATGATCCCAACCAAGTCACAACGAGTCTGTTTCGTATCGCGTATCGTATCCCAACAAAGGTTTATTTTATTTCCCCCACGATGGTAACCAAGTGTGTTTTTGGTATTGTCACATTTTTTCTTTGTCGAACATTTGAGGGTTGATTTCGGCCATTTCTTCTTAATCTCATCTCCGTATTTACTCGGAATAAAAGTTGCCTCAGAAAGCATTTGATCGATGTTTTTGTCGATAAAGTCAACCGCCCAATTGATATCTTCTATAGAAGAAGAGTCACAATCTTCCACTGCAAACTTTTTTGCATGTACCGACGTTGCGAGCACAGTGAACAGTAAAACCAAAATTAACTTTTTCATGGCATCGGTCCTTCCTTAAATGATTTTACGTTTGCTCTCCCTATCGTGACACAACTGGCGCTTCCCTATTTCGAGGAACTCCTTCCTACCGCAGCACATAGACACCGCCAAGATTTCTGCACTGGAGGCCGATGCCGGTCAAGGAGCGCGGTTCCTTTCCGACCTCGAAATGGAGCACCACGGCCGTGGCGATTTGGTTGTCGCGTGGGCAGAGGGCCCAACGCTTCCAATTGTTGTTGCAATTGAGGCGGTCGTCCCTCGGTTCCTCGGCATTGAGGTGCGAGAGGTTGCCGAACTTTTGGTCTTGCGCACCGCGTTCCAGTCTTCCCAGTCTGAGTTCCTCGGTAATGGTCCCTCCACGTATCTGGATCCCCTTCACTCGTGTGTTATCGCCGTTCATACAGACACGCACACCGGTGACGAAGGAACGCTTGCCGTAGGAATTGTCGGTAAAGGCTGCCACCATTTCACGGCTCTTTTCTTTGCCGCTACAGAGCTCCTTCTTGAGGTCCTGCTTGCCACTGGCGTCGTTGATGTTCTCGGTTCGGACCGTAACGTAACAGGGGTGATCCCGTTGTTCCTCCGAGGACAGGCCAAACACGGCATAATCATCATTGGTGCTACTGTCGGGTACACCCACGACAAAGTCCGCGCCTTGGAATCCGGAGATGTGCTCTGAATTAACGGACGCTCCGTTGAGCATGACATCTTTGGCATACCGTTCAGCCTGCGTGGAAGCTGCGCCCAGGAAAAGGAGTGCCGAGGCAAAGCTGACGGATATAAGGTGAGCTGTGTGATGAATGTTGGGAATCGAGTCATAGCTCATGTCCTTTCTATTTTCCTGGAGGCCGCCTTCGCTCTACAGAGAGAAGCGAAGTGACTTGTGGATGTTTCAGATCTCTTCCTGACGAAAATGGTTAAGTCTTTGACTGATGGCGCGCATTACTTGATCTCATTCTTGGCCACGTGGAGACAGCTTCCGCCTCCGCTGCAGATGGCAACCGGAGCCCAGACATACCGCGAGGAAACAGTTCCGATCGTTCGCCACGAATCGTCAGCCCCCAAGGTTTGCAATCCAATCTTGATGTAGGCGAGCTTGTTGTCGCTATAGGGTTCCAGATCCACACTCCAGGTATGATGGCGGTTGTCCGGGGCGCAGGCCTTGCCGCCGAATTTTTCATCCAGGCGTGTATCGTCCTCCTTGAAATATTCAATTCTCACCCGTGAACAAGCGGCTGCTGCGTTATTGATATGGAGGGTACCGGTGATCCGCGGGCTGACTTGGGCACCGCTCCAGGTCCAAGTGACCTCACCCGAATTCGTGGGTACGCCAGCCACAAACGTCTCGCCGCCGAAATCAAAACCGTCTTCGGTAATTTTCACTTTATCCTGGACCGCCTTGAGCTTTAATGTATTCGATCCGACGATGGTCCAGTCTTTAGTCGCGGTGAGTTTTTCAATCGAGACCTTGACCTTGTCGATCTTGCTGCTGGTGTAATCGGTGAGATGCACATCCCATTCGTGGTGTTTATCGTCCGGAGCGCAAACTTGACCGCCATACTTGGTTGTCAAAAGGATGGCGCCGGCGTAGTAATCCATTCGCATGCGTGCGCAAAGTTCACGTACGTCGTTGAGATGCAAATGTCCGCTCAGGGAGGGAGCAAGCTGCCCATCCTCTAGATACCAGTCGATAGACCCGGATCCGGACGGAGCCCCGGCGAGGAATTTCTCTCCACCGAAGTCGAACCCTGATTCTGTGATCTTGACCGAGGACCATCCAATCCAGGTCGCTTTGATGTCGGCGAGTGAAGCCGCATGTGCGATGGATTGAATTGAAATCAGACACAAGACAAATGCCAAAACGACAAACCACTGTGTTTGGAAGCATGGCCGACTTACCAGATTAAGATTCAATTGAGATCGGTTACAGAAATTCCTCATCGCGTCCTCCTTGCCATGGTTGGCTCCATTTTAATTTTTTATGTTCGCATGCATCTTCAAACTCTCTTCTTCAATTTCAGTGAGAGCATAGAACGGCTACACATTGCGTCGTCCACGAGATTTTCCACCACAACAGCACCTCGCTGTAATACATTCGCCCGCACAGGCTTCATCCTCTTACTCTGTTGGGGGGAGTTTGAATGCTGGACGTCATCTTTTCTATGACATTGCAGAGTAGTAGCAAGACCCGTTCCTCCCACTGACGACTCATGGGCGGATGCTCTAACTCCTTAATACTATTGTGCTGTTAAGAAAAAGGAACGGTGAGGACAATTTTCAAAGGAAAGAATGGGGAGGATTCGGGTAGGCCCTTAGATACGCTTTGTATCTATTCGGATACGAGGTTGTTAATTGGTCCCGTGAGGGCTTTTGTCTAGGAGTATGCGGCAGGAAGACCCATTCTCATGTATGAGGTCTCGAATTTGAAGTTTTCCATAATTGTAAGGTCGCTCTTCCCCAAATGACCGAGATTCTACTTGATCCCATATCCCCCGCCGCCGGGGGTTTCGATATTAAGTTCATCACCCGCTTCAACGGGGAATGAACATTTTCCACTGACATTTTTTTCGATTCCGTTTTCCTTCAGGTGGTTTCGACCCGGTTGTCCTGGTGCCCCTCCCTCCAGTCCATACGGCTTGGTAATCCGGCGGTCGGACAACAGCGTCACCTCGGCAGGTTGAAGAAATTTGTACGTCCGCACGATCCCCTCACCACCTTGATGCTGACCGTTTCCCCCTAAATTTTCCCGCAGGGCATAACGCGCAATTCGAAACGGATAGGCGTACTCAACCGCTTCCACTGGGGTATTCAGCGTATTGGTCATGTGTGAATGGCGGCCACTCGCGCCATCGGATTGAGAACCCGCGCCCATACCCCCACCGATCGTTTCGTAATAGGCAAAGGGCCGGTTGTGTCGTTGATCCCATCCACCGATGGTGAGATTATTCATCGTGCCCTGGCTGGCTGCTGGAATGCGATCAGGGCAAGCTTGCGCCAGACCTCCCAGTAGAACATCCACGATTCGCTGGGAGGTTTCGACATTTCCGGCCGCCACCGCGGCAGGACGTCTGGCGTTCACCAATGTGCCTTCCGGTGCGATGATGTGAATCGGTCGTAAACATCCGCTATTGGCAGGGATGTCTAATCCCAATACACACCGGAAGACATAGGCCACTGCGGACAGCGTGACCGGGTAGACGGCGTTTATGCTGCCGGGCCGTTGCACATCAGTTCCCGAAAAATCGACCGTGACCTCTTCATCCTCGATCATGATGGCAACACGGATGACGGCAGGCTCTTCTGAAAAGCCATCATTATCCAGTGCATCCTCGAAACGGTAGCAGCCATTGGGTAACGCGCCGATCAACTGGCGGGTCATGCGTTCGCTGTAACGGAGCAGGGCATCCATTTCTGCGAGCAGCGGTTGCATGCCAAACCGTTCAGCCATCGCCCGCATCCGTTCACCTCCAATCTGATTGGCGGCCAACTGCGCCTGAAGATCACCCATGCGTTCCTCTGGCGTACGGACATTCGCTAATAACAGGCGCCAGACGTCATCATTTTTTTGACCGCCCACCATGAGTTTCACCGGGGGAATAATCAGTCCTTCTTGAAAAATTTCCTGTGACAACGGCATTGACCCTGCCGACATCCCGCCAATATCGGCATGGTGCGCGCGATTGGCGACCAACCCTAAGAGCGTGGGGGGGGAGGTGTCTTCCACAAAAATGGGCGAGACCACGGTGAGATCGGGAAGATGTGTGCCCCCGCGATAGGGATCATTGACCATGGCCACATCGCCAGGCGCCAACGTCAAGGACTCGAGGCAGGCTTGCACAGACAGCGGCATGGCGCCAAGATGAACCGGGATATGCGCCGCTTGCGCGACCAGGTTTCCAGATGCATCAAACACCGCACAGGAAAAATCACAGCGTTCCTTAATGTTGGGCGAGAAGGCGGCCCTCTGCAGGCGAGCGCCCATTTCCTCGGCCACAGATACCAACCGGTGCTTCATCATTTCTGTGCGAATGGGATCATCCATCGGTGGCTCCAACCTGTATGAGAATATTCGAATAGGTATCAATCGCGGCGTGATCCGTGGGGCCGAGATAGACCGTGGTATCATCCAGGACCAGAATGGCCGGTCCATTGATTTCATGTCCCGGACACAGGCGGGTACCCCAATAATGCGGGACCGGTTGCATCCCTTGAGGCAAGACCACCGGACGATCTTCCCATTTGGCTGCAGTCGGATCGGCTGACCCTAGCGGCTTGTTGGGAATGGTCGGCGGCGTCACATGGCCGACTGCCCGGACTCGTACATTCACGATTTCGATAGGAGTCTCTGTCTGACTATAGCCATAGCGCGCATGATGAATTCGATGAAATTCCTCGTGGAAGGTTGAAGTCAGCGGGACCGCTAAGTCGAAGGATTGCCCGACATAACGGACATCGACGGTTCGAGAGAGACACCACTGGTCAGGATCCACGCCTTCCCGATCTAAGTCCTCTTGACCCTGATCAACCAACGGTTGCGTCGACTGTTCAAGGATCTCAATCGGCGTGCTCCCCGGCAACATCACCGTCTGGACATAATCCAATTGCACATCCGCAGCCAACATGCCAAGAGCAGAGAGCGTGGCGGCCATGGGCGACACCAACACATGTGGAATACCCAACGCCCTTGCCAGATCGCAGGCATGTAATCCGCCGGCCCCACCGAATGCCACCAGGACAGTTTCCCTCGGATCTTCTCCCCGCTCCACCGAAATGACACGCAGTGCGCGCTCCATATGGACATTGGCAATTTGGATCATGCCCAAGGCCAAGGTCTGCCGGATATCCAAGCCGGAACGAGGGGCCAGGACCATCTGCCGGCTCAGTTCATCGAACGCCTGTTGCGCCGCTTCAACATTCAACCTCATCCGGCCACCTAAAAATCCGTCAGTCGGCAATCGACCTAGAACCACATGGGCATCGGTGACCGTCGGAATCGTCCCGTCCCGCCCATAACACACCGGGCCCGGGTGAGCTCCAGCACTTTGAGGTCCCACACGGAGATTGCCGCCCGCATCGACGGTGGCCAGGGAGCCACCTCCGGCACCAACCGTATGGATATCGATGACAGGCACACGAATGGGATTCCCCCCAACTTTGGCTTCGGTCGTGACGTGAATCGTCGCATTGACCAACGCCACATCGGTTGACGTCCCGCCCATATCATACGTCAGAATCCGAGTGAAGCCCGCCAACCCTGCCAGGTATCGCGCGCCCACCACACCCCCGGCCGGACCAGACAGAATGGAGCGGACGCCATGCCCTCGCGCCTGGGCGACCGAAATACGCCCCCCGTTCGATTGGACAATATGAAACTCGGTCGGTTTCATCTCCCGTTCTAAACGGCCCAAATAGGTATCGAGGACGGGAGACACATAGGCATTCACTACCGTCGTACTGGTTCGTTCATATTCCCGAAATTCCGGCAGGATTTCAGAGGAGCCCGTCACAAAGAACCCTTCGTCACGCAATCGCTTCGTCACCCATTGCTCATGAGCAGGATTCACAAAGGAAAACAGAAACGACACGGCCACCGACTGAATCGCGTCACGCCGGAATCTTTCAAGAATTGAGATCAGGTCTTGTTCCTGAAGAGGCGTCAGGATGTTCCCTTCACAATCCACCCGCTCCGAGATTTCGAATGACCATTCACGGGGGACTAAGGGCGGAGGAATGACAGGGAACAGGTCGTACAACTCAGGACGATTTTGCCGTCCAATGAGCAGCACATCGCAAAAGCCTTTTGTTGTGATGAGAGCCGTCCGCGCCCCTTTGCGTTCCAGGATGGCATTGGTGGCCACGGTGGAACCATGCACAATATGACGACCAGGATGGTGAGGAAGTTGGGATAACCCTTGCAGTACCGCTTCCGCAGGATCGGCCGGAGTCGAAAGAATTTTGAACCGCTGGAGAGATTGATCCGAGGAGGAATAGATGACAAAGTCGGTAAAGGTCCCCCCAATATCTATACCCACCCACACATTTTGACTCGATTGGCCGGAAGTCGACATAGAACACACTCTTCTTCAGGGGAGTGTTGAAAAAGGCCGCCAGAGGCGTTCTCGCCGCCTGGCCGTGCTCACGTACTCCTCCGAACGCTCCGCTCGTCCAAGCGGCTGCAACCTTCCCTTCGACATGAATCAGGACTGGACTGGACGAGCCTTTCTGAACACTCCACTATTTTTTCTGGTGAGCCTTGGGTATTCATATGCTGATGAAACAGCAAGGTGCTTGAAATATTCAACAGACCATTCAAGGAATGGAAAGAGAGCATACCGGATTGTCGGATCGGTTTGAAGGGCAGAAATCAAATGGCATGGTGGGAAGGGAGGGTCAAGAAGGCTGGCTCAGCTATACATTCATTCCAACAAGCGCACCTTCTTAACTTTTCACCAGGCCTTTTAACACGACGCGTCGCGGACTACCGCTGGCATTATCGTGAATCGTGAGCATGGCATGGTGGGTTCCCGGTTCGTGTGGAGCGAATCCGACCTGGAGCGTGCACGAATCCCCCGTATGCAACGTCACATCCGCGCAGGTGTTATCCGCAACAGAAAAGGCATCCGCTCCATTGCCGGTAATCCTCATATCCACAATTTTGAGCAGTCCCAACCCGATGTTGGAGACCCGCATGATATGACGAGAGGAAGAAGGATTCGTCTCTTGACCCGACTCCATCTCAAAAACCATGACATCGGTACTCAGGCTTGGAAGGGGGATAGCCCCATCCCCGCTAAGAAGTACCGAAACGCCATCGACATTGGTGCTGGCCGTGGCCAGATCGGGAAATTGGTCTTGATCAAAATCTTCTACGACCATGGCTGACGGCGTGGCTCCGACACCAAAATGTCCCGCTGAGGTAAAGAGTCCGGCTCCATGGCCCAGCAAAATCGACAAACTATTGGAATCACGATTGACCACAACCATGTCCATCTCTTGATCTCCGTCGAAATCACGAAACATCACTCCCACCGGCGCAAAGCCTACTTTATTGGGATCCAATTCAGTAAACGTTCCCCCCTCTCGCTGGAGCAGAATGCGAACGGTGTCCGAAAAGAGGCTGGTCACAGCGAGGTCCACCAATCCGTCATGATTGATGTCGGCCCCCTGGATCGCGCTTAAAGTGAAGCCGGGCTTGAGTTCCTTCTCAAGGGCAAACGTCCCGTTCCCGGTATTCTTCAAAATGGACACGAGCCCGTTCGGTGACCGCCAACTCGGCTGACTCCACGTCACGGCCAGGTCAGGCTTTCCATCCCCTGTCAGATCCTCGACCAGCACTCCGGTCGGGAACATGCCGTCCCGCCCCTCCTGTTCGTAAGCCACGGGGGCCAGCAGACCTCCTTTGCCATCATTGAAGAGCACCGCGAGATCAAAGGGCGGGTAATACCCAAAGCGTCCGCTATTCACCGCCACCACATCACTCCACCCATCCCCGTTTACATCCCGGACCGCTAAAAAGGTCGTCCCCTTGCCCGCCCCCTGGCTGACCAACTTCTGAAACAGGCCGGTGCCCTCACCTTTCAATACCACCACCTGATCAGCGCCGCTTAAGGCCAGAACCAAGTCAAGGAGGCCGTCGCCATCCATATCGGCGGCAACCACCGCCAGAGGAATTTTCCCCACTCCAAAGGATACAGCCGATCGAAAGGTGCCATTGCCGTTGCCTAAAAGCACTGAGACGTCGTCGGATGTGCCGTTAACCGTCGCCACATCCCACAATCCGTCCCCATTGAAATCTCCCCCCGTAATGGCTTGCGGTGCGCGCCCAACCGGATTACTCGGCGTGGGGGAATAGGTGAGATTCTGCGCATAGGCGGGGACAGGCCATCCGGTCATACACGCCCAGGCGACGCCTAGGATCACATATCGTTTCACGAATGACAGACAGAACATCATGGGGTTAATTCAATGAAGAATCGGTATAGGTTTTTTCCAAGACAATTTCGATTTCGTCCGTAGCTGCCATCCCTCGATTGCGAAAGCGGGCCACCCAGTCAGGGTACTGTTCCAATGTGCGAAATATACTTTTCACGATATCGGGCTTCACGGTTTCTTCCCAATGTGCGAGCCATGCCCTCTCATCCTCCTCACCCTCATATTCATCCGGGAAGTTGGCTTCCAGGGAAAACCTCAGATTAAACGATTCCTCCTCTTGATACATCCTTTTCTCCTTCTCTACCTGACCGTCGACCTATCCGTTCGCGATCCTCGATTGTCCTCATCTCACTTGGTCGCCTATAATAAGATGTACCATTTCATTCAAAAGGAGGTCCAGAACCCATGCCGATTTTTGCCTATAAGTGTCAGGAATGTTCGCATCAATTCGAAATGCTTGTCCATGCCTCGACAACCCCGGAATGTCCGAAATGTCAGGCCAACACACTTGAGAAACAGTTGACGGGATTTGCCGTAGGCGGAACAGGCAGTGGAATGAACATTGTTGATTCAAGCAGTTGCGGATCCTGCGGGGATCCTCGGGGACCCGGCGCCTGCTCGATGAATTAGGCGGTCTGGGAATTTACTTGAGGAGACGTAGGTCCCACCATATCACATCACGACACGCTCATTTCCCTGAATCGGGCTCTCTGCCATTGATATGTTCGTTGCCGTTCAGCCCATCTTCTTCAGGATCAATCCACATCTTTTCGGGAAAACCTAACGAATCCTCACCCACCCCATAGAAAAGTGCGTGAGCCGAAAGCACGTAGGTCATCCAGCCAACCGTGCCATCCACTTCAATAATTCGATAGTGCATATCCGAGGCTTCGGGCAGTGCTTCCTGTAATCCAGGAAGCACCATGAATACCCGATGCACACTGACATGTGGAGAAATTTCCTGCTCCGTTTCCGGATACCGAATGGCCATCATTCCGTTCGGAAGGAGGGTGTTTTGGGTGAAGGTCGTAACCTGAAACGCCAGAGGATTGAGCAGAGATTCACACGGTAATGTTGGAGGGGGGGAACCAAGCAGGAAAATGGGGGCGACCCCAAAGACGGCAACGATCAGTGGACCTGCTCTGAAGCCTCCCATAGGACACCTCCTGTTCGGGAATCTTCACGACGACTTTTGACCCTCTTCATCTTATCGGTCCCATCAGTACAGTAGTTAAGGAAACGAACACCGACA
>JBGSSO010000098.1:0-17527 GCA_041737015.1 Nitrospirales bacterium
GAGGCTAGGGTTGGATGTGCGAACCCGTTCATTAAGACAGTTCACTGATTTTGGGACGGGGGCCTTGGAGAGGAAATCCAGTGACCATCAAATATATTTCTTCGGCAATGTCGGTCACATGATCGCCGGCGCGTTCCAACCCCTTCGCGATAAATAATAGTTGAGTTCCGTCTGCAATGTTCCTGGTTTCCTTGCTCATCGTGCGAAGCAGATGCTGAAACAGGTTGGCGTAGACGGTGTCCAATTCGGCATCATCGGCCCAGGCGACATTGGCTAACGGGGCATTATGGTGGATGTAGGACTCCGTGACCTGGGACAGCATGGATTGGATGCGTTTCCCCATCCATTGGAATTGATCAACCAATTCGGTAGCGATGGGCTGTGATAAATGTCTGCTGCGTTTGGCGGTATTTTTCGCGTAATCCCCGATCCGTTCCAAATGGATTGCGATGCGAGAAGCCGCCAGAATGGCCCGCAGGTCGTCAGCCATCGCCTGTTGTCGCGCCAGTGTGCGAGTCGTGTGGGTATTGATTTTGTCTTGAAGGGCGTCTGCAATACGGTCGTTGGCAATCACCTGATCCGCTAACATGGCATCGTTCTCCACCAGTGCGGTCAGCGCACGGTGCAGTTGCTCCGACACGTGGCTTGAGAGAGCCACAATCTCCTGCCGAAGGGTGTTCAGATCTTCGTCAAAGATCCGTAGAGTGTGTTGATTGTTCATGATGATCCTTTCGAAACCGGTGTACCACCGGTTTATCCAAACCGGCCGGTGATATAATCCCGCGTGAGTGTCTCTTGCGGCGTGGTAAACAGTTCTCCTGTTGGAGCGAATTCAATCAGTTTGCCCAAATGCATGTAGGCGGTAAAGTCCGAGATCCGGGCTGCCTGCTGCATGTTGTGGGTGACAATGATCACTGTGAACCGATGGCTAATTTCCGTAATCAAATCTTCGACCTTGGCCGTGGCAATGGGGTCCAATGCCGATGTGGGTTCATCCAGTAAGAGGATTTCCGGTTGTGGGGCCAGGGCTCTGGCGATACATAATCGTTGTTGTTGTCCGCCGGAGAGGCCATAGGCCGATTGCGAGAGGCGGTCCTTCACTTCCTCCCACAAGGCCGCATCCCGCAAGGCCTGTTCTACCCGGTCGCTCAACAGTTTTTTGTTCTGGACACCCTGAATCCGGAGGCCGGCCGCCACGTTTTCAAAGATGGACTTGGGAAACGGATTGGGTTTTTGGAAGACCATCCCGATTCGAAGTCTGACCATAAAGGGATCAAGGTCGATGAGATTGTGATTTTCAGGAAACAGACAAATCTCTCCGCTATACCGGTTGCCCGGATACAGATCATGCATACGATTAAACGATCGGAGGAGGGTACTTTTTCCGCATCCGGATGGACCGATCAATGCGGTGACCTTCCGATTGGCGATCGACAGGGTGATTTCCTTCAAGGCTTGGGTGTCACCGTACCAAAAACTGAGTTTTCGAACTTCCGCCGCCAGCGATTCTCGTTGGGTGATGGTGGTGAGCGAAGCCTCAGGGGACATGAGCGTGACGTGCTGATCATGAGATCTCTTCTGTGTCATATGCGTGGTTCCTTGGTTAGGCTAAAAGGTCATCACACCATATTCAGCTGCACGGATGGCTAACGAATCTGACGGCGTAGGTGATAGCGCAACCAGATGGCTATGCCATTCATCGCCAACGTCATCAGCATCAGAATGACGCCGGCCGCCGCGGCATTAATATGAAATTCTGCCTGGGGTCGTGAGACCCAATTGAACATCTGAATAGGCATGATGGTAAATGGGCTTTCCAGCCATTCAAAATTGATAAATGGAGGATTGGCCTGAAGTGGGGAGGGGGGTAAAAAGGCAATAAAGGTCAAAGCCCCGATGGTGATAACCGGTGCGGCTTCTCCAATCGCTCGAGCCAAACCCACAATGGTTCCGGTCAAAATGCCGGACCGCGCAGCGGGCAGCACGTATAGGTGGACGGTCTGCCATTTGTCGGCACCCAGTCCATAGGCGGCTTCCCGCAGATCAAGGGGAATCCCACGAATAGCTTCACGGGTGGACACGATAATGACCGGCAAAATCAGTAATGCGAGCACCAGGCCAGCCGTCAGGATCGTTTCTCCCAACCCGAACCCATGGATGAACAGACCAAGCGCTAATAATCCGTAGATGATGGAAGGTACCCCGGCCAGATTACTGACGTTGATTTCAATAAAATCCGTGATCCAGTTCCGTGCAGCATATTCCTCCAAATACACCCCCGCTCCAACCCCCAACGGAATCGCAATGCCGGCGGTGACCAGCATGACCAGGATTGTGCCGACCCAGGCAGAAACAATTCCTGCTTGAAGAGGATGGCGTGAGGGAAAGTTAAGATAGAAATCCGGGTTTATGAGTCTGGGCCATCCGCCCAGGATCAGGTCGATGACCACAGCCGCCAATAGGCTCATTGCGACGATCAGTACCAAAATACCGATGCCGGCCATAATTAAATCTGTTCGGCGGTTGGCATCAACAATGCCCGCCAAGTCGGGAAGGGTGGCCTGGGGCACGTCGGCTTTCATCATTAGTACACCTCCTTAAAGCGTCGCCGAAGGAAGAATCCGATCAAATTGAAGGTGAGCGTGATGACAAACAACACGATTCCAGCCGCAAACACGGATTGGTAGGCGATGGAGTCATGAGGCAAATCCCCCATGGCCATTTGGACGATGTAGGCTGTGATCGTTGCTGCCCCTTCGGTGGGGTTGAAGGAAAAATTGGGGTTTTGCCCGGCTGCGATGGCGACGACCATGGTTTCTCCCACAGCTCGAGACATGCCAAGAATAAATGCGGCGGTGATACCGGAAAAGGCGGCAGGGACCACGACCCGCATGGCGACCCGGAAACGTGAGTAACCCAAGGCGTATCCGGCCTCGCGCAGGCCGGATGGGACTGCCCGCATGGCATCTTCGCTGACCGAGGCGGTGTAGGGAAGAATCATAATTCCCATGACGATGCCCGGTCCGAGCATGTTAAACCCTTCCAAGCCTGGGATGAAGGTTTGGAGAAGCGGCGTAAAAAAGAGAAGGGTGAAATACCCATAGACCACGGTCGGTACTCCTTCGAGCAACTCGAGACAGGGTTTGACCGTCTCGCGAACCTCCCTTCGAGCATATTCGCTGAGGTAAATCGCCAAGGCCAATCCCGCCGGAATGGAAACGGCCAACGCGATCCCTGCCACGGTGACCGTCGCCGAAACCAGGGTCATCACCCCGAAGTGAGCATTCTCAAAAACGGGAGTCCACTGTGTATCTGTCAGAAAGTCCAGGAAGGGGACCTGGGCAAAGAACCCCATGGATTCCGTGATCAGGACATACACGATTCCCAATGTCACAAACACTGAGCTCGCGGCTGCGATCAATAGACACCCGCCGGCGAAGGAGCCCCATAATGCGCGGCGGCGGAGGAAGCGTTCGCTGGCGCGTAAGGGAGATCCTGGAGGGCCGGAGGGGCTCAAGGAAGATGGTAATGTTGGCATGTGTGTGAGCTCCAGTTGGAAAGCCCCTTACCAGAGGTGGCTGGCCGCCACCTCTGGTAAGGCCCGATCCGATTGTTCAGGTTTTCCTTACTGAGGAACCCTGGCCAGCAGTTCTTCGATTCCCACGCCCACTTCCGCCCCATGGAATACCGTACCGGTAAGGCGTTTTGTGAATTTGTCCAAAGCCATGGTGTAGGCTTTTGTGGGCAACGGCACGTATCCGACTTCCCGGACGAGCGTTTGAGCATGGTCGTTGTTCAAATAGAATTCGATGAATCGTTTGACATGGGGTTTTTTGTCCACGGCATCTTTATTCACGTATATAAAAATGGGTCGCGATAAGGGTTGGTAAGTAGCATTTTTGGCAGTATCCACCGAGGGCCCCACGGGTTTCCCGCCTTTCCAGGAAATCGACACGGCTTTTAATTTCGACTTGTTTTCCTCGTAATACGCCAAGCCGAAAAATCCCATGGCATTCAGGTCATTCGTGACCCCTTGAACCAGGACATTATCGTCTTCGCTTGCGGTGAAATCTCCGCGAGAACTTTTTCCCTCAACGATGGCCTCGACAAAATAATCGTACGTTCCTGAATCAGTTCCGGCGCCGAACAGTTTCAATGGTCGATCGGGGAAGCTGCTGCGAATTTGATTCCAATTGTTTACCGTATCCTGGGCCTCAGGCTCCCAGGCCTTTTTCAACTCTTCCACGGTCAAATGATCCACCCAGTCGTTTTTAGGATTCACGACGACCGTCAACGCGTCCAGGGCGATTGGTAACTCGATATAGTCAACTTTATTTTCCTGGCACATTTTACTTTCGGACTCCTTAATCGGACGGGAAGCATCGGCGATATCCGTTTCCCCGCGACAGAATTTTTTAAAGCCGCCGCCCGTGCCGGAAATGCCCACTGTCACCATTGTTTTTCCTCGTTCGGCCTTCTGAAATTCTTCAGCCATCGCCTCGGTAATGGGAAAGACGGTGCTGGATCCGTCAATTTTGACCAGATCGCGGGCTGACACCGTGGAAACCGATGCGGTAATGGACAGCGCGATGACCGTCATAACAAAGTGGACTGGGATTTTCATATGAACCCTCCGTATGCATCAGTGTGAAAAAATTATTAAGAACAATAAAAAAATCTTGAAAGATTTACCTTGCGACTATCTCAGGGTGAAATGACACGTCCATGACACTCAGGTTGCTACCAGGTTAAATATTGCCGGAGAAATACATGCCCTTCCTAAAGAGGGGGTTTTGGGGGACGTTCGCAGACTGGTCGGAAGAGATCACGCGAGTCTTTCATTTCATTGATAGATGCAACAGAAGAACAGGCCCCTCCCGGATGAGAACCGACAGAGGCCTGTGTGTGGGACGAGAGGAGTAGTGCCTATGCGTCCCGATGAATTTAGAAGTTTACGTCCCATTGCAAGCGGACTCGCTGCTCATGTTGATTCTGACCTGCCGGCTGGGACAGCGTCAGCCAGGAGCCATCAAGTGTGATCTTGTTTCGATGCCCGGCAAAAAACCAATTGATGGCGGTTGTATATTCCTGCCGGCGGTCATTGGGAGCGGAAATGTTAGGGTCGACGAAGGCATACCGAAAGGCCACTTCCAACGGTTTTGGCACCGCCGGAATGAGGTAGTGGGGGAAATACCCGACCTGCGAATAACTCCCCATCATGTTGGTCTTATAGCCCGGCGCACCTTCCGCAATGTTATTATCCTTGACCTCTTTCCAATGGTATTCATGTTGAATGGAGAGCCCGCGCCATTTGAAGGCGAATTCCTCCATCATGCCCTGCACACGGTATTGTCCGGCCTTAGCGGAAGAATCAGAGGTGTAGGGCACACCGGCCGAATTGTCTTCGGGTAACGTGCCGCAACCACTGGATGACCATCGGGTACATTTGCCGATCGTGGTATAGGCACCGAAGGCCACGCTTCCCGTGGGTTGCTCATGAAACTCCACGTCACTTTGTGACCATTGCAGATCCCGGCCTAAAAAGTTCCATTGGTACCGTCCGAAATACATCATGTTGGCGTCGTCGTTGGCTTCTCCCCGGCCGGATCCGGTAAAGACGCCGGCATAATACCGGGAGTCAAAGACCGTCCCAGGGGCCACATGGCCATACAGCATGGCTCCTACCTGTCGGTCGATGTTAAAGATTTCATTGACGATTGATCGTTCCACGAACTGCTGGTTGCCGGACGAGTCTCTCCGTTCCCGGTTATAATCGATTTTCCATTGGCCGAGTTGAAGTGACAGAAATTTAAACTTTTCCAAGCTAATCCGCCAGTCGAGCAAATTCGCCGCTCCGGAAGATCCGCCGGCATTGGATGTGGACTGCCAATTCATTTCGAAATAATATCTAATCCAGGGTTGATAGCCATGACCGCCGACTTTCATTCGAACCCGGCGAAGTTGAAAGGTACTCTGTGGGTCGTCATTAAAGTCTGCCGCAGAGATGGGATCGGAGTCTGTGGGATAGGACCAGCGACTCTGGATGCGCCATTGAATCTGGGTGGCAAATTTGCCGTCTTTCGTTTTAAATTCAAACCCCTTATTGCCCCAACCAACCTCAACAGGAAATTTATTGTCAAATGCTTTTTTTTGCTCCACCGCTTTTTTCTCTTCTGCAGCCTCAATTCTGATCCAATCTTCTTTCGTGAGCACCTCCTTCTCACGCAAGACATCGACCAGTTCATCACTCGCCCAGGCACTTGTCTGCAACAAGATGCTCAGGCAGACGAGTCCCATTCGTAATGTAAAAACCTTCATGAATAATGCCTCCCTTTGATTGATGAACTATTTGTGGTGAACGATGAGAATGTTCGTGCATCTTGAAAAGGAGACTAGCCCAGAGGGATTACGATTGTGTTAAGGGAAGGTCAATCGGATGTAAAAACGGGGGGAATCCAGAGAGAAAAGAGTCGGACCTAACCGCGAATTCCGGAAATGTATGCGGCGGTTAATTCCTCTTTTGGGGATTCGAATATTTGCTGGGCGGAACCATGTTCGACCAATCGTCCGACTCCTTTCAATGACCAGAAAACGGCCACATGATCGGCTATTCGGCGGGCTTGTGCAAGGTTATGTGTGACGATGAGGATGGTATACGAACCCTGCAAACTGACAATCAAATCTTCTATGATTCCGCTTGAGAGAGGATCTAAAGCACTGCAGGGCTCATCAAGCAGAAGGACATCCGGTGTCAATACGAGTGCTCGTGCTAGGCAGAGCCTCTGTTGTTGTCCTCCTGACAAGGCTTGAGCGGGATGGTCGAGCCGGTCTTTGACTTCATGCCAGAGACCAACTTGCTGGAGGACCTTTTCAATGGCCGAGTTCAATAGCGTGCGATCATGCGTTCCGTGTTCACGGAGGGGGAGTTCCAGATTTTTGCGGAGAGAAAAGGGAAAGACGGTGGGTTTTTGAAAAATCATTCCCACGGTACGACGCAATTGAAGGAGGTCGGTCGTGGGGGCAAGGACATCCAATTCATTCATGTGCAGGTGCCCCGAGACCCGGCATCCTGGAATCAAATCCGTTAAGCGATTGAGGCTCATGAGGAGACTGGTTTTCCCGCAACCTGAAGGCCCCACTAACGCCGTAATACATCCCCGATTAATTTCAAGCGTGACATTCCGAAGTACCTGATGACCCTGATAGGCGATCGAAAGATTTTTCGCGCGAATATGGGCGACAGGCTCACAGCAGGGTTCGTTGGTTTTGTAGGGGAGCCATGCTCTGAACCCAGGCCGTTTGTCGGGATCAGGAATTATGTGGGAAGTTGGTTGCATGAGGTCCATCGTGCGGCAATCCAGGAAGAAGCAAAATTGATGATGAACAAGAGACTCACCAAGACAAGAGCCGTGGCATAGGCATGGGGATTGCCCCCGGCCACATTCATGGACAGATCGTAAATGTGCACCGCGAGCGATCGTCCTGAATCCATTAAAGATTCCGGCATTCGGTCCACGTACCCACTGGTAAAAATCAAGGCCGCAGTTTCGGCAATCGCTCGTCCCAGTCCCAGGATGCCGCCGACTAGCAGTCCGGGGATGGCCGCAGGGAGGAGAATCGTTCGAATGGTGGTCGGCTTTGAAAGGCCAAGGGCCGCTGCGGATAATCGCTGTTCACGCGAAATAACGCGAAAACTTTCTTCCACCGTGCGAATCAAAAGAGGTAACACCATGCAGGCCAATGTGAGGCCTCCCGACAGAATGGAAAATCCGAATCCCAGGACTTGGCAGAACAGGGCATTGCCAAACAGGCCGAAGACAATGGAGGGCACGCCTGCGAGCACATCCAGTGAGCCTCGAATGAGTCGGCCGAGCACATGATCCTGACGGGTGTATTCCGAAAGAAACAATGCTGTTCCCAAACCCATAGGCCAGGCCACTCCCATGCATACTCCGACGATTAACATCGTGGATATGAGGATGGGGCCGATTCCGCCTTCCCGCCCGGCGTTCCGGGGAGCAGCGAACACGAAGGTGAATGACAGTTGGCTCCACCCGTTCCAGAGTAAATCACTCATGAACCAGATAAACGGAATGGCGACCATGGTGGCCGCCGTCCATATGATGACGGTGAGGCAGTATTCTTGAACGTGTTTACTTTGTCGCGACATAGATGTTCCGATGGCGTAAGGCCTCTGCCATGCAGACAACCAGGACAACGAGTCCCATGAGGAAGAGTCCACTCATGAACAATGCTGCCCGATGATCGCCCAACGCATACGCCATTTCCAGAGCAATGTTGGCGGTCAGTGTTCGGATCGGATCAAACAGATGGGAAGGCGTTTGTACGACGTTTCCACAGACCATCAGAACGGCCATGGTTTCTCCAAGCGCCCGCGCCATTCCCAACAGGATGCCGGTAAAGATTCCAACCTTGCTTGTGGGAAGAATCACATGCCACATCATCGACCATCGACTGAATCCTAAGGCTGAGGCGCTATGAATATAGGCGACGGGAACATGGGCAATGCTCGTATGGGCCACTAACATGATGGTGGGCATGATCATGAACGTCAGGATGAGAATGCCGGCCAGCAGGCTTGGGCCGGGAGGGTGCCAGCGGCCGATCATCGGAACCAGAACCACGAGACCCCAAAAGCCGAAGACGACCGAAGGAATCCCGGCTAGGAGTTCGACCATGTGGCGGTACCATCGGCCAAGAAGAGGGGGCGCATAAAAATGACAAAAGAGCGCTGAGAGAATTCCGAGGGGGGAGGCAAGAAGAACCGCTCCGGTGGTCGCCAAGATGGTTCCCCAAACCATAGAAGTCAGCCGATACGAGTTATCGGTAGGATACCAGTCAGGGTCGCTGAAAAAACGTGAGAGTCCAATATGTTGAAGGGCTGGCCAGGATTCATGAAAGAGAAATGCTACGACCAGAAGCAAGAGTCCTCCGGTCGTCAACGCGAGGAGGCGCACACTCCACGAGAGGAGGAAGTCACCCTTGGAGCGGGACGAAATATTGCTTGAGGATGAGATCATGGACCTGAAGTGACTGCGCGAAATCAATAAAGGTTTTAATGAGTCCTGCTGGAGGAGATTGTGTGACAAGGGTGAGTGGACGAGAGAGAGGAAACGTGCCTTCCCTGACCGTCTCGATTGTGGCCGGAATGTGTTGCAGAGGTAACAATCGGATGCGTATGCCATGGTTCGCATCATACTGTGCCGTCCCAATGGAGACATATCCGATAGCGTGAGGGTTCCCGGCTACCGTCTTAATGCCTTGTTCGTTATCTCCAATCACGACGTGGGCGTGGATGTCCCGATTCTTGAGATTGAAATACTGAAGAAACAATTCGAGTGTCGAGCGCCCCTCCGCTTTATTGACGACCATTGTAGGCGCATCATTTCCGCCGACCGTTTTCCAATTTGTGCTTGTTCCGGTGTAAATGTCCCGGATCTGAGCATCTGTCAGAATCTGTACGGGATTATCACGGTGGAGGATGATGGTAATGCCATCATAGGCAATGACGGATCCAAATAGATGAGCTTCCTGAGGTTTCAAAGCCCGGGAGGCCATGCCGATATCGGCTAGGCCGGTCACTGCGTCAGCAATCCCGCGAGAAGAACCTCCGGTTTGAACATCCACCCGATTACCTGGATGAAGGGTCTCAAAGCGTTTGCCGATTTCGGATACCAACGGAGCCATGGTACTGGAGCCGGTGATGATCAGTCTTGTTCCTTCTGCCCGGGCGCTCAGATATTCCCACGGCGGGAATGCCCAGAGAATATGGCTAACCAGGATAACTCTCAGTGCGAAAATAAAAAATGACGAAAAAGGCATAAGGTGCAACAGGATTTTTTGGAAATTGAAAAACGACGCGTTAATCGAAGGAAATTTTGCAGCACCCCAGATTGATGGCCTTGCCTGCCGTAGAATCTGAGACGCTTTCCGGCAATTGGTAAATCATGGTTTTCCCTTCCCGAGATGATTCCACTAAGCCTGCGTCGCGAAGAATGGCCAAATGGTGAGACAATAAACTCTGTTCAACATCCAACTCACCCATGAGTTCTCCGACATTTTTCGGCCCTGACATGAGTGATTCAAGCACGCCGAGGCGGGTTGGGTCTGACAAAACTTTCAGTTTATCCGCACATGCGGGGGATGTAATTTTTGTTTTCATGGGTTGGAAAGAAATTTTTGAAATGTAAAAATCCATTTAACATGATTATATATTCATATGAATAGAATTTAATATGAACTATTGTTGTGAGTCAAGGTTTCATGGATGCAGTCGTACAGTATCCTGGATAGCCTGGATAGCTTGATTTTCTAACGAAGGTACATACGATAGATACGCTCAAAAAGATAAATTACAGCAGGGAGCCTTCAATTAAAAATTAACGTATTTGTAACATGCGAGACATAATTCCGACACAATACGAAGGTAGGCTCTATCCTAAATAGTAAAAAATGTGAGAATGAGGGAAGGCTTTCTTCGATATTTTTGAAATTGGTGGCATTAGGGCCAATAAGGCATATTAATCCTTACTACGAGGGACGAACATGAAATCGACAAGAATCAAGGCCCTTCAGTCCAGTGTTTTGCTGGGAGTAATGTTGGTTGGGACACCTGTTATGGGAGAACACGACCTGTTTCCCCGTATCGACCAACAGATTCCTCATTACTCTTCACAAAGTGGTGTATCAGGGAAGATCAACATAATTGGTTCCAATACCATGGACCCAATTCTGAAGAAATGGAAAGACCAGCTGGGAAAAGTTCAACCTCATTTGGTCATTACTCTGGACACGGAGGGGTCCAATATCGGATTTGAGTCTTTAATGAGTGGGAAGACTCACATCGCGGCCATGTCCCGTCCGCTGAAAAATGAGGAAATCAAGGCATTCACCAAACGGGTAGGGTACTCACCCACTTCGGTGCCCGTTGCCGTGGATGCGTTTGCAGTCTTTGTGCATAAGGATAACCCGCTCGACCAAATCACCTTTCAACAATTAGATGCCGTATTCTCCTCTGAGAGGCGACGAGGGGCTCAGGAGTCTCTGGACCATTGGGGCCAACTGGGCCTTTCCGGCACATGGGGACAAGCGCCTATCCTTGCGCAGATTCGTGATGCCAAATCAGGTACCGGACAGTTTTTCAGGGAATTTGTCTTGATGGGCGGAAAAGACAAAGAGTCAGTGGTGGTTCAGCCAGGCGCCGCGTCGGTTGTCAATGCGGTTATGAAGGATCCTTATGCCATAGGTTATAGTGGAATCGGCTATCGCACCGATTCCGTTAAACCACTGCGTGTGGCTGGCGAGAAAGGGGAGCCTTTTGTCGAGCCGACATTTGAATCCGCTAGCAATGGATCCTATCCACTTCGTCGGGTGCTCTATTTGTATGTGAATCATTCTCCACATGCAAAGGATTCTCCTCTCCTGTCGGAAATTATCAAATTTGCTGTAAGTCAGGAAGGCCAACAGGTGGTTGCCAAATCAGGCTTTTTCCCGTTACCCACCAAAGACCTGGTTGCCTTGTATGCCGACTGGTCCGAGCCGATTACTTCCGCAGCCACCAATGGGAACCCCCAAGAAACCCGATAATCTCTCTAAGAATCAGGGGTTGGGACAAGCCATTTGCCAAACTTTGAGATGCTCTCACGCTGAAAAAGTGTGAGGCCATCAGCTTTGTCGGATGATCGGATTCTATGATCCTGCCTGGGGTTATGCGTCTACTCACGCGGATCGGTTCCCTATTGGTCAAAAAGACTTGAGGATTTTCAGGAATTGTGACCGAGCCCGATGTCGTGCAACCGATGGCCAAACAACTGGCGCAGAGGGAACTCCTGAAAGTGAAAAAGTTGATGCCCAGCACTTCCGATCATTACGGTAGAGCGGAACATGTCTCTCCATTTTGTCCGCGGTCTCCTGGCGTAGTTTAAAACCATATCCAAAGAGTTGGTGGAGTCTGAGAATACGGCCACACCACTATTTCAACCGAAAAATACTCGTGAGTGGGTAATCCCGTTGATGTGCGAGTTTTTTTGCCTTTCGTTTTTCCCTAAATTTATTCTGTCGTACAGACAGCCCGTGGGGGTCGCGTCTCACGAAAATATCCCGAGAGTGACGTCGGGAAAGCATCAGCTGTAAAAACGTAATTTTACCATTGAAGCATTGTATGAACACGTCTTGACTCGGTGAGGCCCTAACCAGGCGTTCTGAGACAACCGCGAAGGTTTTCTGCCAAGGGCGAATCCCCCACGGCTCAGCGAGATTGTTCGGTGGACCTTGGCCTGAGCCTTGCCGAACGGCTCAGGATGAAAGTCTGGTGGGAAGGGTGACAGTTCCGTTTTACACAGGATGGATATCCGATACAGATCTCGATATTAAAGCGGACGTGCGATTCCCGTTCGTCGCGTTCAGGCTTGCGTGTAGGAGCCTTGCAGAGCGAAAACATGTGGGCGGGATTCCCAAAATAGCGGAAGGTTTCGCCGCTCCCGCCATCCAGTATGTTCGTCATATCTGAAAGTGCACCCCATTTATCTGTCAAGCAGGGCTGGTGATCTCTGAAAGCGGGGAGTAATGTCCGCCCCGTAGTTTATGGTGTTGAGTACGATGACGGTTCACCACTACTCAGGAGACTGCTCACTCTCTTAATCCGCACAGAGCGTTCTTTTTCTCGTTGGAGGATATTCAGAATCTATTTGGCTGGAGCTGTCCGCGTCATGCCCGTTTTCCCATATTTTGATACATGTTGTATTGACATAGAGAAGATTCTGCTTACGCCCAAACACGTTTACCAGGGCCTTTTTGGTTCCTGCTACTGTTCCTTCCAAAAGAAATTTATTTCCATGATTTGTGTGAAAAGTCTTTTCTCGTTTTCCGACAAATCGGATAAGAAAATGTCGACTGTCTTCGGCTTGACCGACCTTTGGAGCTTGATCCTCTTGTTTGGGGTAGGGCAGCCATCTGGCTAACACCAGATACCCTTCGGCTGTTTGATCTATGCTTACGACGGCTCCTGCCAGTTTCGTGTCTTGGCCTACATAATTTTCGGAATTTCCAGCCATTTCGTCGAACTGCTGGCTTGTGGTCACCGTCTTTGTCCCATTCGATTTGGAAGACAATAAATCAGAGCCTGTTAATGTCGTGCATCCTATCTGCAGACCCACTAACCCCAATAGGCTGAATACCAGAAACCCTTTTCTCATGACCATCCTCCTTCATGTTAGCCAAACAGCATAGGGAATAACGGTGTGAACGAAATGCGATTGGTTGCCGTTGAATGGGCAATGAATCTTTTTAATATGAGGATCATCCTACTATGCATTCATTTCATGAATATTAAGAGCTTGTTACAATGCGGTAAATTTCCATCTTTTGACCTTTCGGTTTCCCGCAGTCTACTCGTGTTATGTGCCCACGCTTCTTTACCATTCCCCATCGTGGCAAGGATACGTATCCGTATCCTTGTGCCAGATAAAAATTTTAGGTCTGTCATTATGAGGCAATAAGTAGTCTGCAATGCCAGCAATAGGGAATGCTCGCTTACTTGTGCGGGTTTATTTTCAACTACGCCTGTACCCTCAACTCAACCCTAACCTTCACTCTGGATGGGCGTGGGAGATTTGATGCATCTTAACTATCAGTGAACATACTCCAAATGCGGGAATGACGAAGTAGGAAGAATGACCCGAAACGCGCAGCAATCCCCAGATAGTGTTTTAAATGAAAATTCATTTTTTACACCTCTCAAGAATGAGATGCGTTTTTTCCTCTGAGAGACGCGGAGGATCTCCGGAGTTCTCCGGCACCTGGTGGCCAGTTGGGTTTTCCCGGTATTTGGGAATAAGCCCCGATTGTTCCTCAAAATCCGAAAAGCAAATCAGAGGCCGGGCAGTTTTCCAGGGATTTCGTCTTCCTGGGCGGAAAAGATAAGGCTTTGGTTATTGTTCAGCCAGGCGCCGCGTCTGTTGTCAATGCGATAATGAATGATCCTTTTCCTCCAGGCTGTAGTGGAATCGGCTATCGCAGGAATTCTGTTAAGCCACTGCGGCGGGAATTAACGAATCGACCACTGACATTCTCAGGATAGGTCATCAGGATTATACGAGTGAAGGATGGGGAGCGGGGCTGACGTCCACGGATACGGCGAGAGTATGGTGTCCGCCCCCAACCATGAAGCCATTGATCGGACTGACATCCCCATAGTCCCTGCCCCAGGCCAAAGTGATGTGTTCATCGCCGGGAATGATATTGTTGGTAGGATCAAAGTCTACCCAACCGAGACCCGGACTCCATGCGGCTAACCAGGCATGTGAGGCATCGGCGCCCACCAGTTTTTCCTGTCCCTCAGGCGGGTGGGTCAGGAGGTATCCACTGATATAGCGTGCGGGCAATCCAAGGCTGCGGAGTGCGGCGATTTCTAAATGCGCAAAGTCCTGGCAGACGCCTTTTCGTGAGGTGAGGACATCTTGAACCGGAGTGGAAACCTCGGTCACACCGCCCTCATACGTAAATTCCTGAAAGATCCGGCTGGTTAAGTCCATGACTCCGGCCAGGAGCGGACGACCGGGTGGAAAACACTCACGAACAAAATCATACGTGGCATCGTCAATGGTGATGTAGGGGGAGTCATACATAAATTGTTGGGCTTCCAGATTCGGGGCATCCAACGGGCTCTGGAGTTGTTGGACGACTTGATCCCAAGGCGGACTTTGATCCAATGGTATCGGATCCGGCTTTAGGACCTCCACAAAGGTTTTGGCTTCGACGATCAATTTGGGATGGGGCGTTTGAATGGTCAAGTGAGTAATGGGATTTCCAAAATAATCCTCACCTTCTGAACGGACAGATGGCGTGGGCTCAAACGTCACAGTCGATCGAAGGCAATGTTGTCGGGGATGGGACCGGGGCGTGAGACGCAGCACATGATGAGAAATGGCGACCGGCTGGGTGTAGGCGAAGGTGGTCCGGTGGGTGACGTGATACATCATGGAATGCCCTCAAGCCATTGAGGCCCGGAAATGCGTTGGGCGAGTGAATGACTGAAAAAGGTATGAGCCACCACGTCCGAGAGTTGATGCACGTGTTGATCCAGTTGTTTGAGCAGTCGTTCAAGATTAACTCGCACTCCGGTTTTTGTCGTGAATTGAGCGAGTTCCATCATGTCGGCCAGTCGAATATCCGTGCACCCACGTGTGGTAATCCGTTGTGCCGGGTTGATTGAAGCAGATGCTTCCTCTCGGGGCAACGCGTTGATGTGTGCCTCGATCGTCAATAACTGGAAAATAATGGAACGGGGATTGGTGTCATCGGCCAAAAGTAAATCCAAGACTGCAGCGAGTTTGGCTTCAGCCTTGTATCGGGTTCGGTAGGTAATGGAGGCGTCGGCTAATTCCAGCAGCAGATTGAGGGCGCCGGTGGTTTCCGGCGTTCCTCGTGATGCTAAATGACGGATGAGTTTGGATAAATGTCTCACGCGTTCCAAGCGCCGTCCCATTTCCAAAAAACGCCAGGCATAGCTGCGGGTCATATTTTCCATGACCATCCCGTTGAGTGCTGCCAGATGTTGAATCATCCGGCTCAGCAGGCGAATAGCATCATCGATGCTTTGTCCTTTTGTCTGCGCCCATCCCTTTGGCACGCTGGTGAGTTCCATTAAAATATTCCAGGTGTCGAGGGACAACCGGTGGCGGACCAGTTCTGCAGTGCGTCGCACATTCTGGAGAATGGTTGCCAACCCGTCCGGCGAATCCGGGTCAAATAAAATTGTTCGCAGTTCGGCTTCCACGGCACTGGCTCCGCCTTCCACGGCCCGTTTGGCCCGACGGGGCGATAAATGTTTCTGCATCACGAGTAAGGAAACCAAACGATGCAGGGTCTCAGGGTCATCTCCGATTCCTGCCTCTCCGCTCATGCGTGACACCAGACTTCGTAATAAACGGATCGCGCCTTCAGCGCGTTCGGCGTAACGTCCCAGCCAAAAGAGATTGTCAGCGGTTCGACTGGGAAGATCCCTTCCTCCTCGTCGAAGTTGAAGCCTATGGTGGGGAAGCGTGACCGCTGTCGGGATATCAAGAGGACCGTTCCACTTCACCCAGGTGTCTTTACTGAAATCACCGGGTTCATGCCAATGCCCACGAGGGTCGGATCGAACCGACACGCGAGCGAGTCCACCGGGCATGACGGTATAGCCGTCCTTCGTGGCTGTGAGATAAATGCGGACGGTCATCGGGACCGGTTTGAGCTCATCGTGAGACGTCCAAAATGGCGTGGTGGAAGGCGAAACGATTTCCCGTCCCACATACTCATGCCCTCGCCGATTAATGGCTTGAGCCAGGGCTCTACGGTCTTGCTCGCTCAGGTCAGGCCCGAAGGAAGACAGACGGTCGTGGGTAAGGCCTCGTTTTGGGGTCAATACGCGACGAATTAACAATCGGGTCATATTGTCGAGCACGTAGGCCCGCTCGTTGGCTTGTCCACACCACCAGGTGGCGACACTGGGAATCTTCAGGCCTTCGCCAAAAAAGAATTTTGATAATGTCGGCAGAAAGCTTAAGAGGACTTCGCTTTCGATCAATCCGCTCCCGAGCGCGTTGGCCATCGTGACGTGTCCGGCTCGAATGGCTTGGAGTAACCCCGGGACACCTGTTGTGGATTCGGTCATCAATTCGAGGGGATCGCACAAGTCCGAATAGATCCGCCGCAAGACCAGATCAACGGGCTTCAGGCCATCAACAGTTTTCAGGAACAGCCGCTCATCCCGTACGGTCATGTCCGACCCTTCGACGATCGGATATCCCAGATACCGTGACAAATACGCATGCTCGAAATAGGTTTGGTTTTCTGGGCCTGGTGATAGTACGACGGCCAGGGGATCTTCCCTTTGTGAAAATTGGAGAAAGCTCTCGCTGAAGGTCTGGAAAAACGAAGAGAGTCGTTGGACGTGTGTATGGGCAAACAGGTTAGGTAATGACCGGGAGACGATAATGCGATTTTCGAGGGCGAATCCGGCACCGGTGGGCGCTTCGGTGCGATCCCGCAAAACCCACCAATTCCCGTCTGGCGCCCGCGCCACATCGAAGGCCAGGAAATGTAAGTAGGTGCCTCCCGCCACCGGGACGCCATGGCAGGGCTGCAGAAACTGGGGATTGCCGAACACGACAGCAGGGGGTAAGGTTCCGTTTTTCAGTAATTGTTGCGGGCCATACAAATCGCTCAAGATATGGTTGAGGAGGTGGGCTCGTTGAATCAGGCCGGCTTCGAGGTGTTGCCATTCCTCCTGGCTGATCAACAGTGGAAACAAGTCAAGCTGCCAGGGTCTGTCCGATTGTCGGCCATTCTGACTGGCAAGATAAGTCATGCCGTCATCTTTTAACATCCGTGCGGCAGTTTCGTGAGCCTGACGGCGATGAGTGGTGTCTAGGCCCTCAAACTCTTTCAACAGATTTTGCCAATGGGGACGAACGGACCCATCCGAAGCCACGAGTTCATCAAAGGTATCCGGTTGAGGCGGGTACAT
>JBGSSO010000124.1:0-6063 GCA_041737015.1 Nitrospirales bacterium
AAACAGGCTTTCCACACCACGACGCAAAAATGATTTCTGGACGAGAGGCCAACACTTGCTCCGGAGTCACCACCCCTTCTTCCACCAGAATATCACCCACCCGTTTATAGGGTTCAGGCTTTGGCGGCGCGCAATCAATAATGGTCAATTCACTCCCATCCCGGACAAACACAAACACATCCTCGACCTGGGCAATGGGTGCATCGGTTTCCAATTCCACCCTCCAACTCAGGTAACATCGTTCAGGATCGAGAATGTCCAGCGCAGGAAGACCATCGGTCCGCACGTGCAGGACTTTCACCATGCCCAACTCATGCAGTTCCTTGAAAATCTGGGCCGGATCCATGCCTCGTTGAAACAATTCCGGTAAGGGGCTCCAATCAATCTGGATTGTTCGCCAGGTCCCTGCTGGTGGGCTTGGTCCCATGGGTGTGGCTTCAGCTAAAGACCCCTCGTTTACCGGCCCAGTCGATTCCTTCTGACAGGCTTCCAATTCACTTTCCAATACTTGAATGGCTGACTCATTTGCGGCCTCGCCGCCTTGCGCCGCATCCAGGAGACCTTTCAACCCGTCCAAGGCCCGCAATAGCACATCGATGACATGGGGGGTCACCGGCATTTTCTCATTCCGGAGGCCATCCAAAATGTTTTCCATTTTATGAGTCAATTCGGCAATGGCGGTAAAATGAAACATCCCCGCATTGCCTTTAATTGAGTGAGCGCCACGGAAAATTCGATTCAGTAAATCCAAATCTTTGGGACGTTGCTCTAACGCCAATAATCCCGATTCTATGGTTTCTACATGTTCTGCCGACTCAGAAAAAAATGATTCTTGGAATCGTGAGAGATCAACCGCCATGATTCGACTCCTTTGCGAATGGACTGAGGATGTATCTTTTCGTGAAGCGTAATGGGTGAGGTGATTTTTGATGCCGGATTAACCCACTCAGCATCTTATCTATTCGATTCATTACACTCTCCAGCCCATCCCTAACCTTTTCCTGTAACCACCCAAATCGCTTGGCAATTTCCAGTTGAGTATCCAGCTCGCTTAACGACCCTTGAGAAACGTGTAAATCCTGAATAAACTCTTTTGGCGTCTGCGGCGCCGCACCTTCCGCGATATTACTGGGAATACTGACTACCGCTCTCCGCATTTCATTGATAAGCCTATAACTCTCTTGTTTAGGAAAAGTTTTGGATATTCTGTACACATCAGTCACAAGTTGCATTGCTACATTCCATAGATCCAATTTCTTGTGTGGCTTTTTCAAGTTTCACTTCAACTTTCGCCTCACGTTTCAGGCCTACCCCTTCCCGCCTTACCCCCTGACGCATTACGGTTCACGTTTCCTACCCTGGCAGGACTTTCTTAATCGTGGCTAACATTTGCTCCGGATTAAACGGCTTCACTACCCATCCGGTTGCTCCAGCACGTTGCCCTTCTTTCTTTTTGTCATCAGAGGACTCGGTGGTTAACATCAAGATCGGAGTAAACTTATGGGCGGCCATCCCCCGCACGGCTTTAATCAGAGCAATTCCATCCATGTTCGGCATATTCAGATCTGTAATCACCAGATTGGGCTTTGCCCCACCATTGAGTTTATCCACGGCCTCTTTTCCGTCTCCAGCCTCGACCACCTCATAGCCGGCACCCGTCAGCGTAAAGCTCACCATTTGACGCATTGAGACGGAATCGTCCACGACTAACACGGTCTTGCCCATAACATTCCCTCACTTCTTTGGTCTGTGTGCCTCAATCAGCCTGAAGCTTGCACCGTATGAATATCCACAACACCTCTGGAGCCTTTCAGGGAGGGGAGAAATCTGATTCTTCTTTCCGCACTATTGACTGTTTATCCCCTACGCCTGTCGTTTTAGAACAACGTGATGTTGCCTCCTTCGTCTGAACCAGTTCCGACCATCACCGCCTTTTGACCGGATCGGGCGGCCTCCATCGTGAGGCGTTCCGATTCCATGGTATAGATGTGCTCAAGATTCCGGAGTTCCTCAAGCACCTTGGGCATCATGTCCGTTCCGTCAGTATCGTCCACCACAGCTTGAAGTGGCGCATGAATTCGCTCCAATGGCCGGTAAACATGTTCCAATTTTTGGCGAGTGATATCTTGAAATTGCATGGACATCACAATTTGCCCGATATCCTTTCCCAATTCTCTGCCCCGACCGGAGTTGGTTCCGACACTGTCCTTTAATGCCTCATTTTTTAACGCCATGACCTTGATCATTTCCAGGACTTTGTTCTGAGCCTCTACCGTTTCCGATAAGTCTAAAGACGCCAACACTTGGAGTTCCGACATCGCCGACTCGGTTGTTCCTTTGACCGTTGTCGCGAGAGTACGAATTTGCTCAGAGGCCTGAGCGGACCGATTTGCTAATTTCGTCACCTCATCTGCCACCACGGCAAACCCTCGTCCATGCTCTCCTGCCCGAGCGGCCTCAATCGCCGCATTGAGTGCCAACAATCGGGTTTGATCGGCAATAAATTCGACTTCCTCCACCACCTCTGATATGCGTGAGGTGGTTTCCAGTGCCTGCTCCATCACGCTCACAGCTGCGAGTGTCACCGTCGTCGTCTGTGTGACTTGTTTGACGAACATTTCTATGGTCTTTTGTGTGTCCTCAAGAATCCGATCGACGGTGTACTCTTCCTTCCCGCCACGACCATCTGCCAGGCTTAACAACGCTTCGGTTTCCTCCACCTGCTCCCTGGCACTCTTTGAAATAGCCTTAAATCGCTGAATCAACCCGTCTGCCGCTTGTCCCGTCTCTTGTATGACCGCCTTGATCTGTGCCACAAAAACCGGAAACACCGGTGCCAGGGACTGGCAAAAGGCTTTCCAATTTTCTAACGAACGGCGCTGAGCATGAATTTCCTCCTGCAGTTTCTTTTCCAACAGGTGGATACGACCCTTCCCGCTACTCAAGCCCAGGACATAACCGATCCCTGTTCCGGCCAGCACAACGCCCATCCCTATCATCCATTCACTATCCACACATCACCTCATTTTTGGATCACGTTAAATACCAACAGCATTATTTCCTGGCTCTGCTTGAGGGCACCTGGTTCGGAAGAAACTGTTCAAATCCAATTTGCGCAAACTTGTCACGAATACGACTGGAATACCCCAGAACCGTCACCCGCCCGGAGCGGGTCGCGGCAACCATGAGTTGCACACAAGAAACGTCCATACAGTTCACTTCCTTTAAATCGATCTGAAGCGGGCCTTCTTGTTGATGCAAGGCCAGCAAATCGGCATGGAATTGAGCCGCTTCAAAAATAGTGAGATCCCCTAGTGGCCTTAGAATCGACTTCTCGGGAATACATGCCGTAGTTTTACCGTCTTCCATGTTGCCTCCTCACCCTTTATAGAAGGACCGGATTCTCTTGAATGCTTCTTGCTTTCAGTAGCTCTTTGTCTTTTGGAAATGACACTTTCTCCGATCCGATGAATGTGGCGATTTTTGGCATTCTCTATATAGCTTTTTCCCCAACCATATGACAGGCGAAAAACCGGAAACAACCAAATCTTTCGGAAGCCAAAGGACCCTATTTTAGAAGAACTATCAATATTGTCGTACTGACTTATATGGCTAAAAACTCTCTCTCATGAGGAAATGGTGACTCTTGATTTCTAGGAAACAACGTTTCTCACACATGGTTGGATGGACCGCTCTTAGCTCCTGAGCTGAATAGAAAGTTCAGGACAAATGCTTTGAGAAAGCCCTGGATGATTCAGATATCTCCTTTCCCCACCCTGGACCTGTCAACTTTTCGGTCTTGATCACACACACGACTTGATTACCTTTCCCTCTATACTCGAGCCGTGAAAAACTTAAAGCCTTGGCCATCGCAATACCCCGTCCATGACTTTCCAGAATTCGATCTGGGTTGATCTGTTCATACTTCCGCCAGTCGAAGCCCGAACCTTGGTCGGTTATCGTCACCTGGACGCAATCCAAGAAACGTTCAAACAGCACGTCCACCACCTTATCGACATGCTCAGGAAACGACATCCGATTTTGTATTTCTTCCTCCCACGTTCCACTTGCCTGGAGAGCCGTTTTTTCATCGAACCCGATTCCCAAATTTCCATGCTCCACCCCATTCGCCAGCAATTCATTCAGCCCGAACACCACTTTTTCTGAATTGGGACAGGCTCGTCCCAACAGGAATGCCAGATCATATGCTTCTTCCATGGTTCGAATGTGGAAACGGCCTTGCTGTAATAATTCAACAATCTGAGACTGCTGGCTTAGATTTCGGAATATCCTTTTCCATTTCAATCCCTCCTCAACCGCTGCGCTCACAATCCGCAATAAAAGCTGTTGATCAAAGGGCTTGATGAGATAAAAAAAGACCCCCGCCTCAATCCCTTCGCAAATTTCTTGCGGTGACCCCGCTGCGGTTTGCATCACCACCGGAAGGCATTGGAGGTGTTCATCCCCTTTCACATGCGACAACAGGTCAAGTCCATTCATCCCTGGCATCATTCGATCCAACACCATGGCATGAAACCCTTGTTCATCCTGTTGTAAATGCGCTAAGGCCTCTTCTCCATTATGTGCCTGAACCAGTTCATACGGTTCCTCTCTAAGGCATTCGACAAGAACATCCAGGTTTAACTCATCGTCGTCGACTAACAAGATACGGGAAGAAGTGTTTTTCATACATGCCATCTCACAACTAAAGAGACATAGCCTTTTCGGATCAACTCAGAAGACAGAAGAACCTACAGATCATGACACCTTGGCATCCATTACTAGTCACCCCATACCCCCTCACTCCTGGAACTCCATTCCGAGTATCGCGACATCATCCTCAAACTTGCCCTGGGCATCCCATGTCCGGCTTTGTTCGATAATACGGGACAATCCCAATTGCATCGGCTGATTCGCGACCCCCTCAAGTGCCTCCCGAAGCCTTTTCCTCCCCCAGATCTCTTCCTGAGGATTCATCACCTCGTAAATCCCATCACTAAAGAGATACATCCGGTCACCGGGACTCACGGTGATGGAATCAGTTCCATACACCTGGTTATCCGAAAAACCGATAGGCCAGGATCGGTCCCCCAACACAACCGAAGAACGGTCCCTTTTCACTACTATTGAACCGGGATGCCCCGCCGTTGCATACCGAAGGAGGCGCGTTGAGCATTGCCACACCCCAACCCAGATCGTGAAATAATCACCGTCGTCGGTCATAGGATATTGTTGATTCAGACTCGTCAGGATTTCTCGGGCGGCTGGCGGATGCGCGTCGCGCTGGCGGCGGTGCTGTTTTCGCGGCCCGACCTGCTGCTGCTGGATGAGCCGACCAACTATCTCGACCTTGAAGGCACGGTGTGGCTTGAGAACTTCATCGCGCGCTATCCTCACACCGCGCTGATCATCAGCCATGACCGCGAGCTGCTGAACCGCTCGGTGACCGGGATTCTGGCGCTGGAGGGCGGCAAGCTGGGCTACACGCCCGGCGACTTCGACACCTTCGACCGCATCCGGCGCGAGAAGGCGGCGCAGCTTCAGGCCGCCGCCGGCAAGCAGGCCGCCGCGCGCGCCCATATCCAGAGCTTCGTGGACCGTTTCCGCGCCAAGGCCTCCAAGGCCAAGCAGGCGCAGAGCCGCATCAAGATGCTGGAGCGGATGACGCCGATCACCGTCGGCCACACCGCCCCGGTCGCCCCGTTCCGCTTTCCCGCCGTCGAGGAGCTTGCACCGCCGATCCTCGCGCTGGAGGACGCCGCCGTCGGCTATGGCCGCGACGCGGTGCTGCGCAAGCTGTCGCTGCGCATCGATCCCGACGACCGGATTGCGCTGCTGGGCGCCAACGGGCAAGGCAAATCGACGCTGGCCAAGCTGATCTCCGGCAGGCTCAAGCCGATGGCGGGCAAGCTGACGCTGTCGCCCAAGCTGCGCATCGGCTTTTTCGCGCAACACCAGCTCGACGAGCTGACCGAGGGCGACAACGCCATCCAGCATATCCAGCGCCGCCGCCCCGACGAAAAGCAGTCGCAGTTGCGCGCGCGGCTGGGCGCGGGCGGCAAG
>JBGSSO010000139.1:0-4503 GCA_041737015.1 Nitrospirales bacterium
TGATGCCTTGCGACACCATTGGATTGTTCCGTTGTTGAAGCGCCACTAGTAGGTTTTCCATGTTTTGTTCATGGGTGTCCCCGTAGTTGTTAACCGCTGTTCTCAAGAGGTTGGCCCCGAATTCTACGAGTGGGGGAATTAAAAACGGGAGTGCCATACAACCGCTGAAGAGAAGGCTGGTACCCATGAGTAGCCAGGGACGTCGTGGGGGGGATTGAGTCATTGAAGAGTTAAAGGTCAGGTGAATCCGGCCAACTATCTATTCGAATGACGGCATCCTTATGTTGGTGAGCGATGCATTTTTTCATTCTATTCGTGGCGGAACCAGCGAGTGAGTCGCAGATCTTGCCCGGCCTGTTGTGCCAGATAACTTGTGGGAATAATGGCGTGATCCGGGCCTGACCCTTCTGAGAGGCCGAACGGTTTGGCGCTCGGCCGGGTTCCTCCGACCCCATAGGGCACCATGGCTACTTTGGTCACCTGATGGGGACTTTCGGATGCCGGACGTTCGTGCCCGGTGATGCTTTGGAGGATTTCTTCGATATCCTGCCGCTTGTCCTGCGACACGACGAAGAAGATGGTTTCGATCCCCTTAAATTGATCAAGGCTAAACCAGTTGTTGCCTTCGGGAATTACGTATTGCTCGCCTGCTTTCACCGGATTGGCCAAGGGAGCCGTTGGCGGCGGAAAGATGCCTTGCGCCCAGCCTGAACCGTCAATGGCGATAACGTAGACATGACCATCGCTGTTGGGTCGGAACATGATCCGAAATTTGTCGCCCGCCGCCGCATTCCCGCGCCCGTCTCTCAGGACGTCGCCGTCTTGAATCGGTAGGACCACCGGAGCTCCGTTTCGAATAGCTTTCTTCACCATGACGACATCCAATCCGATCGGAGTTCCTGTCTCCTGGGTTTGGACTCCTGTCTCCGGTCCTGTCTGCGTATAGGAGTCTTGCGGGTACGATTGTTGGGCATAAGGATTTTCTTGCGTATAGCCCTGGGCATTCGAATCTTGAGGATATTCTTGTTGCGCCACATTGGGATCGTAGCCGTCAAGTTGGTTTTGCGAATTGCCGGCCTGGTAGGCCTCAGGTTTCAGCTCTTGGTCGCAAGGGGTTGAGGGAAATCTTGCGTGGGGAAGCTGTCCCGGTACTCCACGCCCTTGGACATTTGGATCGTTTGCATCAAATCCGTATTGTGGTGTTCCATCATTGAAGGGTTGTGCCCCGCCATACCCTGAGTTGGGATCTCCAGGAAATTGTCCGGGATCAAACCCTTGTTGGTTTCCAATGGGGAGTCCGGTATTGGGATCAACCTGGAGCGGCAGACCGGTGTTCAGGTCGGTTTGAATAGGAAGACCCGTATAGGGATCAATCTGAACCGGAAGGCCCGTGTAGGGATCGATTTGTTGTCCCTGCTGGAATCCCTGGTCACCGTAATATTGATCAGACTGCTTCTTCTTTTTCTTTTTTGGTGTGACGAGTTTGGTGAGGAGCGTATTTAAGTTGTCTGTATACTGTTGGCTGTAATTCGCGGCAGCAGTTGCCAACAACGTGCCTCCGATATTGGCCAGCGGATTAAGAATGACCTGTTTGGCAAACGACGCCATTGGACTTTCGGTCAATTGTGCACTGCCGGGCTGGCAGGGGATGCTCTGCGAAAAGTTACCTTGTCCTTGGGGAGTGGAGCATGAAGCCAGCATGGCTGAGATGAGGATCGTGGCGATGGTGGATCGTGTCTGTGTCTTCATTGAAAGCTCTATTCGTGTCGGAACCATCGAGTGACTCGTAAGGCCTCGCCGGCTTTTTGGGTGAAATAGGTGGTCGGCATCAAATCCTGGTCTGATGCGCTGCTTTGTCCAAGGGTAAAAGGTGTGGTGCTTTGTTGGCGTCCATGGAATCCTGCCGGAATGATCGGCGCTTCGGTAACCTGTTGGGGTGCGGTTGCGGGATGGCGTTCCCGTCCTCCAATACTCGCCAGGATCTCTTCAATATCTTGACGTTTGTCTGGTGAGGCCACAAAGAAGACGGTTTCAATTCCTTTGAATTGATCCAGGCTGAACCAATTATTGTTGTCCGGGATGACATATTGTTGGCCTTGCTTGATGGGATTGGCGAAAGGCAACGTAAGTGAGGGGAACACCCCCTGCGCCCAGGCGGATCCATCAATGGCAATGACATAGACATAACAATCGGTATTTGCCCTAAACATCATCCGGAATTTCTCCCCAGCCTTTGCATTGCCGCGGCCGTCTTTCAGAATATCCCCATCTTGAATTGGTGTAAGGGTTTCGGCTCCGTTGACGAAGGTTTTTTTGACGAGGGCGACGTCAAGTCTAAGTCCTTCAACCATCCCAATGGCCGGTAGTGTTGGTGCGTCTACACTCGGGTTGGAAGGATATGAAGGGGGTGCGGGTTGAGTATATGCCGGTGATTGCGGGGATTGAGCGTGTGGTTGATAAGGGTCATATCTGCCTTGCGGTGAGAGTGGATCCGGCTGTCCAGAGTATCGCTCTCCACCATATTGATAGGAAGGGTTTTGTCCTCCTTGTTGGGGATAAGGGGTCGAGGGATAGCCGGAGCTTCCTCTGTTTGGGTCGTTTGAGGGGTATCCCCCCTGTCCCTGATCGTACGGTTGTAATTGACCAGAGGGATTATTGCCATAAATTGGATCTACGGGAGATGTCTGGTTCGGATACTGCCCATAGCCTCCACTGGAGTGATTGCCCTGGTTGGGATTATAGGGGTCATAGGAGCCTTGGCCCTGCGGATAGGCATTGGGATCGCCAGGGGGATATCCGCCATAATTGGGATCGGTCGGATAGCCGAATTCCGCGGTTTGCCCTTCATACCCATACTGATGACCTCTCTGATCGTATCCGGGGTTTTGTCCGTACGGATTCCCTCCATATTGATTGCCATAGTTAGGGTTGGTTATGCCAAATGGACCATTTGGGTCATAGGGGTTGCCTGGTGTGATGTCCTGAATGAAGGGTTGATGGCCGGCTCCCGGTTGACGGAGGGACTGCAGCAATTGGCCTAACTTTTTTTCATATTTATTGGTGTAGTTAATTGCCGCTTTTGCCAGGAGATCCTTTCCAAAATCCAAGGTATTATCAAGAAATCCGGCACCTCCGGATGATGGAAACAAGAATGACAGTCCCATGATAGTCGTCATCGCCGCCATCGTTAGGCCATAGGAGCCAAAATAAATCTGTCGGTGCGATGGTGGCATGGGTTGTTCCAATCAGTAGCAACAGCTCGATTTTATTCTAGGTTTTGCTTGCCGAAAGGGCAAATTCACGATTCCAGTTGGGCCTTTCTGCCCGAGGCTGTTGTTGGAGGGTCAGTCGAGAGGAATACCCGAAAGGTTCAAGGGTGGAGAGCTGTGGCTGTGTTGATGAGGTCTGGATGGGCGTTGAGAGCGGATAGGATGGATTCCCCAGAATCGGTTCCTTTGGGTTCAAATCCTAGCGTATACAAGCCTTCGGGTGTTGGGCCGTTTATTATTTGCCCGCCCAGGCCCTGCACCAGGCGACGAATATTGATTTCCTGTGCGGTTTCGACGAATGTGACCTGAACCTTAATGCGCGGGATTCCTGGAGCTCCTTGTGGAATGCCTCGTTCAATCACCGGACTTGAGCCAGGTGTAATCTCTCCTTCCGGCCCTCCGAGAACTGAGACCAAGAGGACTGCCTGTCCGACAATCAATAGGCTGGCAAGGGCCGGAGCCCATCGGACTTCGAACAGTGAACGAAAGGTTCTTTCAATCGATTCCCACCAGGAGTTCTCGTGTCCCTGCCGAACGGTTGTTGGGGCTGATTGAGGTTCCTGGTGAATACGGCGCATGACCTCGGCAAAAGCTGCTGGTGAAGGCCCTGGCCGTTTTTCGATGGCGGTTTGTAATGCGGTATGCATGCTCTTGGTCTCCTGAAGGTCCTGCCGGCAGGAGGCGCATGATTCCAAATGAAGTTCGACCTCTTCGCGCTCCTTGGTAGTCAGCGTCCGGCTGACATAGCCTGGGAGGAGGGTCGTCTCGTTATGAATCGGTTCTTCGGGTTCCATCTCGTTTAAATAATTTCCTTTGTCACTCCCTGGTGCTGGAGACTCTTTTTGAGCTGTTGCTTGGCATAGTACACTCGAGTTTTTACCGTATTAACTGGAATGTCTAATAATTTTCCAATTTCCGGATAGGAGAGTTCTTCAAAGAACGCCATATGCAAAATCTCCCGGTGATCCGGTGATAAGGTCATGAGTCCCTGGTTGGTGAGTTCGGTTATCCGTTTCTGTTGTGTATCGTTCAATGGATTTTCATTGGACTCTGCTGTCTCGATGATGTACTCCAATGGTATGCCGCCCCGTTGCTGGCTGGTGACTTTGCGCAGAGCGTCCACGGCCTTATGATGGGCAATCCCAAAAATCCAGGTGGAGACTTTTGATTGCCCTTGAAAGGTCTGGAGGCCCTTCCATATGGCCAGCATGACTTCCACTAAGGTTTCCTCAGC
>JBGSSO010000200.1:0-6619 GCA_041737015.1 Nitrospirales bacterium
ATAAACGTTTGCGCCATGGCCGGACTATTCCCGAACGCCGTTCCCAACACCTCGACCACATGCGGGACCATCGCTAAATATTGAAACAGTTGGAGCCGTTGGAGACCGGAATCGACATACCGTTCCCATTCATTGATGGCCTGATCCGGATCGGCCGTTCGCGCGACGCTGTTTAACACCGCGGGCAGAATGGTCGCCAGGGCTTTCCGGGTGACCGGTTCCCCTGCCATGGCTTGCAGGTTCTGGTCGGCCCGTTTGCAATCCTGAAGGCCATAGGCCTGAAGAATCTGCGCCACGTCTTGCGATGAAAGTCCTGAGGCCAGGAGTAAGGGCGTGGGATCGGGAAGGCGAGCAGCGGGAGGATCACCCTCAGAGGCTGCGTGTGGTTTGAAAGCGGTCATCGTAAAAAAGGAAAATTATACGGGAGCGCGTCAGACCTTACAATGCAACAATTTTTCAGTATACTCGGCACCATGAACGAAACCGAGCGGATCCAGTCTTATCAAACCCAATGTCCCGACCTTCGTCCGGCCTTGATCAGAGATTTTGTCCGGCAGATGGACCCGGATTATTTTGAAAGCTTTCCTCCCGACGCGATCCTGCAACATGTAGCACTGGCGAACCAGCTCACGTTTGAACGACCCTGTGCCATCTCGATCCGGACTCTACCCACCCGGCAATATGAACTGACTCTGGTGGGTTATGACTATTTTTCAGAATTTGCCACGTTTTGTGGCGTCTTATCGTCCTTTGGGCTGGATATTCGCGAGGCCACGATTTTCACCTCGCTGGAGACCACGTCTCCCCCTCCTCCATCCACGAAATCACCTCCGGGACACATGCCAATGGGTTCATCCTCACAAGCGACTCGAGGGTTGACCCGAAAAATTGTGGTGGATGTCTTTCACGTGCAGGCACTTGAAGACCTGAAATTTGACGAACCTGAACAACGTGAGTTTCAAGAGATGGTGACGGCCCTCCTCGTCCTTCTTCAAAAGAATCAGATCCGGCAAGCCCGTCGCCAGGTGAATCGCCGGCTCATTGAAAATTTAGAGACCCTGCGTCAAAAACCGACAGAGATGGTTCATCCGGTGCACATCACCTTTTCCAACCCGCGCGGCAGTCATGAAACCATTCTGGATATTAGCTCAACCGATACGCCGGCGTTTTTGTACACCTTTGCCAATGCCTTGGCCATGCGCGGCATCTATATTGTGAAAGCCAAGATTGAAGTCGCCAACCACCGCGTCCGCAACCGTCTCTACGTCCGCGGGCGGCAAGGTGGAAAAATTCAGGGAAAAGGCGAACAACAGGAACTGCGAACGGCGGCCACCCTACTCAAAGAATTCACCCATTACTTGAGGTGGGCGCCGGACCCGGGGAAAGCGCTCGACCATTTTGATCAATTCCTGGATCAATGGTTAGAGCAGGCGAATACCCCATCGCATCTCACCAAGCTGAGCCAGGCTTCCACTCTGGAACGACTGGCGCAACTTTTTGGCAGCAGTGATTACCTGTGGGAGGATTTACTTCGCCGGCAGCATGACAATTTGTTGCCCATGATGAATCAATACCAAAAGGGTCCCCTGATCCGGTCAAAATCTATACTCAGCAAGGCCATAGACCCATTATTGCTCAAAGCCAAAACTCCTGCCGACAAAAAACAGCGTTTGAATCAATGGAAGGACGAAGAACTGTTTCGAATCGACATGCGTCACCTCCTGGAAAATAGTCCACTTCCCGACTTTTCCCAGGCCCTGACCAATCTCGCTGATGTCATTCTCCACCAGGCCCTTCTGCATTCTCAACAGGCGATCAATCCGAAAGCCTCCCTCACCACTCCTCCTGCGATGGCGATCTTTGGATTAGGGAAACTCGGGGGCGGCGAATTAGGTTATGCCTCCGATATTGAGATTCTGTTTGTCTATCAAACGCCGGGCAAAGCCCCGCGAGGTCAGACAGCCCGGGCATCCTCAGATTATTTTGAACGCTGGGCGCAGGAATTTCTCCAATGGATTGAAGCCAAACAGGAAGGCATTTTCCACCTGGATACCCGGCTTCGCCCCCATGGAGATAAGGGGCTTCTCGCCAATTCCCTCGAAGAAATTCAGCGGTATTATACTTCAGATGGCGGAGCCGCTCCCTTTGAACGACAAGCCCTCATCAAGCTCCGCTTTCTTGCTGGAAATCGTGCCGTGGGAAAAGCGGTTGAGCAGCATCGTGACCAATTTGTCTATGCCCCCGAGCCATGGGATTTGCAGACCGCCCTCCACCTTCGTGAGCGTCAGATCAAAGAGTTGGTCCAGCCGGGAACCACGCATGTCAAATACGGAGCGGGTGGCCTCCTTGATGTCGAGTATACCGTGCAATATCTTCAACTCATGCACGGGCACGACCATCCCTCCATTCGCACGCCCAATACGCTCGAGGCCATCGATCACCTGAGCGGGGAAGGCCTGTTTAGTCTTGAAGAAGGGGCACAACTCAAAGACCACTATCTGTATTTTCGACAACTCATTGATGGCCTCAGAATTGTCCGTGGCCATGCCCAGGATCTTGTTCTGCCACCATCCGGTTCTGATGAAATGGTTTTTCTCGCTCGCCGGCTCGGGATGCTCACCACAAACTGGCTTCAAGGAGCTGACGATCTGGAGCATGCCATCCACACCAGGATGACGAACATTCACAAACAATTTCTTCAACGGTTTCCCAAACAATAACGCCCGGGCATCAGAAGGAATAGTTCATCTCCTTCAGGGACTCACCCGGGCGAAAGGAAACCGCAAACCTTCCCCGCACGAACGCGGGGAAGGTCACTCTCAGCGCTTAGCAATCAAAGTACATAAAGTATTCATACGGGTGTGGCCGGACTCGAATGGCATCGATTTCATTGGACCGTTTATAGGCAATCCAGGCTTCGAGCAGGTCCTCGGAAAACACCCCGCCTTTTAAGAGAAATTCATGGTCATCCTCGAGAGCCTTTAAGGCCTGTTCCAGACTCGAGGGCAATGAGGGAATATTTCCTAATTCCTCCGGCTCTAAATCATAGAGATTTTTATCCATGGCCTCGCCCGGATGAATTTTATTTTGAATCCCGTCTAACCCGGCCATGAGCATGGCACTGAAGGCCAAATACACATTACACGAGGGATCAGGAAACCGAACCTCAATGCGTTTGGCCTTGGGACTCGGCGAATACATGGGAATCCGGATTCCCGCCGAGCGGTTCCGGCTGGAATAGGCCAGCAACACCGGTGCTTCAAAGCCCGGGGTCAGCCGTTTGTAGGAATTCGTAATCGGGTTGGTGAGCGCGGCTAATGCCGGACCATGTTTGAGTATCCCGCCGATATAATACAAGCACATCTGCGACACACCCGCATATTCCTTCCCGGCAAACAGAGGTTTCCCGTCCTTCCAGATACTCTGGTGCGTATGCATCCCGGTTCCATTATCCCCATAGAGCGGCTTAGGCATGAAGGTCACGGTTTTGTTATGCCGACGCGCGACATTGCGCACAATATATTTGTACATCATCATCTGATCGGCCATCTTGACTAGAGTGTCAAAGCGAAGATCAATTTCGGCTTGGCCCGCCGTGGCGACTTCATGATGGTGCTTCTCCACTTTGATCCCGGCTTTTTCCATTTCCCGGCACATCTCTGACCGGATATCCTGTTGCGAGTCGACAGGGGCCACAGGAAAATATCCCTCCTTGTGGCGTGGGCGAGATCCGAGGTTTACTCCATCTTTTCCGGAATTCCAAATGCCCTCTTCCGAGTCGACGAAGTAATAACTGGAGTGGCTGTTTTGATCGAACGACACATGGTCAAAAATGAAAAATTCGGCTTCAGGGCCCCAATAGGAAATATCCCCGATTTTGGTGCTTTTGAGATATTGTTCGGCGCGAAGGGCCACTCCGCGGGGATCCCGCTCGTAGATGGTACGGGTAATCGGATCTTGCACGTCCCCCACGATGCTTAACGTCGGAATCTCCGTAAAGGGATCCATGCAGGCGGTATTCGGATCAGGCACGATCAACATGTCACTGTTTTGGATCATGCGCCAGCCACGGATAGACGATCCATCAAATCCTGAGCCATCTTTAAATAGATCCAACGTCAACTCTGAGGTCGGAATCGAAAAATGCTGCCAGGTACCCATGAGATCGACAAACTTGACATCGACCATTTCCACCTTGTTCTTTTTCGCAAAATCCAACACTTCTTTCGCGGTCATTCAATACCTCCTTCGCAAGCACATCTGTTTATAAAAGTAATCCTACGCGCTCATCTCCTCAACCTTTACCATACGCGCTCATCAAACATGGATCGGACGCCATGTCCGGTTCCACCGCATCATGCTCAATTCCACAGCTCCCTATTAGGAATAGGCCCGCTCATTGTGTTGACTGAGATCCAACCCCATTTCTTCGTCTTGAGCTGAGACTCTCAGCCCTACCGTCAGATCCACGATTTTAAGAATGAGATACGTCCCGATGACAGAAAACGCCAAGGTTACCAAAGCCAATACGACTTGTATACCAAACTGTTCGGGGTTCCCGAAAAAGAAACCCTGGGCCCCGATTGAGGCAAACAACCCTGTCGCTAATATACCCATCAATCCGCCCACGCCATGAATGCCCACGACATCCAGCGAATCATCATAGCCCAGCCGCATTTTCCACACGACCGCAACATAACAGACAGTGCCTGCAACCAGACCAATCAGGAGGGCTGACATCGGCCCGATAAATCCTGCAGCGGGAGTCACCGTGGCCAAACCCGCGACCACCCCACTGGCGACCCCTAATACGGTTGGTTTTCCCCTATGGACCCATTCAGCCACCATCCAACTGAGTCCCCCTGCCGAGGCGGCCGTGTGCGTGGCAAGAAACGCGGCCCCGGCTACACCGTTGGCTCCTAGCGCACTCCCGGCGTTAAAGCCGAACCACCCGAACCAGAGGAGTCCCGCACCCAGGACGGTCATGGGCAAATCATGTGGAGGCATCGGCTCTGCTCCAAATCCCTTGCGCTTCCCAAGCATCACGGCACAGACCAACGCCCCGAACCCGGAAGAGATATGGACGACCGCACCACCGGCAAAATCCAAGGCTCCAAGCTTGGCCAACCACCCCCCACCCCACACCCAATGCGCCAACGGGGTATAGATCAGGAGAGACCATAAGACCGCAAACAGCAGTAAGGCTTTAAATTTCATCCGCTCGGCTATACTGCCGGTAATTAGGGCAACCGTAATAGCCGCAAACATGAGTTGAAAGAACATAAAGACTTGATGGGGAACCGTCGACGCATAGATCGGACTCGGTTCCAACCCCACACCCTGGAGACCAATCCATTCGAGCCCGCCGATTAACCCTCCGACATCAGGACCGAAGGCTAAACTGTATCCGCACAGCACCCAAACCAGGCTAATTAAACACAGAATCACCATCGTATGCATGATAGTCCCGAGCACATTTTTTTTGCGAACCAGCCCGCCGTAAAATAAGGCCAAACCAGGAAGGGTCATACACAACACCAGCGCCGAAGACATTAAGAGCCAGGCCGTATCCCCCGTATCAATTTTCGGCACACCATCTTCACCTGCCCAAACAGCAAATGGCTGACTTAGACTCATCCATAGCACCAATCCGGTCAACCTTCCCGGCGTTGAGCGTGAAATTAACAGATTCATTTCCCCTCCTCGAGTAAACACGTGGTGTGGTCGGGTGGCAATGGTTAGACCGCTCCTTCGCCTGATTCCCCCGTACGAATGCGGATAACGCTATGTAACTCGGAGACGAAAATCTTTCCATCCCCAATACTGCCGGTTTTGGCTGCACGCGTAATGGCTTCCAGTGCCTCCCCTACTCGTTCATCCGCCAAGGCGATTTCCAGTTTAATTTTTGGAACGAATTCAATCTGATATTCAGTGCCTCGATACGTCTCTTTATGACCTTTTTGACGACCAAATCCCTTCACTTCGGTGACAGTCATCCCCTGAATACCCAACTCGATCAAGGCATCTTTTACTTCATCTAACTTAAAGGGTTTAATAATGGCTTGAATCAGCTTCATAAGAACCATCCTTCCATTGGATTAAAACACTCTGAATAACGCCTTCAGTCGTCGTGGGCACCTGACCCTCTCGACCGTCCCCTGCTCTCGAAACGTTCACATCTCTTTTGTATGAATTAACCATAGGCCCGTTCCCGGTGTTGGGTCAGATCACATCCGAGCACCTCCTCTTCTCGATTGACGCGTAACCCGATCGTGCCGTCCACGAGTTTGAGAATGAGATAGGTGCCGACAAATGAGAACACCCAGGTTGCGCCCACTCCAATGGCTTGAATGACTACCTGCCAGGGATTTCCGAAAAAAAGCCCGGTGCCTCCACCCATGCTGGCAAATAACCCGGTGGCCACTGCCCCCCAGGTTCCTCCGATTCCATGAATGCCGAGCACGTCTAAGGCATCATCATAGCCCAGTTTATGCTTTAAAAATACACCGAGATAACACACCACGCCTCCTCCAAAACCAATCACAATCGCCGCGATGGGGCCCACATAGCCGGCGGCGGGTGTGATGGACACCAAACCCGCGACGGCGCCGCTGGCCGC
>JBGSSO010000260.1:0-5220 GCA_041737015.1 Nitrospirales bacterium
CTTTACTCGATACCCAAGCGACCGCGCCACCCCACCAGACGAGTTGGTGCCTCTCTGGCAACGAAGAAGCAACGCGCCGGCCGAGGTCATCGAGAAGCCTGAGTCGGCCTTCCGGCGTGCCCTTGATCATGCCGGATCGCAAGGGATTGTCGTGGCGACCGGTTCCATCTATTTGGCGGGGATCCTTCGGCCTTTGGCTCGGTCCCGAAACGCCACATGGAGCCTACCTTTAGCGGCTGGACCATCCGTTGGGGCTCACCGATGAACCCCGTCCAAAGCTTCAGCGAGTCAAATCGTGAACAGATTCACGCGGCGGCACAACTCATTCAGGCTGGCGGGTTGGTCGCCTTTCCGACAGAGACCGTCTATGGGCTTGGAGCCGATGCTTTCAACGTTGACGCAGTCAGAAAAATCTTCCACGTCAAGAAACGTCCGTCGTGCGACCCGCTGATCGTTCACTTGGCTGAGTGGGATACACTGAGATTGTTGGTGGAACTGAACGACATGCATCGTGATGCAGTAGAAAATCTTACCGAACGCTTCTGGCCGGGTCCGCTCACCCTGGTACTCCCCCGGCGTTCGATGGTACCGGATGTGGTCACCGCCGGATTGCCGACCGTCGCCATCAGAATGCCTGACCACCCCATGGCCCTGGCATTGATCCGGGAAGCCGATACCCCTCTTGCCGCCCCAAGTGCCAACCCTTTCGGGTTGATCAGCCCGACGCAGGCCCAACATGTCATGGCCGGCTTGGGCGACCAGGTCGACTGTATTCTGGATGGAGGACAATGTCCCCTTGGTGTGGAATCCACGGTCCTCTCGCTTGTCGACAGACAACCCCGATTATTACGGGCAGGGAGCATATCGCTGGAAAACCTTGAAATGGTTATTGGCCCGATCTGGCATAGAGACGATTCCCAACATGTGCTCAGCGCTCCAGGACAAATGGCCCGACATTATGCGACGAGGACACCCCTCTCCATTCTCCCAACACGTGGTGCCCGGCCAGCGGTGGCGCCAGGTGAACAGGTCGGACTATTGGCTTTTTCATCCTTCTGCGACACCGGCCATTACGCCGCCGTCGAGATTTTGTCGAATACCGGAGATCTTCGAGAGGCCGCGCGGAATTTGTTTGCAGCCCTCCATCGTCTTGATGCCATGGGTTTAGATCGTCTTTGGGCTGAACCATGCCTCGAGTCCGGTATGGGAGCTGCAATTATGGACCGTCTGCGACGGTGTGCGGTTCCTGAATCCGCGTTCACCAATAATGAAACCACAAACATTTGATCAAGACAAACAATACTGTTGAGCTTGACAAGAGAGCAGGAGGAAGTAGAACGATGCGGAAAGGTATCTTACTCGTGATCGGACTCATCGCTGTGAGCTTAGGAGTTGCCCCAATCGTGTGGGCTGAAATTCAACCCTCGGAAGGCCCCCCCGGGACCACCGTCACCATAGGGGGTGGGAAGTTTGGGGAATTTCAGGGGACTCACCTCAACCAGGTCGAGTTCAACGGAGTTCAGGCACTCATCCAATTATGGGAACGGGATCTCATCATCGTGAAAGTTCCCCTGCACGCACAAAATGGACCATTGACGGTGCGTGATGGGTCCCAATCCATTCAAGTGGGAACTTTTCTCCTTAAAAAGCCAAAAATTACGCGCATCGATCCAGCCGAAGCGGAGCCGGGCGCTCTCCTCATTATTGAAGGGGAACAATTTGGCAATGCAGCCGGGTCCCATAATCCCAACGCGATGTTTGGAGCAAATCACGTGCTCATCAATGACCTCCGTGTGTCCGTACGAAAGTGGCAACCAAACAAAATCGAAGTCACGATTCCGGCAAATGCAACCAGCGGGCCTGTGGAGGTGCGCTTGGCTTCTATGGATCCCTTGCCCGATGGATCGTGTTGCGCTTCGGCAACTTACACCGTCAGCAATGCCATGCCGTTCAACGTCATTCCGCCCATCACCGTGCAACCGACCGAAGGGCCGGTAGGAAGCAAAGTGGTGCTGAGCGGACAGGATTTGGGAGACACCAAGAGTCAAGGAGATGCCATTTTCTTTAATGGCCATCCGGCCACGATTGCCGGCCAGTCGCCTCGCACGATTGTGGTACATGTGCCGCTCAATGCGACAAGTGGGCCATTAGTACTGAAGCGAGGTGACAAAGAGCGATCCATTGGACATTTCATGGTGCAGACAAGCCAGGTCACCGAGGTGACCCCCGGGCAGGGACCTATAGGAACTTTACTCCATATTAAGGGTGCGCATTTTGGCGTCTATTCAGAAAGCGGGGCGACACCCTATTACATGGACTTTAACCACGGGGACAACGTTGTGGAAATTGGTGGAGTCCCCGCTATCATTCATCGGTGGCAGCATGATCGCATTGATGTGTGGGTGCCCTTCAGCGTTAAGAGCGGACCCATTGTGATTAAACGGGGTGCAACCGTTCCCAATCAGGATGGAACCTGTTGCGCCCAGCGAAGCGTGGTGGCCACACTGGCAGGCTCCTTTTCCGTCGTGACACCGAAGATCGATTCTTATTCCCCAATTGCCGCCGGCCTCGATGAAGTCGTAACAATTAAGGGATCCGGGTTCGGCGATTTTCTCAAAATTTCCGAAGCGACTCAACCCGGCCTCCATCAAAAGGCTCATGACTCCAAAAACTATCAGTTGGGGCAGAATGCCTCGCGCACTCAAGTGTTGATCAACGACATTGCGACTCAAGTACTGTTCTGGACGGACACGGAGATCCAGGTGAGAGTCCCCAGGCGTCCGATATTCGGCATTGGTCATCCAGAAGGATTCAAAGCCGAGGTAACAAAAGGGAATGTGTTGGTGCAACGAGGATCCTGGGATATGCTTCCCGACGGAACCTGTTGCGGGCCAAAACAATGGCTCAGTCTCGTCGTAGGGGATTTTACTATTCTTTCACGTGGACTGCCGAATCAGGATCTGTTTACGGAACCAAATCCAAACCGGGGAGACGCTTTTTAAGCGGGATCATTTCTTGCGAGTCAACAAAGCCAATGAATACTGAATCTGATAATTCCAATCCACTCGTGGCGAATATCATGGGGAGCCGCAGCGATTGGGAGACCATGCGGCACGCAAGTCTGGTTCTCACGGAATTGGCCGTTCCCCATGAATGCCGGATTGTGTCAGCCCACCGCACACCGGATTTTCTCTTTGAGTATGTCGGATCGGCCAAAAGCCGGGGCATCCACGTGCTCATTGCCGGAGCGGGAGGAGCGGCGCATCTGCCGGGTATGGCTGCGGCTAAAACGATTCTTCCGGTTCTCGGAGTGCCGGTGCGGTCTCGAGCCCCGCAAGGCTTTGATTCCCTCTTATCAATTGTCCAAATGCCAAAGGGCATTCCGGTGGCGACCCATGCGATCGGAGAGGATGGCGCGGTCAATGCCGCATTGCAGGCAGCAGCCATTCTTGCCGTGTCTGATGACGACATCCGCCAACGACCTCAGCTGGAGACCCCATCATGACGATGTCCTTCGCAGTGCTCGTCCCCCTATTGCCGCTGGTTGCCGGCCTCATCATCGGCCTCTTCGGTAGGCACTTGCAAGAGAACAGTTACAAAGTAGGAGTTCCTGCCCTGGTGATAGCCTTTATCGGGTCCCTCTGGTTGCTCTATGCGGTCAGTGTGAATGGACCGGTTCGCATCGCATTTCAGTCTTTCTCTCCAGGGTCAAAGGACTGGCTTCACTTCGGTCTGTTTATCGATCGCCTGAGCGCGATCATGATGGTGCTCATTACCGGAGTCAGTACCATCATTCACCTCTATTCCATCAACTATCTGCAAGGTGAACGGGGATATGCCAGATTTTATTCGCTCTTGGGTCTGATGACATTTGTCATCCTTTGTTTAGTGTCCAGCACCAATCTGTTCATGCTTTTTGTGTTTTGGCAACTCCTTAGTTGGATGCTCTACCTCCTGCTGGCCTATAACTATACGCATCGACCGGCCGTCAACTCCGCCTTTAAAACATTTATGGTACATCGGGTGGGAGATGTGGCCTTCCTGGCCGGGATCCTCCTGACCTATCGCCTCTTCGGGACTCTGGAATTTTCCGAACTGTTCGCCCGCGCAGCGGAGTCCCCATCTCTGATTTCCCTTTGGCCTGGGGGCGAACCCGTAATCAGCGGCGTCACGGTGATTACGCTCTTGCTGTTTGTGGGCGCTATGGCCAAGTCCGCTCAGTTCCCCCTGCACGTCTGGCTGCCGGATACCATGGACACCCCGACTCCCGTGTCGGCACTCATGCATGCCGGCATCGTGAATGCTGGAGGTTTTTTACTGAACCGTCTGGCTCCATTGTATGGACTGTCTCCCACCACATTGCATGTGGTCTTCGCAGTGGGCGCGTTCACGGTCATCCTAGGAGCCTGCATGATGCTGATTCAAAACGACATTAAAAAAACTTTGGGATTTTCGACCATGGCCCAAATGGGCTACATGATTATGGAATGCGGATTAGGAGCCTTTGCGCTCGCCATCTTTCATCTTATGGCCCATGGCGTGTTTAAGGCCACCTTATTTTTGAATGCGGGGCATGTGATCCATGCATCGCGGCACGAACCCAAGCGCCCGACGATCGACCACGGTGGAGAAGTCATACCGTCTTCACGTGTCACCTGGGTGACCGGTCTCAGCGTCACCTTGCTCTTGCCTTTGATCATTCTCTTGGCAGCTCATGGAATGTTGAAAATTCCTTTGCTGGACGAACAAGGAGCCGTGATCTTTCTATTTTTCGCCTGGGTGACCGCTGCTCAAACGATGTTCAGCTTGTCCCGACTTTATGTTGCCTCCTGGAAAGTGGTCGGGCTCATGTTGTTCGCATTGTTGCTGATCATCTTCACCTATTTATGGGGAGCCGAGACGTTCACGTACTTTTTATATCCTGAACCAGGAATCGCCCACGAATACTTCAAAGTCGCAGCCCTTCATAGTGGATTGTTTGATGGGTTAGTAATAGCGGTTACCGCGATGATTATTTTGGGCTGGGGCATTCTCTACACCAATACCCGAGGCCAACGAATTCTCCTCCCGGCATGGGTCTCCATTCTGGGACCTCGCCTGTATCTTCTCTTCCTGAACCGACTCTATCTGGACCATCTCTACAGCTTGGTCGGAGAGGGCATCATTCGCTTTGCCCAACGCCTCGACACTAGCATTGAAAGATGGAGGCAATGATGGCAG
>JBGSSO010000222.1:0-4517 GCA_041737015.1 Nitrospirales bacterium
CCGATCAATAACATGTTTGACAACTTTCGTGAGGCCTTCTTCTTCGGACTCCTTGTACCAAGTCTTATCTAGTAGTTGATCTATGACTTCGTCCAACCCAGGAGAATTCGGGTCTTTACCATGAAAAACTATGAGTCTGCCCGCTCGCTCATATTGGAGAATATTTGAAACTGTTAGTCTGGCTGCAATTTCGGCAGCCGCAAGCGGATCAAACATCATTCCTGTTCTTCGGGGGATCAATTCATTCCCAAGATTCCATTCATCCCAGAACGGACGAGGATGAAGAAGAGATAATACACTATCTGGTATGACTAACTCGCTTGTGTCGAGGGTTTCCAAGAGTGTAGCAACCGCAGCCCTTTGTCTCTCTGGATCGACAGAGACCATGGGCTCCGATTGTTTACCAACAACCGAGTATCGGTAATAAGCCCCCCCTATCAACTTTACGGCCGCTTCTACCTGATAGCGATGGTGGAGGAACAAGGGAACGAACATGTCTTCCAACTCGACCATGGGTCGTCCATTCGGCAGGTTGCCTTCTCCGAAACGTTGCAAAGCAATTTTTCTCACTTTCATTTCATGTCGTAAAGCCTCGACTGAATCAGCTCCGTTGTCCCACAAACTTGCCTGTGGGTGAAACGCGCCTGTCGATCTCGCGTCAACGTCAGAAATAAATACCGCTTTATTTTCAAAAGCCTTATGTACCATCTCTTCCAAGGCCGAATTCTCATCAGCATCTAGCAAAAATTGTGAATAGCCGTATTTGATTGCAAAGGTATCCCATGCACCAACTCCCTTTCCATAGGGATCAGAAAGATCGAGATGACCGTTGACTATCTTTATTTCTGGGGCAGGATAGTCCATGACTGAGGTGCGCCCGGCACTACTAGCTGCAAAGTTGTGTGCTAGCCCAAGAGTATGTCCTACCTCGTGTGCCACCAGCTGTTTTATCCGCATGAGAGAAAGTTCCACGGGATCGATTTCAGGGTCTAATTGAGCTAGGCCATCAGTAATAGGGGCACCAGAATCAAAAGCGCATGGGCCCCCTGAAGGAGTATTACGAGAATATGGGTTCAATCCTTCAAAAAGGAGCCGGTCGTGGCGAGCGCGTAACGACCCGAGTGTTACAACTCCTTTGAGAATTTCACCGGTGCGTGGATCGACCACTGAATTCCCATAGGACCAGCCTCGTGTATTCCGGTGAACCCACAAAATTACGTTGTATTGAATATCGAGCGGATCCTTATCAGGTGGGAGCAGTTTGACCTGAAAGGCATTCTTAAAACCCGCAGATTTAAAAGCCTCATTCCACCAACTGGCTCCATCGATAAGGGCCTGCTGGATTTTCTCAGGAGCCCCAGGGTCTACATAATAGACAATAGGCTTCGTGACTTTTCCATCTTCATTCCTACGAAGTCTATGGCGCAAAATATATCTATTTTGGATTGGCTGATTTAGAGGAGACCCGTAATCATAAAACAACTGTGAGAGGAAACCCGCTCGCGGATCCCAGCGACGTGGCGTATACCCGGAATCAAGCCTAACGAATGAATGGTGCTGCCGCAGAGATAAGGCCTCTGGGCTGGGTGTGGTCTTTACTATTTCAGCCATCGGAGCCGAAGATTTAAAGGTTAAAATGGCTTCGAACTCGGTATTTCCCTCGAAATTCTTTGTTCGAGGCAAATAGACTGCACTTCGATTCGCATCAAGTTCAAACTTTCCTTGCTCTTTTTTTTCTAGTATTCCAGTCGTATCATTGGAGTCCCGGATTATGAAATCAGTTGCGTCAACGAGTACCGCAGAACCATTCTGCTCAGTTGCGACGACCTGTGTCCCCCAAAGGATCGATTGAGCGAAAGATTCTGCTACCGCACGACTCTCAGCAGGATTTTCGGTTAGTGCCCTAAACTTCAGACTAGGTTCCACCAAAAGCACTTTAGGGCCAATTCGGACGAACTTCACAACCCTACTTCGGTCGAGCTTGCCTCGGTCTAGCTCAACTGGGTTCGAACCGAGCCCCGTCGCGAGATAATTCACATAAAGAAACTCCTGTTCGAAGTATGAAATTTCCAGCCAAATCTTTCCTTCAACCTGATCCCAATAAAACGGGAAAAAACCGTTTTGCTTGGTTTCTGTTTTGTTTAGTTCTCTCGTGCTTAAAAACTCTATGATTGTAGGAGGCTTCTTATCCTGAGGAGCTGAGCTATTTGCTTTTTCTGCTGCGTGGCATGGGGAAGTGAAACATCCTTGTGTGACAACAACCAAAAGAGAAAAATAGAGCCACCTTCTCATTAGGATACCTCCTTCTATATGAAGCCAAATAAAGGTTGAACCAAGTCTATTCTCTCTCGTAATGTGTACTTTGAAAAATGTAGCGTCTAGGCCTTTGGCTTGGCCAAACCGATGATGGCTCGTGCGATTGGATGTTAAGTTTCCTACTACAGTTGGTGGATGACATTCAAGGTCATAGATTTTTTAATGTATTACTGTGCAAGGACGAATTCTTTCCCCCTATAGGGAGTTAAAGGAAATCAGCTACTTAGGCAACTTGGGCTCACAGCCCAGGGCTGATGGTTTGTTTACGCTTTCTTTTTTTGGATACAGTACTTGCAAGAAAATCTTTGTCGCTTTTGGAAAACCTTGCACTCTTTCAATAGCTTAAGCCTTCAGGAATTAGGTTTCTAGCATTGGATTCCACATTATCGACATGCGGCAAAGTTACGCTACAATTGCTAGGTTGATGTTATGCCGCTTGCTTCTCATCTTGGGGAATAGGGCCCTGAGTATGAGAAAGATGATACACCTTATCTGGTGTTTGTCCATCGAATGTTGAATGAGGCCGCGATTGATTGTAATGACTCAGCCATGCGCTCATCTGCTGGCGAGCCTGAGCGACGTCTCAAACGCATTCAAGTATACGCACTCATATTTCACACTCCGCCAAAACCGTTCAATAAAGACATTATCCATCCATCTGCCTCCCATCTATTGAAATTTTAATCCCGTGTGTTTTCAACACAGCCGTAAAATCTCAAGACGTGAACTGCGCTCCTTGATCAGTGTTGAATATTTCGGGCGCATCATACAGAGCCAGAGCTTCCTCTAAAGCCTCCACGCAGAAATGCGTTTCCATCGTGTTCGAAATCCGCCATGCAAGGACTTTGCGACTATGCCAGTCCATGATGGCCACCAAATACAAAAACCCACGCTTGATCGGGATGTAGGTAATATCTGTGCACCAAACTTGATCGCCCGTGTGACAACCAGATTCCGCAAGAGATAGGGATAAATCCGATGTTCCGGATGGGGCTGGCTTGTGCGTGGTTTCTGATAAATAGCGTATAACCCCATCAGGCACATTAGCCGCCGCACGCGATGCCGCCCAACGTCATAGCCCTGTCGCTTTAACCAGCGAGCCATCCTCCGCCTGCCGTAATAGGGCGTGAGCAGAAACTAACTGCCCATCAATCAACCGCATCAGCTTTAAATTGAGAGGGGGTTGCCCTTTTGGCTCCTAATACCATGCAGAGCGACCGGTGGAGAGCAAATGACACTGCGTCTTGACACTCAGATGATCATGGCATGTCTTGCGAGGTGCTGGGCACCTCGCAATCTCCCATCGCTCCTCAAATATTTCTCGCCACTTTCGTGATGAACGGGCGTCGTCCTGAATGACCGCTATTGGCTGTGAGTTCAACTGGTCGCTGCAACACATGCCTGAAATTTCCCTGCTGGTGTTTCGTATTCTAATGTTTTTCTCGGGCGTTCGTTCAACTGCCGAGCCACTGTATTCAGCTGTGCTTGCGTATAAATGGATAAATCGGTTCCTTTTGGAAAGTACTGCCTGAGAAGCCGGTTCGTATTCTCATTGGATCCACGCTGCCACGGGCTCTTGGGATCGCAAAAGTACACCGCAATATCGGTCGCGAGAGTGAAGTGGCGATGATTCGCCATTTCTGTGCCTCGGTCCCAGGTCAATGATTGATACAGCTCGGTGGGGAGCCGCTGGGCATGCTGAATAAGAGCCGCCGCCACGGTTTCAGCATTCTTCTTTTTTATTTTGGCTAACATGACATATCGTGACTGGTGTTCGACTAACGTAGCAATATAGCTGTTGTGGGTTCCGCCAATGAGGTCGCCTTCCCAATGCCCGGGCACTGCACGATCTTCGACTGAGGCTGGCCGTTCACTAATTGAGACGGCATGCGTGATTTTCCCAAGTCCTTGTCGCTTAAGACTTGCATGCCCCGATCGGCGAATGGCTCGTTTGGTTCTGAGGCAGTCCTGAAGCTCCTTTTTCAAGACGCCTCTCGCTTGAATATACAGGCTGCGATAGATGGTTTCGTGGGACACGCGTTCTTGTTCTCTATCAGGATATTGTCTCTTCAACCACTCGGCGATTTGCTGGGGAGACCACTGCTGTTTGAGCTTGGCCGCGACGACCTTAGCTAATGAGCGATGATGAGCAAGCTTACACGGTTTGGACCGGTGCGCTCGAGCCCAAGTGGCTTGGTCTG
>JBGSSO010000265.1:0-27542 GCA_041737015.1 Nitrospirales bacterium
TTACGATGCCTTACGGAGCCGAAGGCCATACAAACCAGCGTTTACGCATGTGAAGACATGCGACATCATTTTAAACGGGAACGATAGAACAAAGCCGACACATTTTGACCCACACCTCTTAGAAGCCTTTCGGGAGATGCACCAGGACTTTAACGGCATCTATTCCACAGTGTCGGACATCTAACGTTCTTTGCAGCAGGCCGTTCTCGATTACTTGGAGTGTTCGATAGGATACCCCGCTTCTGTCCAGGCATTCATACTTCCTTCCACATTATAGACATGCTGATAGCCCAACCCCATTAAGGTTTCAGCAGCGATATTGCTGCGGTGTCCAGATTGGCAGTACACCACGATGTGCTGATCCAGTTTCGCGTTGAGTTCTCGGTGTCGCCCTTGCATTTCCCGAAAATCAATATTGAATTCCGTTCCGGGAATGAAGCCACTCATATGTTCGTCTGGACTCCGAACGTCGACGAGCACAAATCCTTTTTGTGTGGACTGGGAAGCCTTTTCAAGTCCTGCTTTGAGTTGCTGAACCGTTAAAAGATAGGGTTCAGCAGTAACGGTGGCGAGGTTCCACCATCCTACGAAAAGAAGAGCGATTGTCAAGGAGAAAGAGAAACGTTTCATGGTGATCCTCCGTAGTATTGGGAATGGCTTTCTTGTTTGAGGAAGTTAAGGAAAATGGCGTTGTCCTCTTTACTCTTTAGAAAGGCAATTGACCAGACAATTGTTGAGCGATTGTTTTAAAATTGTATGGTTGGTCAGAAGAGACGGTCAAGCGAGTCATCCGGAATAGGAGAGTACTGCCGAGGTTGTGAAGTTGAAATGGTCATCATCAATCATTTGAACTGGGTAGTCTTCGAAAAATAGGATGCCTACCAGTTGAGGCCGGAAGAACTGGCTGAGGGGTTCAACCGTGGCGGGAAATATTCCGAGGACTTAAAGGGCAGATGGAGGAGTCTGTCTTAAATCTTCCAAGGTGAGAAGGGGGAGCAATTGAATGCCCATGTGAGCCAGATGGCTTTTCCCTTCCTCTTCAGATCGATCCACAACCACTAACCCATGAGTCACAACTAAGCCCTGGGCGCGAGCTGATTCGGCGGCCTTTACCAATGAGCCGCCCGTTGTTAAAACATCGTCGACCACTAAAGCTATTTCCCCAGGATGGATGGTGCCTTCAATTAATTTGCCTAATCCATGATCCTTAGGTTGTTTGCGTACGACGAACGTTCGCCATTCCCGCTGTGGATCGGCCCTATAGCCAAAATCTGAAATACAGGTGGCCAGGGGAATCGCTCCGATTTCCAGCCCGCCAATGAGTGTGAAATCTAGGGATTTAAGCAGGTGATAGGCTAATTGAGCCACAAGGTGACGTGAGTGCGGATGAGCCAATACAATACGACAGTCAACATAATAGGGGCTGGTTTTCCCTGAGGCGAGCCTAAAGCCTTCTTGCTGATTCCATTTGAAGGCCTCCAGCTCATGGAAGGCCTGAATGAGGGCATTTTTTGACATAGGAAGTTTAGGGGGGTGTTATGGTTGAGTCATAAGCGAATTCCTTCTACCATTACGACTTCGGGATCTGCAACAGGGCACGGAAAAGATTATGGTGATTATGGTGTTAAAAGGGGAATGTTCGTGTGGAATCGGAATGCCTTGGTGTCGTTCAAATCATGCATCTCCCTTGAGAGTGGAGAAGTCCAAGGCCAAAAAGAAACTCAGGGTGAAGGAGCGTATTGAATGTTTAAAGTGAGAAAACGTCCATTAAAAAAAGAGAAGCCCCCGGTTCTCTACAACATTCTAGAGAACTATACCGATTATGATCCCCCGGGAAATGTAATGGTCTGCGGAATGACCGAACCGGAAGATCTGGAGATGCATGCACGAGTCCTGTCTGAAAGTTATGATATTCCTCTTGAAGCCATAACTGGCGTGCTTCAAGACGGAGGGATTTATCTCTATCCGCATGAAGGTACGCTGGTTACAAAAGGTGCATTCGTCTGTCGTGTTGATCCTCTTGGCAAAAACCCGAAACACACGTGGGTCATGGATCTTGAACAATATGCGGCAGCCGAGCGCATGCGTCAAAGTTATGGTGTGACGTTGGAAGAAGGCATGGAGCGGGTTTTTTATCGAGGACTTCCTCAGGAATTACAGGGTCGGTTGCGGCAAAAAAATTTAGGGATCGATTTGACAAAAGTTGACTCAGGTAACTCGTGTAGTGGAGACATTCAATTTATTGATTTCCGAAAAGATTGGTCTCCCCATTTTAAACGAAAATGTGTCATGCCTGATGGACGATTGATTGAGACCAGTGGGCTTCATGATTTCGCGGAACTGCATGGAATAAGCGTGGATGAGACCCGTACGTTGTTTGATCACGGGGGAACTCTTGCGCTGAAAGATGGTGGAGGCCTTGCGTGTCAGATCATCAATGGCCAGCCATCCGTGGCCCGCTTTAACTCACGACAATTCAGTAGAGCTAAAGCTCTAGCCAAGGAAAAAGAGCTTCATATGTTGGACGCCTTAAGTGAAGTGGCTTATCAAGATCCAGTCTTGATGCGAGCCCTCCGTCGTGCAGAAAGTTCCTCATTCTAATCATTCCTTGATTCTCTTATGAGCCAAGTTTCAATACTGGATTTGCTCAAGGTGATAACCACCACGAACAGCCTCTCGAGGTGCTCTCACCCCATTTCCTTCATGTTCCTTCTCTGATCTATTCCCAACCAATCGAATCGTAACCTCGTTCCGCAAGACATCGATTGACGAACGCCTTGTGGGCGGGTGTTGGTTGCGAGGCCTGGAATAAGCCACGGATAAAGCCTACGGTCGCACCTGTCGCGGCACCTATGGCTGCTCCAATACCCACTCCTCCTCGAATGGCGCCACTGACTGCCCCGACGGCACTCCCTGCTCCCGCTCCAACCGCAGTATTCCCGGCCACCGTCGAGGCATCGTGTTCTGGGACATAATCCTCTGCAAGCTTTTGGCATTCCCCAATGTCCTGTTCAGCTCGATCAGGGCCAACTTGGTGAAGATGGTCGTTGGGATAGAGAATTGGGCGAGGGCCAGAGCATCCAAAGGCTAGAATGCAGACACTACAGATGCTAAGAGAGACAATAAATGAATGCAAATGGGAATGGGACATACTGTGCTCCTTTAGTATGGGAGGTCGTGCGTTCTAATGAGAGGAGGAATTTGGGCGAACAAATCGGCTGATAAGACGCGTGAGCCACTTTTTAGGAATGAATGGAGTTATCCATTGGGTTGCCAGTCCATGCCACCCAATAGTCACGAGGGTTTGTCGGGACCTTAGGGCCTTTAATGATTTTTGTACGACGTCGTGGGGAGTGTGGGGGGGAGAAATGTGGCGTGGGCAGTGCCCGGCCATCTTATGGAAATCGGTTTTTGTGTAACCTGGACAGCATACCTGGATGGTCACCTCCTGTTCTTTGGCCTCCATCGCCACGGCTTCAGAGAAAGATATGATAAAGGCTTTGGTGGCGGCGTATTCCGCCATATAGGGAATTGGGAAAAATCCTGCGACGGAAGCCACATTGATAATTGCACCCTGCCGTCGATTCATCATATCGGGGAGGAATAGTCTGGTGCTTTCTGTGGTTACATGAATATGGACTTGTAACATGTCTTGGATGGTTGGGAGTGGCATGCCTGTAAATAGGCCATACAGCCCAAAACCGGCATTATTAACAAGCAACGACACATGCGGCTGATATGATTGAGCTAATTGGTAAAGGGTTGCAGCCGTATTAGGCTTGGCCAAATCCAGCGTTTCTGTCCAAACTTGAACAGAAGTGGTCTGTTGAATCTCCTTGGATAATTCATTCAGACGGTTTTGGTCGCGGGCGACCAAAAGGAGATCATAGCCTTGAGCCGCTAAGGCTCTGGCATATTCCGCTCCAATCCCTCGTGAAGCTCCCGTAATAACAGCAAATGGCGCTATATTTTCCATGAATAGAGTCGAAAGAAATGGTTCAACCATAAAAGGCTTTCTTCCTACAGGTCAACTATGGGTTGAACAAAATGCGCTGAGCATGAGAAAGACGTTGTGGGTTTTTACTGAACCATGATCATGAAATAAGCCGGAAATTATTAAGAATTATCAGGGATGTGCCGAATGAAACATGTATGCCCCGATCAATCGGTTCTTTAAAGCCAAAGCCGATTGCCTGAATTCACCACAAACCAGAGGACTCGATAACCGACATGAGTGCCGAAGGAATTGACAATACGTTAGAAGCCTGCGGGTCGAATTCGGCAACTGGTGTGCTTGAGTTGCCGGATGCCTCGCTACCTTCTAAGGCTGCTTCCAAAAACGTCAATTTGGAGCAGGCCCTGGCTGACATTGAAGCGCAAGCCGGGGGATTAGTGAAAACGACGAAACAGGTGATGGCGTCGTTTAAAAAGATTAAAGATGCAGCCAAAGTGGGCGATTTGGTCAATCTTCGCAAATTATTAGAGGAAGGCAAAGAGGTGACGCTGAGTTTGGGTTGTGACTTTGTGAAAACCCAAGAACGGCTAAATTTCGATGAAGCCGGATACCTGGAGGGCAAAGCCTTTCGCCAGGAACTTCTCACCACTGCCCGGCAGATGGGTGTCAATCTCTATGAACATGATGGGTATTTGTTTTCCTATCCAGTCTTATTGCGCATTCTTCACAAAGAACGTGCCGTCGCCATTGACCGAATGCGAGAAAACCGGCTCCGTCCTTCGGTCTTGGTCAAACGATTAAAGGAAGTTCAAAATAAACCCCTTCGATTTAAACCACACACGTTTCTCGAGATGGTCTTTACAGCCTATTCCATTGTGGTGGCGGGTCGAGGGAAGCATCTCATTGGCAAAGGAACGGTAATTCCACTTTTGGAACTGTATCAACTCCTGACGCTCCTTCCGTGGCAGGCCAGTGAATACACCAGACAAGAATTTGGCCGGGATGTCTATTTGCTGGATAAAAGTGGAACCATTACCACCAAAAACAATCATCGGGCAAACTTTCATGCCAGTACCGGCGTGCGGGATGCCACGAAAACGTTAACGGTGATTGCGCAAGGGGGGCGGGAGAAAACCTATTATGGAATTTCCTTTGTCCAGACGGGATAAACAGGTCAGGATCGTATTTAAGTTTCCCTAGGGTGAACCGAGAAGACGAATGAGATTAACAGGATATTGAGGAAAAATTTATGTCTCCACAGGAATGGTTGAACGTTCTCAAAGCCGCCTATCTTCAGGGGTTTATTCGTCGTGGAGGATCGGCCGTCAAATTTGCGGTCGTGGAGGAGGCTCAAAACACCAAGGCTGTGAGCGTGGGGGTGGGGGAGCTGTCACGGGAGCAAGGCTATGTCACAATTCACGCGGATTCTCATTGTACGAAAGTTCAACTCATTGATCTCTTGTTTAAGGAAATGGCCAGGCAAATTGATTGGGATGCCTTGGCATTCGAGTATGTCAAAAAACTCTTTCGAGCGCATCAATGGAAGATTCCTGAACGGCGGGAGGAATGTTGCTGGTCTTCTCTAGCCTCTCTCAATAGTTGCGATGAAGCCACGATGCACCGAGAAATGAACGCATGGTTGGAAGGGAGCTTGTTTCACGATTTTCATATGAGTCGGGAATTTCGATTGGCGATGATCCAGTTGTGTTTAGCCCAGTTGGAATTACCTGATAGTCCCTCTAAAGAGCCGGAAGCCATTAAAGCCTGGCTTCGAGGGGAGCTGAAACAAATGGCTACTCTCAAAAAAATATTGATTTTTGAAAAGGTCACCCGCAGTAATGCGCGTGACCTCATTGCCTCCTTAGCCCATTGGACACGCTTGTCGGGGAAGCCCGGTATGGTCCTGACCATCGATATTTCAGCCTTTATAGGCGGCAAAGAAGCCGGGGCGACCTCCCTGAACTATTTGCCCTCTGCTGTAATGGATGCCTATGAGATGCTGAGACAATTCATTGATGGCAGCGATGAAATCGAGGGGCTATTGGTCGTGGTTGTCACCTCACAAGCCTTTCTCTCGGATCAACGGGTGGGCCTGAATCGGTATGAGGCCTTGAAGCTTCGAATTTGGGATGATGTCCGGGATAAAACCCGTCAAAATCCCTTTGCGCCGATGGTCAGGTTGACCGACCAGACCGAAACCTTTGCCGAGAGCAGTCTAATGGCCAGAGTGGGAAGCCGAAAGGAAGATGTGCAGCATCAACGGGTCATTGAATCCTTGCGGGCGGGTGTCCCGAGCCCTGGAGTGGTCCAAGCGCTGGGATGTCCACAGCCGATGGTCAAATCCAAATTTCAACAGATGTTGCATGATGCCCAGGCCAGCATTCATAAAGGTTGGACCACAAAAGGGATGTTGATTGAAGGAGGATTTGGGACGGGGAAATCCCATTTATTGGAATCCTTGAGACGTATGGCATTGGAATCCAGATTCGTGTGTAGCAAGGTCGTGATCAGTAAGGAAACGCCTCTGTATAGCCCCGCATTGATGTTTCGATCTGCCATTGAGTCTGCTGATATCCCCGAAAAGCGAGGAGATGTCTTGGCCGAGGTGGCAGCGGATTTGGATTTTAAGAGTCCCCAATACGCGAATTTTTATGAATGGGTGCATCGTCAAGGCGGAGAAATTGATGGGCGCTTTGCGGCCTCGGTGTTTCTATACGAACGCCTGGTGAACGACCCAGAATTAAGTCACCGGATCATTCGGTTTTGGGCAGGGGATCCGTTGACCGATGCTGAAATCAAGCGATATCTCAAGTCCTGTGATGCCAATGTTTCCTATCGATTTGAACGCGTCTCGCCCATGGAGATGGCGTTGCAACGGTTTAAATTTGTTTCACGACTCATGATTGCGGCGGGATATTCTGGTTGGATTCTCTTGATCGACGAGGCAGAAATTATTGGCAGGTATACCTTTAAGCAACGAGCCCAGTCCTATGCGGAATTAGCCAGGTGGCTGGGCCGATTGGAAGCCTCCAGCTTTGCCGATCTTGGCTATAAATCCGGGTTGGCGGCGGTAATGGCGCTCACGGATGATTTTCAAAGTGCGATTCTGGATGAAAAGGGTGATCGTGAAAAAGTGCCAGAAAAGCTGCGTGAATCAGGATCGGAAACCGATCTGGTGCTGTCCCGCCAAGCGGAACAGGGAATGCGGCTCATTGAATGCGAACGCATACCCTTAGGCGGTCCCTATGACCAGCTTGTGGAAGAAATCTACCATAAAATTCGTTCCATCCATGGCGCGGCGTATGGGTGGGAACCACCTCAGGTCCCTACGATTGAGCGGTTGTCCAGTACCCGGATGCGTGAATATGTCAAAGGTTGGATTACCGAATGGGATTTGACGCGTCTTGACCCAACACAAAAAGTCGAAATTGAATTAACGGAAATTCGACAAGATTATTCGGAAGATTCTGAATTAGAAGGGGATCAGGAAGACACGCTTCACCCGGCACTCTCCGAGTCGAACTAGTTTGGGTATTGAGAAAAATGGCTGTCATCAGAAATTTCGACCATGAAAATCAACAGATTCGAATCAATCTTTCAAGACAGGGCAACACGTTTCTTCAGCATAGATCTCTGTCTTTTCGTCCGTCTGTAAAACCAATCCGCCTATGCATGTGACTTTCTAACCTGTGAGGGATACGACCAATGGAGTTAAGGCCTCAAGAATGGTTTCATACGCTTCGGCAAGAATACCTTCAACGATTTATTGGGCAAGGAGGCTCCTCGGTCAAGTTTGTGGTGACAGATTCTGACTCGGGTAGAGCGGACATTCAGAGCCAATTGGCTACCTTGGCTCAGCAGGAGGGGTATGCCTGCATCTCAGTTGATGCCAAAGACACCAAAATTCATATGATGGATAAGTTTTTTCATCAGATTGCGCGTCGAATTCCATGGGATGATCTGGCCTCACAATTCGTTCGCCGACTCCTTCAAGAAAATGGGTACCAGATCCCGGAAAACAAGGAAGAGTTTTGCATGGCTGGAGTCGCCCGGATGAATGAACGAGCGGAACCCTTACTGCGACGGGATTTAAATAGTTGGTTAGAGCGGGCCATCTATCGAGATACGCAGATGTGCCAGGAATTTCGTATGGCCATGATCCGATTGTGTTTGGGACAAATGGACTCTGGGTCAGAAGTCCCCTTTATGACCGAACCGGTCAAGTCATGGCTGGGCGGGGAGATTCGCCAGATTTCAGCTCTCAAAGAAGCCCTAATTTTTCAGAAAATTAATCGGACCAATGCTCGGTATATGTTTGTTTCGTTATGCCGTTGGTTACGGTTGGTCGGGCGAACAGGGTTAGTGGTGTCCCTGGACTTGAGTCGCTGTTTGCTCAGTAAAAAACCGGACTCTCCTGAAGGCTTGTATTATGGCGTCTCGACCACGTTAGATGCCTACGAAATGCTTCGCCAGTTTATTGATGGGACGGATGAATTGGAAAGTTTCTTGTTGGTGGTCCACGTGCCGCAAGAATTTTTGTCAGATGAGCGGCGTGGACTCAATCGGTATGAGGCGTTGAAATTACGCATTTGGGACGAAGTCCGTGACCGCCAATATCAAAACCCATTAGGGGCATTGATTCGTCTTGGATCTCAACAGGCCGGGGATGTCCACGATACCGGAAGGAAGGAATACACCGATCGGCCGGCGATGGCCAATGGTGATGTTGGACATCAACGCGCCATGGAAGCCTTGCGATCCGGGGTACCGAATCGTGATGTGGTGCAGGTGCTTGGAAGCCACCAACCGGACCTGGAAGGAAAATTCCGACGGCTGCTACAACAGATGGAGGCGAACGTTTCGCATGACACGCCTACCAAGGGCATCGTGATTGAAGGAGGGTTTGGGAGCGGGAAGTCCCATCTTCTTCATGCATTGCAACAGGTGGCGCTGGAGAGGAACTTTGTCTGTAGTCCCATGGTGATCAGTAAGGAAACGCCATTTTACAATGGTGTGCCTCTATTTCGTGCAGCAATCAATAATGCCATTGTTCCGGGCAAGCACGGCGATGCTCTCACCGAAATAGCCGGTGAATTGAATTTCCAAAGCCCGCAGTATGCCGATTTATATGATTGGGTGCATCGGAAGGACCAGGGGTGCGATTCCCGGTTTGCTGCGAGCCTGTATCTCTATGAGCGAATGATCAATGATCCGGAACTGAGTCATCGCATGATCCGGTATTGGGCGGGAGATCCGTTGAGTAATAGCCAACTTAACAAATATCTCCAGGGGTGTCCCCCGGAAACCCCCTATGTGTTCAATAAAATTTCCAGTCAGGATTTGGCTCTACACCGGTTTCAATTTGTCTCGCGCTTAATGGTGGCTGCTGGATATAAAGGGTGGATCTTGCTTATTGATGAAGCAGAGATCATCGGGCGATATTCTTTTAAACAACGGACCAAATCCTATATGGAAGTGGCACGGTGGATGGGGGTGTTAGCCGACCATACCTATCCGGCCATTGGGGCCATTGTGGCATTGACCGATGATTTTCAAAGCGTGGTCTTGGAAGAAAAACAGGATTCCCAGAAAATTGAACAGATGTGTCAAGCGGTATCGACTCAAGAAGCACATATTCAAGCGTTACAGGCGGTTCAGGGTATCCGGCTCATCGAACAGGAGGGCGAGCCATTAATTCGTCCCTATGAATCAATGGTGGATGCCTTATATGAGCGGCTTCGGTCCCTTCATGGATCGGCCTATAGTTGGACACCGCCACCCGTTTCAGCTGTAGAGAAACTATCCAGTACCCGGATGCGCGAGTACGTGCGTGGATGGATTACGGAATGGGACTTGCGACGATTGTACCCTGAGGCTCAACTAGACATTGAAATTCTTGATGTGCGGCAAACGTATGACGAGGATCAGGAACTGGAACCCACGATGGTTGATGACACCGACTCTGGAAAGGTATCAGAGTCGGAAGAAAACTTGATGGCTGTCGCCTTACAAAATCAAGCTCCGGTGTGAGTGAGTATGCCAACTGGGAGAAATCGACCAGGCCATCCTCCTGCCGAGGAATGAGCGGCTTAATTTAATACCGTGAGCATCACGTTGTTTTTCACCCGGCCGTCTGATTTTTGGCATGTGGGGTTATGTTCGCGACGAGAATGAGCTCACAGTGCCAAGCATTGTGGGGCGTCTTATCCTGTTGGTTTAACTTCTTTCCCCTCATTCCCTTCCAGATTTAACCAGGTCTGATTTTTGGATGTTCCGGGCAATATCGGTCTGCACGAAGGCGAGAATTTAATAGGATGTCAGTCCTAGGTCATTGGGGAGAAGGAGCCTGATGCACCATACCAGGCCATCCCTACGGGTGGCCTCTGCTGTGCTTCACTTCCTTTCTCTCATTGAGGATCCTGCAATTATATTTGATCGGATGGGTACCAATGATGATCTGAATAGTTGGAGCCCAATAGGAGTCGGATGCAGGCGCAATCCCTTCTGGAGAAATCGCAAGCCAAAATCTTCAAGGCCATGGGGATGCGGGAGGCCGCTCATGGGAGGAATGCTCAATTTTGTTGGTAATAATCCGATAGCGTAGGTCAGAGGACCGCCCTCAAAGAGGGAGGGGTTTGAAAAGCCTGCATTGAGAATAGGAAAGACCGTTGTCTGTATCTGAGTTGACGCCGCGTAAAGCATTGCCGTTGTCGGTTTTGGGGCTGTGGCGCACCGGTACGAACAGGATCCTGGGAGCCATGGAGCTCCTCCATCAGCATACGATTTTGGTGCTAACCGTGCTCTTTGGGCTCTGTCTCATCGTGATTTATTTGCATATTTCCCAATTGAAAACCCAAATGGTGACGGCCATGGCCTTTCGGGGATCCGAGATCTATACCAGAGCGCTGAATGAGATGCGGATATGGTACACCGTCGAGGTTGTTCAACGCCTTCATAACCAGGGAATTGAAGCTTCAACAGGGTATCGGGACCATCAAGGCGAAATTCCTCTTCCTGCGGCTCTAAGCCGGGACCTAGGCAGTCGATTGGTGGCTGGGCGACAGGGCGAACGATTAGAGTTATTGAGCCCCTATCCGTTTCACCCTGGAAAGAAATCAGGGGGACTCATTGATGGCTTCCAGGAAGAGGCGTGGAAATTTTTCACGCAACATCCTGATACTGATGAGCCATTTTATCGGTTTGAACAAGTCGATGGGCGTGAGTCCCTCCGTTTCGCGAAGGCCGATCGGATGCAGAAGGAATGTGTGGAGTGTCATAACAGACATCCGGACAGTCCAAAGCGTGATTGGCAGATCGGGCAAGTGGGCGGCTTGTTGGAGGTCGTGTATCCCGTTGATTCGTTGGAGACGATCATGGGCATGAGTTGGCAGGGGACTTATGGGTTGATGGGAATGTTGGTCGTCATTTGGATGGGAGGATTCGGGTTAGTCGTGTTAAAGCTCGGACGGGTGGCAAGTGAATTGGAAGAGCAGGTTCGCGACCGAACCGGCGCACTGCAAAATGTCAACAAACATTTGGAATTAGAAATTCATGATCGCCAATTGGCCGAAGATACCCTTCGGCAGGCGAAAGATAATCTGGAAAAGCGCGTCCAGGAGCGAACGGGGAAGTTGGCTGCGTCAAATGCGGAACTCATTCGGGAAGTGGCAGAGCGGAAGCGGGCGGAGGAGGACATACGCAAACTCAATTCCCAGTTGGTCCAGCGTTCCGCGCAACTCGAGGCGAGTAATAAAGAACTTGAAGCGTTTAGTTATTCGGTCTCGCATGACTTACGGGCTCCGTTGCGGGGGATCGATGGGTTTAGCCAGGCTGTGTTGGAAGATTATGATGAAAAACTTGATGAGTCAGGACGAAATTATTTGCGTAGGGTGCGGACTGCCAGTCAACGAATGTCCCAGCTTATCGATGCCATGCTCAATCTGGCCCGGTTGACCCGAGCTGAAATCCATACCCAGACCTTTGATATGAGTGCTGTAGTCCGGGGGATTCTTGACGACTTTCAGAAGGTGGAGCCGGACCGGCAGGTAGAATGTATTGTGGCCGATAACGTATTCGCCACCGCTGACCCGCAATTGCTTCGGGCCGTTTTAGAAAATTTGTTAGGCAACGCGTGGAAGTTTACCCAGCAACAAGCCCACCCTCGTATCGAATTTGGTCATGGACAATACAAGGGGCAGGCCGCCTACTTTGTCTCTGACAATGGGGCGGGTTTTGATATGACCTATGTGCATAAACTCTTCGGCGCGTTTCAACGGCTTCATGCCTATACAGAATATCCGGGAGTGGGGGTGGGGCTGGCGACGGTGCATCGTATTATTCAACGGCATGGCGGTCAAATTTGGGCAGAAGGAGTGGTGGGCAAAGGGGCCACCTTTCATTTTACGTTGTAAGGCAATCGAAGGAGGAGAAGATGACCAACAAAGCAATTCTATTAGTGGAAGATCATCCCGATGATGAAGAGTTGACGATGCGGGCGCTCAAAAAAAACAATATAAAAAATGAAGTCGTGGTGGCTCGGGATGGCGTAGAGGCGTTGGAATACTTATTTGGAACCGGAGCGTATGCCGGTCGTGATTTAAGCCATATGCCTCAAATTATCTTGCTGGACCTCAAACTCCCCAAGATTGATGGGCTGGAAGTGCTTCGACGGTTGCGAGCCGATGACCGGACGAAGTTTCTCCCGGTGGTTGTTCTCACGTCGTCCAAGGAGGAGCAGGACATTGTGAAAAGCTATCAACTTGGAGCCAATAGTTATGTTCGCAAGCCCGTGGACTTTCAAGAGTTTTCTCAAGCAGTTCAAAACCTGGGACTTTATTGGCTGATTTTAAATGAATCGGCACCGGAAAGAGTGTGATCCGGTCGGGTGAAAATGGTGACCCACCTCAGTGGGGGGCGTGTGGTTGCTTTGGGAGGATCCGTGGGACGTTCCAGTCTTTCCTGCTCTCGTACAATGAGCATCTTCCATATGGGTGTTGAATATTTCCGCGCTCATTCTCTGTGTCAAAAGTTCCAACAGGTGTCAACCTTCCAGTGACTTCAAACAGGAAAGATATGCCCGTCCACTGCACAACCTGCCTATCTTCCTGAGCCCCGTCTTCTGGTCCTTGAATCTCTTATCTTTTGTTTCCACACGATTTTCTCTTCTCTATCTTATTTGCTGTGATCCCAGGCATATCCCTTGCTCAAGGTAAGAGATACTGATCTACCGACCATTCTTTTCAAGGAGGGGGCCATGAGACGAATGCTGACATGGGATATACCTGAATCCGTCACGTCACATGAACATGCGTGGAGTCCAAAACGAAAATATATGGCTGAAAGCATTGGTCTGGTGACCCACCGGACGTCAAGAAGCAGTGCGACCGGTGCAACCTGTTGTGCTAAATGTGGTAGTGAGGTGAAGGTCTTTGTTTCTCCCAGACGAAACCCCCATTCCAGTAAATTAGGACGGGCTGTCTCGTTGAAGGATCATGATCTGTGCCGGCGGTGTTGGCGGAAGTTGATGCATCAACAACGCAAAACGGGGGTGGTGACACTGCCCCTTTCCTTCTTTGTGAAAGAGGACAGTCTCCGACCTCGTCTGTTGATACCCCAAAATTCTTCTGTACCCAAGCAAGCGTCCTAACCCTCGACATCAAGAGAGTGTGAGGAATAGCGGGAAATGTTTCAACAATCAATGCTAAGTCGGATTTGGTGTATCAGTTCGAAGTTTAGTTGGAGGAAGTGGTGGCGACTTGTCTCTGTTGAATGAATGCTTTCGCCAGGGCAGCATTTTGATACACGACCTTCAACGCCAAGTTCCCGAACGGGCGACGCGCGACCTTCAGTAATACCTGTCCATCTTCAAAACCCAAAATCAGCTCGTTTAGTTGTCCAGCAAGAAACGATTGCTTGGTGGCCTCAGAGAGATCGTGCGTGAGGTGATAACTCGCTCCAAGAATGATCTGCAACTGCTGGTACCATTCATCTGTATATTGCCCCATATCGATGGTAATCTTTGCTAGTTTCCCGGCTGGTTCAGTCGTATCTGGGACCTTGTCGGGTAAATAGGTCAATTCAATATATCGATTTTTATCGGTAAGTTCATAGAGACATTCCTTAGAGTTGTTGCAGGCTGGTAAGGCGGATACCTCTTGTTCCGTCATGCCAAATTTTAATTCTCGGAAGCCATCAATCCCAGGCTCTGCCAATCCCAGCGAACCGGATAGGACAATTGAAGCACAGGTGAGGAGAGAATAGGTTCGTCTACTTAGAATGCCGGAAAGGAATTTCATAACTTAAGGTTCCTTACTCGTGAAGATAGAGAAATGAGGAAATGAAGGAAAAAAGAACTATCCAGGTGATATAGGCCGTTCTGTATGGGTGGGTCACCATACCAAACCTTTCCTGAAAAAGGCGATCATGCACTGCAGGAAAACTAACAGATGGAGGCCAAAAGGGTATTGGGGGTACTCAGAATTGAAATTGTTGAGCGGGGAATATGAAACCACTATGGAAATGTGACGGGTATCGAATTCATTGGGAGCATTGGGGTCTTCTTAGATAGGTTCTCTCAATTGACGGTGCAGGGAATACCTCTTGTCGAGAGTTTGGCGCTTCTCATGCGTTTCTTCCTCCTTTGAAATTATTCTTAGTAAAGCCTAAGGTAAGAGGAATCACGATTTTTCACTGTCAGTGTCTTACTGAAGGCTGCCTCAATTTGTGTTATGGAGTTTCCTGGTGAACCTGGAGAAGTGGCCCCATCCAGTAACGCATGGGTCGGTCCCCTTCCGCTGCCTTATGAGGAAGATGGGCCACATACCAAAAGACCACATTGGTCTCTTGGACGCTTTCATCACTTTTAAATTCCAAATCTCCGCGTGCGCCGAATGGCCAGCCGGTATCTTCATCCCGGTAAAATTTTCGAATCGAGACATCGCGATCTGAAAACTTCTTCGATTCGCCATCAAAGGGACCTGGAATAACCCAGACACCATTCCCGGTGGGGTAATCGCGCACAAACCAGACGCGATCCTGGCTGTTGGTATCGGGCTTCTTGTCATCCTTTTCTACCAGATATTTTTCCCATCCTGGTCCCCAACCGTTGTCTTGTACAGAATTCCGATCCAGGACAAAAACCTGATCCTGATCGGATCCGCCAATATCAAAGTCCAGCCGCCAGTAGGCATGGTGGACATGGTCGGTATTACAGGAGAGATTCCAGCTCTGCACGCTGGGATACAGGCGACCGTCTTCGCTCAGATACCAAGCCTGATACAGATGGTATTGACCGATTTTGGCATAAACACCTAATTCCAACCACTTGACACCTTGGATGGTATGCTCGGCCTGACAGAGCTTTTTCCCATCGCAGTTAGGGTTTTTTTTGAGGCGCGGTGGGCTGATCCGGTCCTCGAATGGTCCGCATCGGCCACTGGATCGTCCTAGGCCAAACCAACTGAAGGGATGCCAGGCCGGCCACTCCCGAACATACTTGACCCGGATCACCGGCAAATCGGCTTTACCTAAAACCTGGTTGCCTTGATAAGACACATTGCGTAGCCCCAGGCCAGCGGCATCTTTCATCTCAAGGTATAAGGTCCATGGTCCCCACGTAAATGGTTTGGATTCCCAGTTGGCCAAAGCGGGGCTGACAACCAACACACTGGTCAATGCGACACCGACGAGGACATATCGAAATGATGCCATGCGACGCGCTCCTTGTTTGGGAATAGTCATAGGGGGCCTGCCTCCTTGCCTGCGTCTAAGACAGTCTGTGAAGTGAGGTCTACTCGGGCAAAGTAGAGGGCCAAGCTCTCTGGCGTTTCAGAAAATGTAACCCAAAATACTCGGTCCCCGAAACCCGCTTCGTCGTTCACCCAGAAATACCGGTATTCTTCAGGTGAAGTCAGAATGGCATGTCCGTGCAGATTCTGAACCTCCTGGGCAATTCGTTGATCTGCTTTGGCCAGCTCAATGGCCGTGGTGATTTCTTCTTCACCTTCTTCGGGCTGATAGCCTTCACGCGGATCCCGTTGTACAGAAGACATTCGGTTATTTTCCATGCAGACATGCACTGCCACATTGTGTGTGTAACTGTAGTAGGTCAGCCGATATGCTAAGGCATCAGAAGCCGATACCCGTTCTGTTGCACGAGAGTTAGCTGTGTTGTCTACCTGCACGGTCACCAGGCATTGGTCGGGAGGGACTTCCTCGGTATTAATAAAGGTAAAGCGGTCGCCCAATTGGGTCTTCACGGCGGGGTCGTGTTCTGCTGTGGCACGTAAGGCAGGCCGGTTAGAATCGACAATCATAATCTCCGGTCCCGGACCGGATAGGGTCGTGGGGGACGTGGCATCGACGGGGCGTCGCGGACCTCCTTCTGGTGGCAATTCCAATGGTAATTCAACCAATGGAGGGGGATGGAAGGGCAGGGGTTTTTTGGGAATCTTTGTGAGTTCCACGCTAGAACATCCCCAAAGAACGCTGATCAGAACCCAATTCGTCACCAGCAAGAAACATAAAGTACGTTTCGGATTCATAATGCGGGCTCCTTAGAATTAAAAGGATCAAACGGTTGCCAACAGGGCGGGGGAGAACCTACCTTAAAAATTCTGCATAATAAATGCAATAGGGATAAATATCATCAGGATTACTTTGATACGGATTCATTTCACATCCTTAAGGAACAGAGTTAAGGGATCAATTGCGTACATTTTCAGGGCTTGTGCAATTAATTCATTGTTAATCATTTGATGCCCCTTATGTATTTTTGAGATTAAATTTATGATCCGTGCCATCTGTCCGGGTTGGTTTTATCCATGGTCTGGAGGAATTTTATCGAGAGGTTTGAGTGATGGCAATTGACTTCAGGATCCCATGCCGATCATGTTCATGTGATTATCACCTATGGATTATCGCTTTTTGATGCCGCGGGTGGGTGGGGCTTGGAGGGGATCGTCAGGCCAGGCATGTTTGGGATACCGGCCTTTCAATTCTTTTTTGACTGCTTGATAGCCGGTGGCCCAAAAACTCGTGAGGTCCTGGGTGACCTGAACGGGGCGTCTGGCCGGAGAAAGCAAATGAATAAGGACAGGGACTCTCCCGTTGACCAGGCGGGGAGTGTCGCATTGTCCAAATAATTCCTGAAGACGGACAGCCAAAACGGGAATCTCTCCAGACTCATAATCCAAGGGAATGTGCGATCCTGTCGGCACGGTGAGATGGGTGGGCGCCAGGGTGTCGAGCGTTCGCCGTTGTTCCGGAGAAAGGAGCGCTTGAAGCGGCCAGGCAAGATCGATCCGTTTCAGCTGATTGAGGCTGGAAAGATTGGTGAGATAGGGCCCAAGCCACTGATCCAATGTGTGAAGAAGCGTGTCATCGGAGACATCCGGCCAAGCAGATCCCGGTTCCGAAACGCGTCGCAGAAATTGGACGCGCGCCTGCCAGTTTCTAAGTGTGGGGTTCCAGGGCAAACAGGAGAGGCCCGTGTTTTGAAGGCCGTCGAGAAACGCGGCCAACACCAAATCAGGATCCGGATCGGAAAGGCGGCTTTCCTCCAGAATGAGTTCTCCCAGTCGTCGTTGCCAGATGGACCTGACCGCTTGCGTTGATCCATCCCAGATCACGGAATCCGTTGACTGTATGAGATCCCCGCAATGGGTAATCAGATCTTCACGTGAAATCGGGACAGCCATAGAGATGAGTGCCGTTGCTGGTGCGCCGTTAAGGTCTGCGATGACGAGCCATTCTTCATGCTCCAATGGATCCGGATGATGGAACCTTGCGCTTCGCCCATTGGCCAGGCGGTATCGTCTGGCCTCATCTGATTGGCGTTGGGCGATTCGGTCGGGGTAGGCCAGCGCCAGGAGTACACCCATCCGATCAATCTGTTGTTTGGGGACATGCAGATCAGTTGTGATGTGAAGCGTCCGTTGCCATGCCTGAGAGACTTGGCGAATACGTTGGATGGTTCCCATATCCAAGGATCCGGTATCCCTCTGGGCATGGGCGCCACCATAGAGTACATCAAAGCGGGTGCGAAGATCGGCATGTTCTCGTGCGGTGGATCCCTTGAACAGGTCTCGTTCGCTTAAGGATGCGGCGAGATCACATGCCAAGGCTCCCGCTCCCAGCCCCTTTCCCTTCAGAACCATATGCGCAAGCCGCGGGTGCATCGGGAGGTCGGCCATAGACCGGCCATGTTCGGTGATGTGGCCTTGGGCGTCGAATGCGCCAAGGGAGTGAAGAAGCTGTCCTGCCTGAGCCATGGCCCCCGAAGGAGGAGGATCCAGCCAGAGCAATTCCTGTGGATCGTGAATCCCCCATTGAGCCAATTCCAACGCAAGAGAGGTCAGGTCCGCATCAAGAATTTCCGGTGCCGTGCGCGGTGTGAAGGTACGCTGCTCGGCCTCAGACCAGAACCGAATACACAGGCCGGGTTCCAGGCGTCCCGCCCGCCCGCGACGCTGTTCAGCCGATTGTTGTGAGACCGTGAGGGTGGTCAGCCGGCTCATACCGCTGCGTGAATCAAAACGTGGCACGCGCATGAGCCCGGTATCGACGACGAGACGAATGCCTTCGATGGTTAGACTGGATTCGGCAATGTTGGTGGAGAGGACCACTTTGCGCCATCCGGCAGGCGGCGGCAGAATGGCCTGGTCCTGGGCCTGAGCGGATAGATCCCCATAGAGCGGAGCGATACGCGTATGTGGGTCAAGTGGAAGGTCTGCCAAGAGCCGCTCCACCTGCCGGATTTCTCCGGCACCCGGAAGAAACACCAGGAGGTTGCCCTGTTCGGTCTTCAGCAGACGATAAATGGTCTGTGCTACCTGGATGGCGAAATTTTTTCCGTCCGGTTTTCCGACGTAGCGGGTTTCGACGGGAAACATATTTCCCTCGCAGGTGATCACTGGAGCCTGTTTCAATTGTTGCGAAATGGCTGCAATGTCCAGTGTGGCCGACATGATCAACAGCCGAAGGTCTTCTCGAAATACCTTCTGGGATTCCAGGCATAAGGCTAGACCCAGATCGGCTTGCAGACTGCGTTCATGGAATTCATCAAAGATGACGAGGCCATAGTTCTGTAATGATGGATCGTGTTGAAGTATTCTTGTGAGAATGCCTTCCGTTACCACTTCCAGTTTTGTGTTCGGGCTGATTTTGGTATCCAACCGTGTTCGATATCCAACCGTGGTGCCAACGGCTTCCCCCAGGAGATCGGACATGCGGCGTGCGGCTGCACGAGCCGCCAACCGTCGGGGCTCCAGCATGATGATGGTTTTTGGAATCAGCCACGGTTCCTGGAGAAGGGCCAGCGGGATCTGTGTCGTTTTTCCGGCGCCTGGCTGTGCGGTGAGAAGGACGATCCGATGTTGGCTTAGCGTCTGTTGTAGCTGAGGAATGACGGTGTCGATGGGGTACGGGTGACTCGTCATGTGAAATTAACCGGCGGTGGAATGGTGAATCATGGTTTCTTACCAAGGAGCAAGGCTCCATTGTTTGCGAAGGAACTTACCTGAAAAGACCGGAAGAGAGCATCTCTCCAACCGTTGGCGCAATGCCTTACCCTTTTATTGACTTTCACTGTACACTAAATGATTAAATACGCTGTTTCCATATGGCAGAAAATCAAGCAATGAGTCATGGAGGAGATGAGGGAATGAAGCTAAAAATTAAACGAGAAATGATCACATGGCTTTCCGCCATTCTGATAGTCCTGAGCCTCACTTCCAATGCGGTAGGGAGTGAAACGAGCCCTGCTTCAGCAAAGGGAATGCTCACCGTTGATGGGCATGCAGTTCCCGACATTGGTCCACTCCCGACTGTTGTTCCACAGCCTCCCGGCAACCTCAATTACGCGGCAAAAGTGGCTCTTGGGAAGCAACTGTATTTTGATGGACGGTTATCTAAAAACAATGCGATCTCTTGTGCCTTTTGTCATAACCCCGTCGCAGGTTTTGCCGATCCCAACCAAACCTCGACGGGCGTGGGTGGAAAGCGTGGAGGCAGGCAATCACCGACCGTGTACAACACGGCATTTAATCCCTTCCAATTTTGGGACGGTCGAGCGGGTTCTTTGGAGGAACAGGCCATTGGCCCCATTCACAATCCCGTAGAAATGGCCGAAACCCATGAAGCGGTCGTACCGAAAATAGGGAAAGTAAAAGGTTACAAAGAGCAGTTTCAGGATGTGTTCGGCACCGGTGTCAGTTTGCAGGGAATCGCAGATGCGATTGCCGCCTATGAACGCACAATCATTTCCACCAATTCGGCCTTCGATAAATTTGTCTTAGGCGAGCAGCAGGCGATGGGCGAAGATGCGCAACGCGGGATGGCCGTGTTTAAAGGAAAAGGCCGGTGTATTCTGTGTCACAACGGTTCAAATTTTACGGATAATCAATTCCACAATCTTGGCGTGCCGCAAGTGGGACCAATGGAAGAAGATTTAGGCCGGTATTATGTGACTCTGCAAGAGCGCGATAAAGGAGCATTTAAAACCCCAACGCTTCGAAGTATTACTGAATCCGCCCCGTATATGCATGATGGCGCTTTTAAAACATTAGAGGAGGTGATCGACTTTTTCGATAAAGGCGGGAATGCGAATCCTCAGTTGAGTCCGTTGATGAAACCACTGGGATTGGCGCCGCAAGAAAAAACCGATCTTCTTGCCTTCCTGAACGCATTAACCGGCGAACCGATTCCGTTTGAGTTTCCAAAATTACCAGAATAAACCAGACGGAAAGGAAGATTAGGTGAATACTCGTTTCCAAGTTGGTATCGCGATGCTCTGTATCATGCTGTCGGGGGAAATGGTGTGGGCGGATGATCCCACAGGCAATGCGGAGCAAGGGGAAAGTGTGTATCGGACCTATTGCCTGAATTGTCACGGGGCAAAAGGTCGGGGTGATGGTCCGGTGGCGGATAGTCTCACGCCCAAGCCCGCTGACCTTGCCTCGGAGACAGTGCAGAAAAAGTCGGAGAAAGAATTGTTAACGATTATTCGAGATGGAAAGTCGGGGACTTCGATGCCGTCCTGGAAGGGTGAGTTATCCGAGCAGCACATCCGGAATGTCTTGGCCTATCTACGAGGGTTCGGGAGGTAATCCCAAGGGGTGGAGGGGCAACTATAAGAACGAGCCACGGAATGGGGTGTGGAGATCTCTTTTAACGCAGGCCGTCGATGAAGGCTTGACTGATTTCCCCTCTGGCCACTTCCGTAACGGGTCCCTTCATCGTGATGTTGTACTGAGGATCGACGGTAATATCCAATGTCCCTCCGGGGGCTTTCACACATACGGGGCTTTTAACTAATCCTAATCGTACTCCGGCACAGGCCGCCGCACAGGCGGAGGAGCCCGAGGCCTGTGTTTCCCCCGCACCCCGTTCCCAAATCAAAATAGAAATGGCCCGAGGCCCGGTAGGAACGGCCAGTTGGACATTGGTGCGTTTCGGGAAAATGATATGGTTTTCCAGTTCCGGGCCGATTTCCAGAAGTTCCTGGCGGGTCCATTGTTCTTCCTGTTTCTTATACACCACGCAATGCGGGTTTCCGACGCTGACACCGGTAAACCGGAGAGACTGGCCTGCGGCCTTAACCGGCTGTTGAATCAACTCAGGCACCCGTAAGGTGCAAGGAAGAGAAATGGGTTGAAACGAGGCTCGTCCCATGTCAACTGTGGCCCCATTCACGTATCCATGACCGTTAAGTTCCAAATGGATTTCAACCAAGCCGCCCTTGGTTTCTACAGTAAAGTGTTTTTTCCTCGTATGCTTGGTGTGGTACAGGTAGCAGCCAAAAATCCGCAGTCCATTACCGGATTTCTCGGCTTCACTCCCGTCAGGGTTGTAAATGCGCAAACCAAAGTCGGCTTTTTTCGAAGGGCCGAGCGCCAGAATGCCGTCACTTCCCACTCCCCAATGCCGATCACAGAGAGCCCGAATGGTCCGCGGTGTTAATTTAAAAGACATTTTGGCCGGGTCGAGGGCAATATAGTCATTCCCCAAGCCATGTCCTTTGAAAAAAGTGTTGTTCATGCCTGCTCCACAATGGGATGGACTGCAATCGGGTGATAGGCTTTGCCAGCAAGGCATTTTCCCGGCTGGACGGTAGGCCTGAATTATACGTAAAAATGATGAAAGAGGAAAGTACTTAAGGGGAGAAAACGCTTAAGTGGTCAAAATCTTATTGCGAGTAAAGCAGATATTCGGTTGATAGGCACTTGAACCGGTCATTCTGAGAATAAGAGGTTGCAACCAAGGACTGTTTTCTAGTCTTCCACCTACCATTTCTTGAAGGACTGTGGAGAAAGGTCTGAGATGAAGGTATCCCAGCATAAGGTCTGGTCAAAGGGGATTCGAGCAAGTCGAACAGTCATTTTGTCCGTAACGCAGGCGTGTTGAATCGGCGAGAATGGCCATGGGCCTCGCCGCCACGGTTGAGTGATGGCAAGGCCCAAAAATCAGGATCAAAATTGGAAGGAGGCAGGAGTCACTGGGCCTTCTTGGACAGGTTGCGAGCCGACCGGCGTTCGTTGTCGGTGAGGTAGCGCTTACGCAGGCGCACATTTTTGGGAGTGACTTCCACCAGTTCATCATCTTCGATGAATTCTAAGGCAAATTCCAGGGTCATTTCCCGTGGCGGAATGAGGTGAATGGCTTCATCGGTTCCAGACGCTCGAATATTGGTGAGTTTTTTCTCGCGAAGGGCATTCACGACGAGGTCGTTGCCTTTGTTGTTGACCCCAACCAGCATGCCCTCGTAAATGTCGACTCCAGGATGGAGGAAAATTTCTCCACGGTCTTGAAGCCCCCAGAGGCCATAGGCTACGGCTTGGCCCGGACCATGAGCAATAAGCACTCCAGTCGAACGATGAGGAATCTCTCCTTTAAAGGGCTGGTATTCATAGAAAATTTGTGACATGACGCCACTTCCTCTGGTCATCCTCAATAATTCACCGCGAAATCCTAAAAGGGCACGCGAGGCAATGTGGAATTCCATGCGGACGGTGCCGACCGCACTGATCCGAAGGTCTTTCATTTCGGCTTTCCGGCTGCCGAGCGCTTCGATGACCGAACCCTGATAACCGGGGTCCACCTCAATGACCACGAGTTCGACGGGTTCCAGAGTTTCGCCGTCCATCTCTTTGTAAATGACTTTGGGCGGGGATACTTCTAATTCAAACCCTTCCCGACGCATGGTTTCGATTAAAATGGACAAATGGAGTTCGCCTCGTCCCGAGACAGTAAATCGCTCGCCACCGTCGGCCTCCTCCACTTTAATACCCACATTCATCATGGCTTCGTGAGCCAGGCGCTCACGAATATGTCGCGACGTGAGAAAGCGCCCGCCGTCTTTTCCAGCCAAGGGGCTGGTGTTATGCGAGAAGTTCATGGAAATCGTCGGTTCATCAACGTTGACGGTCGGTAAGGCGGTCGGGTTTTGAGGAGAAGCTAAGGTTTCGCCCACCCGAACGTCTTGGTGCCCAGCCAGGGAAATAATGTCTCCGGCTTGAGCGGAATCGGTTTCGACACGGGTGAGTCCCTGATAGGCCAGGAGCTTGGTGACTTTGCCTCGGGAAATGGTGCCATCCCGTTTGACGGCGACGATCTGATTGCCGACTTCAATCATGCCATGGACAATCCGTCCCACGGCCACACGCCCGATATAGGAGTCATATTCCAACATGGTCACGAGCATTTGAAACGGTTGCTCTGGATCAGCCACTGGCGGCAAGACCCGATGGATGATCGTGTCTAATAAGGGTTTCATGTCGACGGCGGGATCACTCAGATCCAGCGTGGACCGTCCTTCTTTGCCGGATGCATACACAATGGGGAAATCCAACTGTTCATCGGTCGCGTTGAGTTCACAAAACAAATCAAAGGTCTGGTTCACGATTTCTTCAGGCCTCGCGCTGGGGCGATCGATCTTGTTAATGACCACGATGGGCTTCAGATGTAATTCCAAAGATTTCTTGAGAACGAATTTGGTTTGGGGCATGGGGCCATCAAAGGCATCCACAAGCAAGAGGACGCCATCCACCATTCGGAGAATTCGCTCGACTTCACTGCCAAAGTCGGCATGGCCGGGCGTATCGACGAGATTGATGCGTGTATCTTTATAGAGGAGCGAAGCATTTTTCGAAAAAATGGTAATCCCGCGTTCTTTTTCCAATGGATTTGAATCCATAATGACGGCTTCGCCTTCCTTGAATATATGCGCGCCGGTTTGCCTGAGCAGGGCGTCCACTAAAGTTGTTTTGCCATGATCGACGTGAGCGATGATGGCGACGTTGCGAAGGTCTTTTCGGCGTTTTTGATTCGGCATGACAATCTGTTCCTTTGTTAGGCGCAACCGGACGCAGCACGAACGACATTGTCCATTGCTGAGGTTGCATATCGAGGCCGGTCTGAGGAGGTTTGGGCTACGGCACCGGCCAGAACAGCCGGAGAATGGCTTGGATCCTGCAAGACGGTCGATTCTTACAAAACCGTACAGGAAGATCGGTCCTAATGCAACTGGTTTTCCTTGACCTCCTCCAGGATTTCCTCTACGGTAAGTCAGCTTCAGGAGACTCCTCTTTTCCCCCCACCAAAATTTTCTGTTCTCCCACTTTAGGAGGTTGTCTATGCGCCCACGTCGGGTGACGATATTGGATCTGGTCACCAAAGGTCCCACGAATTCTCTCTATGCCAGGGTGATGAATCAAAATCTGGCGAGCATCATGCCGCAGGTTGTTGGAGTATGGTGCGAGGAATTGGGCCATCAGGTGCGCTTTGTGTGCTACACCGGCCGCGAAGATCTCCAACAAGAATTATTGGGCGAAACGGATATTGTGTTTATCGGAGCGTTTACCCGATCGGCGCTGACAGCCTATGCCATTAGTCAGATGTTTCGATCCCGCGGGGCCGTGACGGTATTAGGCGGGCCTCATGCGCGGAGCTATCCGCAGGATGCGGCCAAGTATTTCGACTATGTGGTGGGATTTACGGACAAAACCCTGATTCAGGATATTCTGGTGGATTGTGCGCAGCATCGTCCTCTTGGGGTTCAGCTCGCAGCAGCCCGGCAGCCGACCGAGTTGCCGGGAGTGAAGGAACGCTGGAAATTTATTGAGCCGACCATTGCCAAGGCGCCCACGTCATTTAAAGTCGTGCCCATGATGGGCAGCATGGGGTGTCCCTATACCTGCGGGTTTTGTGTGGACGCCAATGTCGACTATCAGCCCTTGTCGTTTGACCAGATCAGCGAGGATCTCAAATTTCTTCGGACAAGGTTGAAACGACCGATTGTGGCGTGGCACGACCCGAATTTCGGGGTGCGGTTTCAGGAATATATGAATGCCATTGAAACGGCGATTCCACCCAACAGTATCGACTTTATTGCAGAAAGTACCCTCTCGCTCCTGGCCGAACCTCATCTGAAACGATTAAAGCAAAATGGGTTCAAAGCGATTTTGCCGGGTATTGAGTCGTGGTATGACATGGGCGATAAGTCCCGGACCGGTCGCCACACAGGACAGGACAAAGTGAGGCAGGTGGCGGATCATATCAATCTGATCCTCCGCTATATCCCCTATGTCCAGGTCAATTTTGTGTTGGGCTTGGATTCCGACAAGGGACCTGAACCGTTTGAACTCACCAAACAATTTTGTGATCTGGCCCCCGGAGCCTTCCCGGCATTTTCCCTGCTGACGGCATTTGGCCAAGCAGCGCCGTTTAATCGGGAATTGCAACGGGACGGGCGGGTGCTGCCCTTTCCTTTCCATTTTCTTGATAATAATCATGCGATGAATGTGCGACCAAAAAATTATGCCTGGCCGGAATTTTATGATCACGTGGTGGATCTGTCCCGGCATGCGTTTTCCTGGCCCATGATTGCGAAGCGGGTCATATTGAATCGTGGCTGGATTCCCAAATGGTTTAATTTCATCCGGTCGGTGTCCAGTGAAGGATTCGGGCGGATCAAATACCACACGAAGATCAGGGGATTACTGGATACGAATGTGTCGGTCCGAAGCTTTCTGGAGGGAGAAACCTCAGAACTCCCGAAGTTCTATGCCAGGAAAATTCGTGGAAAACTCGGTCCATTATACGACCTGCTTCCGGAAGGAGCCACGATGCACGACCATCATGCGTATCTGAACTCCTACCAAGAACCCAATCCCTCTCTTGTTGAGGTGGGGCCACTCCCGGGATTGGTGCATTAAGGCCCTGAGTCCACTTCATCGGTCCATAAGAAGACCGGCTCCCGTCAGCAGGGTTTGAACTATCCTCCTCCTTTGACCTATTCCTAATTCTTACCGGAATAGAAAAATGATCGCTGTTTTCCCGTCCCCTTGGCTCTTTTTCACCGGGAGAAAATCGCCTCGTTTTAGCCGGGTGACACAAGACTGTCGCCTACGGGTGCATCGCTTGCTTCATCGAATCACGTTGATGTAAAACCGGCGCATTGTTTTTTCTCTTCCCAATTCTGGTGTGCATTTGATGAGGCGGTCACTCCGGCAATAATTTTTGCAGGGGCCTGGTGGTACCGAGCCGGGGATCGGACGAAGGAGCTCAATGAAAGGATACTCTTTTCGATCTCGCGAACAAGAGAGGATCGACGATTGATCAACGCGTATGCCTTACATGATGGAAAGTTCCAGGCTTTGCCCGTCCCGGAGCTTTCCAATACTCTGAAGGTGGCCATGTGGATCGACCTCACGGCCCCGACGGACGACGAACGGCAACTGATTGAGACTCTGTACGAGCAACCTCTGCCCACCAGCAAAGAGGTGCGGGAAATTGAAGCCAGTGCCCGTGTCAATGAAGGGGAGGATAGCCTCCATATCTATTCATTCTTTTTTCAGGAAGAGGATTATCGTGCCACCACGAGGGCGGTGGCCTTTACGATCAAAGACAACTGCATCATTACCCTACACGATCATCCCATCCCGTTGTTTCGTCTGATGCGGCGAAGAGCCCGACATGAATCGGATCTGATCCGGGACCCATTGTCGGTTCTCCTGGCGTTGTTTGAACTGAAAATTGAACATCTGGCCGACCAGTTGGAAGCCACGCATTTGGCTTTGGAAACCATCAGTCAAACGGTACTGGCGAAAGAGGGCAGAAATCTGCAGGGGGCGATCGATTCGCTGACCAGGGAGGAAGATGGGAATGGGAAAGTGCGGCTGTGTTTGATGGATACCCAACGTGCCTTAGCCTTCCTCCATCGGCGGGGGCGGGGAGATGAAACGGTACGCGATTGGATTCGCGAAATTTTACGAGATATCGATTCCCTTCTGCCGCATAACGCCTTCCTGTTTGAAAAGGTCAATTTTTTAATGAATGCCGCAATGGGGCTCATTAATATCGAGCAAAATCAAATTATCAAGATCTTTTCCATTGCCGCCGTGGTGTTTCTGCCCCCGACCTTGATTGCCAGCATCTACGGGATGAATTTCGATGTGATGCCGGAACTACATTGGTGGTGGGGATATCCCCTGGCCTTGTGCGCCATGGTGTTATCCGGAATCGCTCCATATTGGTATTTTAAGCGAAAGGGATGGTTGTGAGGGATATCGGGGTTTGAGCGTCTACGGTA
>JBGSSO010000232.1:0-12337 GCA_041737015.1 Nitrospirales bacterium
GTGGCTGCCGCTTTGGCCCATGGCCAGACACGCATTACGGGAGCACAGGAACTTCGCGTGAAAGAGACCGATCGCATTCGAGCCATGGCGACCGAATTATCGCGTCTCCACGTTGAAGTTGAGGAACAGCCGGACGGTTTAGTCATCAATGGAGGTTCCATTCTTAAGGTTGCGGTTTGTCAGAGTTATGGTGATCATCGGGTCGTGATGTCGCTGGCCATTTGCGGATTAGTGGCAGAGGCTCCGATCACCATTGAGGATGTGGCATGCGTTGAGACCTCCTTTCCAGGGTTTAAAGATAAGCTGTTGGATTTATTGACAAATTCTCAGCGACCATTATAATGCTCCAGAAATTAGTGCGTAAGAGGAGAACAGGGCCGTTCAACGTCGTCGGATACTGATCACTATTGACGGTCCAGCTGGAGTAGGGAAGAGCACTGTGGCCAAGTGTTTGGCTACCCGTCTCGGATATGTTTACCTGGATACGGGGGCTTTGTATCGAGCGATTGCCTGGAAAGTTCAACAAGAACAGCTTGACCCGAACAATCTTGCTCACATCCAAGCACTTCTTGCGCGGATAGATCTGCGACTGACGCTGAGTAGGGATGGCCTTTCCATTTGGGTTGATGGGCAGACCATTAACCAAGAGGTCATCAGAACTCCAGGCATTAGTCAGTTGGCTTCCTGCATTGCAGCTATACAGTCTGTCAGGGACTGGTTACTCCCGATTCAGCGAAAAATCGGTGGTGAAGTTGGGGTAATCGCTGAAGGAAGAGATATGGGGACGCGGGTGTTCCCAAGTGCTGATGTGAAGTTTTTTCTTGATGCAGAATTGGAGGTTCGAGCGAACCGGCGCCAACAGGAATTGGGTCAACAAGGGAAAGCCATTGATCTGAAGACAGTGCGTAACGACATGGCCGTCCGAGATGATCGTGACCGGACCAGAACGGTTGACCCGTTACGTCCGGCGCCTGAGGCGATCATGATCGACACCTCTCGACAATCTGTTGAAGAAGTTGTTGGACATATGATGAAAATCATTGCGGATCGTTTGTGAGTGGAGCTGCCTACGGGCTGTTATGGATCCTATTTAATGGGTTGGCGCGCCTCCTGTTTCGATTTCGGACAGAGGGTTTCCAACACTTTCCCAAGACAGGCGGTATCATCGTTGCGGCTAACCATGCCAGCTACCTTGATATTCCCCTGTTAGGGTGTGCGATTCCGCGGCGGGTTTTTTTTTTAGGGAGAGCGAGCTTATTCCCCAACCGGTACATGAATTGGGCCTTGCAAAAGCTCGGCTGGATCCCTTTAAAAACACACAGACTGGACAGGAAAGCCTTTGGGCAGGCACTCTCTCACTTGCAAGCAGGTGAACCCGTAGTTATTTTCCCTGAGGGGACAAGGACGGAGGACGGGTCCTTGCAGATCGGGAAGCCTGGCCTAGGCTATTTGGTAGCTGAATCACAATGCCAGGTGATTCCTGCGTATATTTCTGGTACCTTTACAGTTCTTCCCATTCAGTCACGATGGCCACGGCTGTTTCCGTTAAGGGTCAGCTTTGGAAAACCGTTGAAATTTTGTAAAGATGAGGGAAAGAGTGTCAAATCATTTTATGAGGACGTATCGATAACTGTTATGGATCATATCGCTCAATTGGGTGGCGTTCCCTCTCCGACCCGGCAGGCGTATGAGACAGATAGAAGCAAATTGTGAGATTAACCATGGCAATCACCATTTAACCCGCCAAACTCTCCTGGAGGTATCAAAAGTCGGATGAATACTCTTACTCAACAACCTGAAAAAATTGATCGCGAAACTCTTGCCGCATTATACGATGAAACATTTAAAAATATTGAAGAAGGAACGATTACCGAGGGCAGAGTCATTGATATACAGCGAGATCGTGTGGTGGTGGATATTGGCTATAAGTCTGAAGGCATGATCCCTGCCGACCAATTCTCTCCGGAAGAGTTGGAACAACTGGCGGTGAATGACCCGGTCCAAGTGTATATCGAGCAATGTGAAGATGCGGATGGCAATTTGCTCCTCTCCAAAGAAAAAGCCGACAAGATGAAGGTTTGGGAGGATTTGGAAGTTGCTCACAAAGATGAAAAACAAGTGCAAGGGAAAGTCATTTCTCGTATCAAGGGCGGCATGATCGTTGATATTGGCGTGAAGGCCTTTTTGCCGGGATCGCAAATTGACTTGACGCCGGTCAGAGATCTGGATGGTCTGGTCGGGAAAACGTATAACTTTAAAATTATTAAAATTAACCATCGTCGGGGCAACGTAGTGGTCTCCAGACGGGCACTTCTCGAAGAAACTCGTGATAAACGAAGACAATCGACATTGTCGACATTGTCTGAAGGGCAGTTGATTGAAGGGACTGTGAAGAACATTACGGATTATGGGGCGTTCTTGGATCTAGGTGGCATTGATGGCCTGTTACACATTACCGATATTTCCTGGGGCCGTGTGGGGCATCCATCCGACATGTTCTCCATTGGGGATCGAGTTGAAGTCTTAGTATTGAAATATGACCGGGAAACTGGTCGTATATCCTTGGGCGTTAAGCAAAAATCTCCAGATCCTTGGACCAAAGTTGAAGAAAAGTATCCGGCAAGAAGTCGTGTAAATGGGAGGGTTGTGAGCCTGACCGATTATGGTGCGTTCGTCGAATTGGAGCCAGGCGTTGAAGGTTTGGTCCATGTGTCGGAAATGTCCTGGACTCATGAGGTTCGCCATCCATCAAAGGTAGTGTCTGTAGGCGATACCATAGAAGCTCAGGTGCTCCATGTTGACCAGCATAGCCGGAAGATTTCTCTTGGGATGAAGCAAACTGCTCCTAACCCCTGGGATATTATTGAGGACAAGTACCCTGAAGGCACGGAGATTGAAGGCAAAGTAAAAAGTGTCACCGATTTTGGTGCATTTGTAGGTTTAGATGAAGGTGTCGATGGGTTGATCCATATTTCTGATATGTCGTGGACTAAGCATATTAAGCATCCTTCCGAGCTATTTAAGAAGGGGCAATCGGTCAAAGCCGTTATTTTAAAAATTGATAAAGAAAAAGAACGGTTATCTTTGGGGTATAAGCAGTTGATCTCGGATCCATGGGTCTCTGAAATTCCCCAGCAATATCATGTTGGCGAAGTCACTACCGGCAAAGTTTCCAAAATCGCCGACTTTGGGGTATTTGTGGAATTAGAAGGCGGTGTAGAGGGGTTGATTCACATCAGTGAGATCGGTCCAGATGTGCAGGAGCGGCTTGAAGAAAAATTTGCTGTTGGTCAGGAAGTGGCCGCGAAAATTGTCAAGGTTGATTGTGAAGATCGGAAAATTGCTTTAAGTCTTTGGGAGCATTTGAAGGACCTAGAGCAAAGCGAGGTGGAAGAATTTAATAGCTCTCAAGGCAGTGTTGATCAGAGTCTTGGGCGAGTTGTCCAAAAGAAAGATCAAGGGGATGAAGGCGAATAGGCGTCATAGGCAGGATGATTTGGATGAGCGTGGGACTTATGGCCAATCCCGAATATTATGAGTAATGGGTATCCTCGATGGAAACGTGTGCTGTGGATGATTCTCGGAGGCCTTGTCCTGTTTAGTGTTGGGAAAAGCCTTATTCCGGAATTATTGTTAGCAGGGAAGGATGGTGTGGCCATTGTTCGGGTTGAGGGTCCCATTCTTGATTCGTATCAGACTGTCGAGGAACTGAAAAACTTTGCTGACGATCCTTTGGTCAAAGCGATCGTGGTGAGAATTGATAGCCCAGGTGGGGGCGTGGCGCCTTCTCAAGAAATTTATAATGCCGTTAAGCGAGTGAGAAAAGAAAAGAATAAAACGGTAATCGCATCCATGGGCACGGTGGCGGCTTCCGGAGGCTATTACATTGCCGTGGGCACCGATCGTATTCTGGCTAATCCTGGTACTTTGACGGGGAGCATTGGCGTCATTATGCAATTGGCAAATTTTCACGAGTTACTTGAAAAAATCGGTGTCAAAAACCTTGTAGTCAAAAGTGGAAAATATAAAGACATTGGCTCTCCTTTTCGTCCCATGAACGATGAAGATCGCAAGGTATTAGAGTTGGTGATGAATGATGTCCATCGTCAATTTATCGATGCGGTGGCCGATGGCCGATCCCTGGATGTGACGGAAGTCGAGCAGCTAGCAGATGGGCGAGTCTTTACGGGGCAGCAAGCCAAGTCAATTTTATTAGTTGATGATATCGGCGATTTGCACGATGCCATTAAGTTAGCCGGCGAATTAGGCGGGATTGAGGGGGAGCCACGGGTCATGGAGGTGAGCAAGCCGTTTTCATTCAGGGATTTACTTGAAAACACATTTCTTGGAAGCGTTCGCACCTTTGCCACGACTCATTTTCCCACCCCGTTGCTGTACCTTTGGGTGGCTTGATCCGGACAAGTAAAATGGATCAATTACTCCTATTGAGAAGCGATGCCCATTGGCATGATTCAAGTTTGGAAAAGCGAGTCTCTGTGAGAAGGAGGATCGGATGACAAAAGCGGATCTCATCGAAAAGTTGGCGGAAAAGGCTCCCCAATTGAGTCGAAGACAAGCCGAGTTAGTAGTCAACACCATTTTTGATTCTATCCGTGATTCTTTAAAGCGTGGAGAAAAAACAGAAATACGAGGGTTTGGAAGTTTTCGTCTTCGGCACCGCCAGACCAAAGAGGGTCGTAACCCAAAAACTGGAGAATCGGTGTCAGTCCCTGAAAAGCGCATGCCGTTTTTTAAAGCCGGGAAAGAGATCAAGGAATTGTTAAACCCTGAGTTACCCCCTGCCTAAACCATGTCTACGACCGAGCCATCTCCAACCGAACAAGAGATTCCCTGGACGGAAGAGGCTTCGTCTCGACTGGAACGCGCTCCTTTGTTCCTGAGAGGCATGGTGCGCCGTCTTGCAGAAAAAAAGGCCAAAGAATTGGGTTATACAGAAATTACGGCTGAAACTTTAGACCAATTTAAGCAGCAAATGATGGGCTCGATGGGTGGCGCGTCAGGCATGACTCAGGCTGCCGAGGACATGGCTCAAGGCAAACTCCCTTGGACCGCCGAGGCGCGGAAACGACTAGAGGCCGTTCCAGAGTTCATGCGAAGCATGATTGGCAGAATCGCTGAAGACGTGGCCAAAGAACGCGGTCATATGGAAGTGAATGTAGAATTATTTGAAAAGGTTGAAGCCCTAGGGGATTTTCCGCTCGAGAAAAGTGTGCCTATGGAATGGACCGACGAAGCCTTGGCTTTATTGAATAAACGCATTCAGGATTCACCTCCGATTGCCATGGAATTTGTGACGGATATGTTAAAGCGGGATGCCGAAGATTTAGCCAGGGAGCAAGGGATCGTGAAGATTGATGCTGAGACCTTGATCCGTCTCTGGGAGGCTCCGCCCACACAGGTGGCATGGACGGATGAGGCCTGGAAACGTCTTCATACCTCACCGGACTTCGTCCGAAGCGGCATCCGAAAAGCTGCCGAACGCCGTGCGAGAAAACTCGGGCTAACCACTATCGACTCTGAACACCTCACCACCTTTCGAAATGAAGCGATGATGAAAGCCGTCAAGCGGATTCGAAGTTTTGGTTATCAGGAACTGACCTTTGATGCGTTTGGCGATGCCATGCAAAAAGTGAAACGATTAAAGGGAAATGAGCAGGCGGAACATCGCTTGGATGAGATCAGGGATTACATGAAGAAAAAGCCTGATGTTGGTGTATTGGGTGATGAACTGATGACCCGTTTCCGGAATTATTTAAAAGGAGAAGGAAAGCTGTAGCTGGTCTTCGATTCGTCCTCTTCTGGTTGTGATGTTGGAAATCCTCCTGAAATTGCCCCTTTCTTACTTCCCCTGAGCCCCTTCTTTCGCAAGTTGATCGACAAGGTCATTTTCCGGATTACCGGAATGAGCTTTTACTTTGACCCAGTGAATTGTGATGCCTGATTCGTTGACCGCCTGTGCATAGGCTTGGGTAAATGGTAGTTTGGCGCGCCAGACTCCGGTTACCCAACTTTCTAGTCCTTGGTAGTCAAAGTAGATCGTCATTTCTGTAATCCCTTGGGATTGACACCATTTGATGGCTTTGAGGATGGCAAGAATTTCCCCAGCGACATTTCGGTGGTTCATGGCTGCCTGCGGAATGTCGTTCCCCTTGTCCCGGTGAATTTCAACACCATTTTTTTTGACCAGTACCCCCCATCCCAGTCGAAGAGAGCCATCGCCTTGTGGGAAGCAGGATCCATCAACCCAAATTTCGATAATCGAGGACGATGTTGCTGCTGTCACGCGCTTCTTTTTGGTTGGTTGACTGCTTGAGCGAGATGAAAGAAAGGCTTCGGCTTCTTGTCGGTTGGGGAAGGCTTTATATTCGGCTCCTGGAAAATGATGTACTTGGGCACGGCAGGCATCCCAACTCTCAAAGATGCCAATCGTGCGGCCGCGGCGGACGGCATAGAATTTCATGAAGGCTTAACGCGTGGATTATTGACTACGAAGGTCTTTTGATATGAACAGTGCTTGAACGGGGTATGTCCCATAAGAATTAATTTTAGTTTGTTTACTGTCTGGCTCCGCCTTGTAAGGCTTTAATTCTACCTTTGGCCTGGTCAATTTTTGTCATTTCCTCAGGATTGTCCTCTGCCAATATCAGGAATGTTTCATATTCTTGAATGGCGCGTTTGGGGTTATGTGCTTCATAGGCTTCAGCCAAATTGAATCGGGCCTGAGCATAGTTTGGCTGCAAGGACAAAGCCCGCTCATAGGTTTCGATGGCCTTGGGTACCTTTCCAAGTTGTGCTAGGACTGAGCCATAACTATTGAGGATGACTGCTGAGTATGGCTGGATGGTCAGGGCCTGTTCCAGGGCAGTTGAGGCTTCTGGAAGTCTGCCCATGCTTCGTAATGCCAAGGCAAGACGATGGTGGGCTTCCGCTAACTGTTTCGGATCAGATAAGCCATATTGAATAGCCTTTTGATAGGCGTCAACGGCTAGTTTTGGCTGCTTGTTGCCACACGACGCAAATAAAGCTATCTCTCCTCTGGCAAATTGCTGAAGTCCTAAAAATTCTTTTTCTGATCCTAATTGTCCTTTTGTGCTCGGGAGGTCTTTCTCCAGGGGATCTGGATCTTCAATATAGGAAAGAAATGTTGAATGGCTGCCATCTAAAAGCGTTTCATAGGGATCAAGAACGAAAACAGCCATGACCAGTTGGTCTTGTTTCCCTTGAGCGTGGCGCATGAAATATTGATGCGTGGTCGTGGCTTCTCCGGTCCGATGCAGGGTGCCAGAATCGGGGGTTTGTTCTTTTAGAAGCTGGGAAGAATGAAAAAAGAATTCACGAGCCGGAGGTAATTGACTCAGAGTATGACGAAGTTTCGGATAGTCTTCTAAAGCCAGACCGCGTGGGAATACGGTGATGACGCCCACAAGAGTCTGATCTTCATTAAACATGAACCATTGTGCTTGTTTCTTGGGTGATGGGGTTTCACGAAAGACTTCGGTGCCTCCTCCCCAAGGAGATTCCTGTCCCACGGGTTGCAGCCAATTCGTTTGAGCCTCTGTTTTGGTTTGGCACAAGGTGGCCTTTCCTAAGAGATTGAGGTCGCTTTCGGAAGGTGGAAGGTTGGAGGCAGGGGGAGTGCTTGCGCAATGTGGGAGTAAGCAAAAAAGCAAGAACACTTTGAGCAATTTTGTCGGCTTTTTGTGGAGTCGATTAGGATGGTTGAAAGGTTTTGCCATAATTGCCGACTCTTGGGGATAGATGATGATGTGTCCTAGAGAAAGTGCGACAGGGTGCTAGAGTCCGAGTTAGGTCGTGGGTGACAATTGCACGATCAAGATTGCCTCGCTCTTACTTGCGATGATGCGAACAACGATCGTGCCGGGAAGAAGTTGATCCAGAAAAGATGCATCTCATGGTGGGCGATACTGGGATCGAACCAGTGGCCTCTTCCGTGTGAAGGAAGCGCTCTTCCACTGAGCTAATCGCCCGCGGGAGGCAATTTATCACAATGCTGGGAATGGAGCAACGAAATCCGAGAGGGTGGCAATGCTTGTCTTGACGGTTGGAGAAAGTGTGGAGTAGGCTGAGAAGAGGTGTTTCATCGACTTGACCAAGGAGGTGCACCATGGACAAGCAAGAGCGCAAATCTGAATCTCGAAAACCTAGCTCTCCCAAAGAAACAGAGGACGTTCAGGCTGATCCGAATGTTGCAGAGACCGGCCAACGTCTAAAAGAGGAAATGGATGAGCTGGTTGATGAAATTGATAAAGTTCTAGAAGAGAATGCGGCTGAATTTGTCAAAAATTATGTACAAAAAGGTGGAGAATAAATGCGATAGATTCGTTGATTTCTAAAAATTCTCTCCTGCTCTCTTTCTCTCGCCAAACATATTAACGTCTTTGTCGTTCCCTGTTCTTCTCCGGGTTATTTCCAGTGGAGGTCTTCCGGTCTCTCAACGTTTCGCATTGCATTTTGCTGGTTCGGTTCGATGAATGCACCTTTTGAATGACGTGTTCCTTCATGGGGGATTGTGCCTCTTCCTTTGTGCGCCATCTCGGGATGTGTGTCGCCCATTACTGCCCCTGGAAGGGATAGGCGGAGCATTTTGCTCTATTTTTTGTTATGATTCGTTGCCAATGTCGCGAGACACTTTGATGAAGGACAAAAAATGGGCGTGACGCATTTGACCGATATTGTACAACTTATGGATCAGGTGAAAGCCTATTACCCGGAGGCTGATACCGACTTCATCAGACGAGCTTATGACTATTCCGCGAAAGCTCATGAAGGTCAAACTCGACGAACGGGCGAACCTTATGTCCAGCATCCGTTAGCGGTCGCTGGGATTTTAACTTTTTTGAAATTGGACGTTCCCGCGATTGTCGCTGGACTATTACATGACACTCTTGAAGATACCGTAGCGACCAGAGCCGAGTTAGAAAAAGAATTTGGAAGTGACGTGGCTCGTTTAGTTGAGGGCGTCACCAAAATTGGGCAAATTCCTTTTAAAACCGATGAAGAGAAGCAGGCGGAAAATTTCCGAAAAATGGTTCTCTCTATGGCTGATGATATTCGAGTGGTGTTTATCAAGTTGGCGGATCGATTGCATAATATGCAGACCCTTGAGGCTTTGTCAGACGAAAAACGGAAAAAAATTGCGCAAGAAACAATGGAAATTTATGCACCGTTAGCCAACCGGCTTGGTATGAGTTGGATTAAGCAGCAGCTAGAGGATTTGTGCTTCCAATATTTGGAACCAGACGCCTGGTCTCACTTAAAGCTACGTTTGGCTAAAAAGGATGAAGAGCGACAGGAATATATTCAATCCCTGATTCACCTGGCTCAGCAGGCTCTTTTGGACGCAGGGCTGCCAGGACAGATCGATGGACGTCCCAAGCATCTCTTTAGCATCTATCAGAAAATGGAGCGCCGGTCCGTATCTTTTGACGAAATTTTTGATTTGACGGCGGTTCGTATTGTGACGGATACCAAAATGAATTGTTACGCCATTTTGGGATTGCTGCATTCCATTTGGCCTCCCGTCCCTGGTCGCTTTAAAGACTACATCGCGACTCCACGTTCGAACTTGTATCAATCGTTACACACGACGGTTGTTGGTCCACAAGGAGAGTATGTGGAATTCCAAATCCGGACGGCGGATATGCATCGAATCAATGAATATGGTGTGGCAGCCCATTGGCTCTATAAGGAACCTGGAAAAGTTGGCGAACGGGACGAACAGGTGTTCAGTTGGCTCAGGCAGTTTGTGGAATGGCATAAGGATCTTGCCGATAACCGCCAGTTTATGGATTCGGTTAAATTGGATTTATTTCATGATGTTGTGTTTGTCTTTACGCCAACGGGGGAAGTGCGGGAGATCCCTGTCGGAGCCACTCCCTTAGACTTTGCCTATGCGATTCATACGGAAATCGGAGATCATTGTGTAGGGGCAAAGATTAATGGGAAATTAGTGCCTCTCCGTTATCAATTAAGCAGTGGAGATATGGTAGAGATTCTGACTTCCCCCTCGCAGGTACCTCATCGAGGTTGGTTGAAATTTGTCCGAACTTCCCGGGCCAAAACGAAAATCAAACATTGGTTTAAAGTTGAAGAGCAAAAGCGGGCACTGGAACTTGGGCGACGTCTGTTGGAACAAGAATTTCGGCGACACAATCTCCCTGTCGCACAATCTTTGAAATCTGATCGCCTTTCATCAATGGCTAAGGCAAAGGGCAGTGAAACGGTGGAAGAATTGATTCGGCAGGTTGGATTCGGCCGTTTGTCTCCGGATCAAATTGTCAGTCATTTTCATGAAGGGGCTGAGCAAGGGCTTTCGCCTTCCACGAAGGGCGTCCCTCATTCTCCTCAGCAAAAACTCCCTGGACTCCTTCGGGAGGGATCAGTGAAGTTTGGGGGAACCAAAGATGTTTTGATGCAACTCTCCAAGTGTTGTAAACCTGTTCCTGGTGAACCGATTCGTGGATATATTACCCGGGGGAGGGGGTTGACCATTCATGCGATCGATTGTCCGAACTTTCAATCATTAGAATGGGATCACAATCGATTGGTGGAGGTGGAATGGGATTCGGAGCTTGACGGCACACATTCAGTTGAAGTGTCAGTTTTGACTCTGGATCGAACTGGAGTGTTGGCTAAGGTCTCCGCTGGAATTTCTCAGTGTCAAGCTAATATTACCAGGGCAGAGATTTCTACCAGGGAGGATCGAAAAGCCGTATTAGACTTTGTCATCGAAGTCAAAAATACGGCACACCTTGAACTTATACTACAGGAAATTCAACGGGTTGACGGCATTCTTTCTGCTAAGCGCGTGCGTGGATGGTAAGTAGAATACCAGGGGTAACTAAGAGGGACTGTGGTTCTGGAGAGGCAATGAGATTGTTAATCGGCTTCCAGGTAGGAGTTGGAGCTTTTCTGCTATTCCGGCATTAAGTTCTAGTACTTGCCATGACTCCTTATACGAATAATGGCGTGGGCACTGGTCATCTACTCTTTTGCAAATAGGAACGTTTGCTTCAATGTGGATGATGGTTCCTTTCTTGTCCAGCCATAATATATCAAGTGGGATCTTGGTATTCTTCATCCAGAAGGTCCAATACCCCAATTCTGGAAAAATAAATAGCATGCCATGATTCTCCTCCATGGCCGTCCGGTACATCAGACCTTGAGCTCGTTTATCTAGTGTATCTGCCACCTCTGCGAAAATAATTGCTCCCTGGGGCGTGGTGATGTTTGCAAGTCCGTTATCCTGTCGGTCATTTATTTCCCCAGAAGCGTTTAAGTGAGATCCAATGATTAATCCCATGCTTAAGCAAAAAGGCACGATGACCATCCAAGTCCAACAATGAAAGTTCCGTCGGCTTCTCTGCTGGCTTGGTAAGGGTAGGTGAGGGCGTTTCATGAGGGAATCCATTTTTTATGAATGTGGCGTGGGGAGAGAGGATTTGTCAAATAAGACTTTATCCTCACTTAAGCACCTAAAGGCGCACGAGGGTCTTGACCAGACCATCTTTGGAAATTATAATGATTCGTTTACAAGAAGAGTAAATTTGTTCCGCTCCTGTTTTTAGAACAAAATACGAATGTTTTTGTTGATGATCTGTACATGCAGGGGCTAATTTCTGCCTTGTTTGTCTTCACTTCAAAAAGATCTTCATCTTTAATAATTTCCATGATGTAATTCCAAAGCGGTTTTAGTAGAAGACGGTCCTACTCATTCAAAGGGCAGGTACCCAAGCGGTCAACGGGGGCAGACTGTAAATCTGCTGCCATCGGCTTCCAAGGTTCGAACCCTTGCCTGCCCACCATGACTGACTGAAAAGGACGGGATCTAGTGGTTACGACGAGATGTGTTTTGGAAAGTAAGGTTTCTCAATATATAGGGATTAAACCAAGCTGCGGGCGTAGCTCAGTGGTAGAGTTCCAGCCTTCCAAGCTGGCTGTCGCGGGTTCAAATCCCGTCGCCCGCTCCATTGTTTTTGGGTGGGCCTAGATGTGTGTGCCTTTTGAGGCGGAAATCTTCTCGTGGAAGTGATAGAGCCCATGTAGCTCAGTTGGTAGAGCACGTCCTTGGTAAGGACGAGGTCACGCGTTCGATCCGCGTCGTGGGCTCCAGCAACGATACAATTTAGAATTATTGTGTAGCATTTTTAAGGAAGAGGTAGGGCATGGCGAAGGCGAAGTTTGAGCGGAAGAAGCCGCATGTCAATGTGGGGACGATCGGGCACGTCGACCATGGCAAGACGACATTGACCTCGGCGTTAACCAAGGTAATGAGTGGTGCGGGCAAGGCCAAGTT
>JBGSSO010000238.1:0-3754 GCA_041737015.1 Nitrospirales bacterium
GCAACAGGAGGGATAGAGAGGGAGCGCTTCTCCGGTGCCTACGCCGACCTCAAGAACCCGATGTCCAGGCTCAATAGGAAGGCCTCGCACCGCCGATTCGCGTGATTGCTGAAATACTTTACCAAACGTATGGTCATAAACAGATGCGTACGCACTGTATACACGCTCAACTTTCTCAAGATTCATTGTTTCTCCATGATGGTGTCATTCGCAATCCACACCCCTTCAAGGGAAATTGACGTTCGACATTTTATTCCGTGTAATAAGGGATTGCTTACCTGAGGCGAGAACCCCAAATAACTGGTGCCGTAGGGGGACGGTCCACCTCTTTAATAAATCAAACAGGCCGCTAATCTACCGGAGCGGCATGAGGGAGTCAACTACAAATCCCTTTCCAGTCTCCCCACACTTCAACATGTGGATTTATCGGGACATGATCCCTCTCCAGCCAGGCACGCTCCAGGGATTGCAATGGCTTAAGGTGTCCTCTACAATTCCGGCATTCATCCTGAGTCATGCCTCAAAAGTACCAAGGAGAATGCGCATGGTTTCATTGCTGTCTTTGTCCATTCGTCTCCCTCTTACGCTTTGTGCCCTCACCGTGATCAGTGGGGGGATTCACCCATCGATCTCCTCCGCGATTGAACTGTCCATCACATTAGATCAAGCCAATAAGGCGATGGCGGCCGGTCGCAAAACGATGGAACAAGCCGATTCGGTAGAGGATGTGGCTGCAGTGATGAAAGCCTCAGAGCGTGCGGTTCGAGTCGGCGCTGACCCGGAAGTGGAACCCTGTGGGGCACATGCCATTTTAAGAACGCGCCTCTATTGGTTGGAATACTTTGGCCGCCGCGAAGCCGCAGAATCCAAACGCCAGAAACAAGACATTCGTATGCCAGAAGCCAAAATCCAGGAAATTCTGGAAATGCCCTACCTTGAAGTTGAGGTTCGCCTTTGCGGAGAAGATGAGTTCTTTGCGGAAGGAGCAGAAATTGCTCTCCAGCAAGGTTCAACGACCATTCGCCCTGTGGATATTGGCCCGGCTGAGCGCGGGCGAAAAAATCCAGGGGATACCGTCAGCTTCCGGTCGAGGTTTACCGCACGCTTCGCCTATTCCGACTTCGATCCAATGGCTCCTGGAACCCTCGCAGTGTTCTTTCCTGATGGAAAACTGATCAACATCCCAGCCGACTTTTCCAAAATCCAGTGACCCTATTTTTCACGAGAACCGGGTTAACGGATTCTGAAACGCTCACGATCCCGTTTCAATGGCACGCAGGAGAGGGATCTGATTTTCTTTAATTTTCCGCGTGGCTCCTATGACACTCTATTGAGACAACGATTGTGCTGAGTCTTCAATGGACTCCGCTATTCCCTCGACCTCTCTGAGTGTATAGAGGTGATGATAGAGCCCCCGCTTGGCAAGCAGTTCTTCGTGCTGTCCTTCCTCCACTATCGTGCCTTTATGCAATACCAGAATTCGATCTGCCCGCTGAATGGAGGAAAAACGATGAGCGATCATCAGCGTGGTGCGGCCCTTCATCAGCTCCGTTAAGGCTGACTGGACCAACGATTCCGACTGACTATCCAATGCTGAGGTAGCTTCATCCAGGATCAAAATTCTCGGATCTTTGAGCAAAGCCCTAGCAATCGCAATGCGCTGCCGCTGTCCTCCAGACAAATTGATCCCTTTTTCACCAAGAACCGTGTCATAGCCATCGGGAAGGGACTGAATAAATTCATGCGCATTGGCTCGACGACTGGCCTCAATCATGTCAGATTCAGGGGAGTCTGCTCGACCATACCGGATATTGTCTGCGATCGTTCCACCAAAAAGTAGCGTTTCCTGCGGCACAAGTGCCAACTGTTGATACAAACTCTCCACTTGAATGGATCTGAGATCATGCCCATCGATAAGCACCCGGCCAGCAGTTGGGTCATAAAAGCGATGCAGTAAATTCACAATGGTCGTTTTCCCTGCTCCAGTGGGTCCTACCAAAGCCACACATTCCCCGGCTTGAATCGAGAAAGACACGGCATCCAACACAGGGGGCCTGCCCTCATAGCTAAATTGCACTTGATCGAACTGCACCTGCCCATGGATGGGCGTTAAGGCCTTCGCCATCGGACTATCCTGAATTTCCAGTGGCGTATCTAGGAGCTCAAACACCCGGGTCATCGCTCCTTGCACTTCTTTTACCTGAGAGAACATTCGGGCCGCTGACCCAAATGGGCCAATTAAAATCCCCGCAAATAGAACAAAGGCAAATAATTCCCCAGGAGATAGGAGGCCTTCGATGACTTGTTTGCCCCCATACCATAAAACGCCAATCGCCATCACAAACGTACAGAAGGTGATGACAGGAACAAATACGGCCAACACCGCTGTCCGTTTCATGGTGGTCGCTAACAAAGTCTCTACGGCTGAACGAAACCGTGCATCCTCTCGTTTACCCTGGACAAACGATTTGACCACACGAATGCCTGACACCACTTCTTCTATCAAGGTGGTGACGTGGGCAGTTTGATCCTGAATTTGCATGGATAAGACTTTCAACCGCTTCCCAAACGTCCTGGCGACGATGGCCAGCAATGGCAAAAGAATGAGAATCAAGAGACACAACCGCCAATTCATCACCAACAAAAATCCCACGCCCCCAATGATGGTCACGAGATGCTTCAGGGCATCCATCGGGGTCTCAGTTAACAAATTCTGAATCACCCCGACATCGTTCATTAATCGGGAAATCAACTCTCCCGTTCGCCGCTTTGCGAAGAAATTCAGTGACAACCGATGGAGATGAGAGAAGACGTGGGTGCGAAAATCCGCCATCACATGCTGGGAAGCCAGCGCGGTCAAATAACTATGAGCCATGGATAAGAGGCCCTGCCCAATCACCAACCCGACAAAGACCCACACCATGCTTGTCAATTTTGGCAAATCGCGTTGGACCGTAATAAGATCCCACAACGAGCCGCCCAACCGGATCAGGAACAAGTTACAGGCTGCAACACCCATCACCAAGACCCCCGCACCGGCCATGGTCAACAGATACGGACGAAGGAAGGGAATAAAGCGAGATAAATAGTTCATAGAGGCCTTACACGAACAAGTGACATTATCCGTTGAGAGAAAGAATGGGATATCCCAAAACCACAATCGGAAGGTGCAACAAGGCGAGAGAAAAGACGAATTGGCGGCTAGTCGAGTTGAATAACCGATTCGATTTGATTTTTATTTAATGCCACAAACGCAGAATGTTCAGTGTCATTGATCAGCACATCCGTTAAGTTAATAAACAGGACTGACTCATCATTTAACACATCTGAAATTCGATTTCGCATAGGCGGGATCAAGAGATCTCCCACATAGGATGACAGAGAGGAACGGACCCGAATACGAGTTTTTTTCCCCTGGGTCATATGCAAGCCCTTGACCATCCCGGCCTATGGAAATTAATTACGACGTTTGGCAAATTTCATTCGGCGAAGGAGTTTTTTATGTTTATGCTTCCGCATTTTCTTCCTCCGCTTTTTGACAACACTCGACATAAAGTTACATTCCTGGGTGAAATCGTTTCTGTTACCGTGGTTCAGAAGGGTCTCTCCGCGTATTTGGCGAACTAGTCCCCTACTGCCGGCTGACTACCTATCATAGGGTCAAGAAAGGTGTCAAGAAAATCATCTACATCATACCTGGTCCTTCACGCAATAATCATCAACTTTCTATAAATTCTCTTGACCCCCTCCAGTA
>JBGSSO010000282.1:0-22894 GCA_041737015.1 Nitrospirales bacterium
GCCCTGGATGCAGTGCGTGAGGGCCGCGTCCATCGTCAGCCACTGCGGCGCCGGATGTTTGCCCGCGATCACGACGTTGACGTAATGACGGCTGCGCAGGCAGTGGTCCATCACCGACAGCAGACAGTTGGCATCGGGCGGAAAGTACACACGCACGACCTCGGCCTTCTTATTCACGACGTGGTCGATGAAACCGGGATCCTGGTGGGTGAAGCCGTTGTGATCCTGTCGCCAGACATGCGAGGCCAACAGGTAGTTGAGCGAGGCGATCTTGCGCCGCCACGGCAGGTGCGACGTGACCTTCAGCCACTTGGCATGCTGGTTGAACATCGAATCGATGATGTGGATGAACGCCTCATAGCAATTGAAAAGTCCATGCCGCCCGGTGAGTAGGTAGCCCTCGAGCCAGCCCTCGCATTGGTGCTCGCTGAGCATTTCCATCACACGCCCGGTGGGCGCGAGGAATTCGTCGTTCGGCACGGTCGCGGCGTCCCATTGACGTTGGGTCACATCAAAAAGGGCCTCCAAGCCGTTGGAGAGCGTCTCGTCGGGGCCAAAGACCCGGAAATTGCGCTGCTCGTCGTTCAGCTTCGCCACATCGCGCAGGAATGGCCCGAGCACATGTGTGTCGCCGATACCGGGCGCCCCCGGCGCGGGCACATCAGCTGCGTAATCCCGGAAATCCGGCATGCGCAGATCGCGGAGCAGCATGCCGCCGTTGGCGTGAGGATTCGCACCCATGCGTCGTTCGCCCTTGGGTGCCAATTCGGCCAGTTCCGGTTTCAGGCGACCTTGCGCATCGAAGAGTTCCTCCGGCCGGTAGCTCTTAAGCCACTCTTCCAACAGCGTGAGGTGCTCGGGATGCGCTCTCGGATGGAGCGGCACCTGGTGCGCACGGAAGGTGCCTTCGATCTGCACACCATCGACGATCTTCGGACCGGTCCAGCCCTTGGGTGAATTGAGGACGATCATCGGCCAGCGAGGTCGCGTGAGGTTGCCGTGGACCCGGGCGTCCTGCTGGATGTTCTTGATCTGCTCCACCGCCGCGTCGAGCGTCGTGGCCATGGCCTCATGCATCAGCCCGGGCTCGTGACCCTCGACAAAGTACGGCGTCCACCCGTAGCCACGGAACAACTGTTCCAATTCCTCGTGCTCGATGCGGGCAAGAATAGTCGGATTAGCAATCTTATAGCCGTTGAGATGCAGGATCGGCAGCACCGCGCCGTCGGTGATCGGATCGAGAAACTTGTTGGAATGCCACGCCGTGGCCAGCGGTCCGGTTTCCGCCTCGCCGTCGCCGACGACGCAGGCGACCACGAGATCGGGATTGTCGAACACCGCTCCAAACGCATGGCTGAGCGAATAGCCCAGCTCCCCACCCTCGTGGATCGAGCCCGGGCACTCCGGCGACGCGTGGCTGGGAATGCCGCCGGGAAACGAAAACTGCAGAAAGAGCTTTTGCAGCCCGGCCTCATCCTGACTGATGTTGGGATAGATCTCGCTATACGTGCCCTCGAGATACGTATTGCCCACGACGGCCGGACCGCCGTGCCCGGGGCCGGAGACGTACATCATGGCGAGGTCGTATTTATTGATGACCCGATTCAAGTGCACATAGATGAAGTTCTGCCCGGGGGTCGTCCCCCAGTGTCCGAGCAGCATGTGCTTGACATCCGCAAGCGTCAGTGGCCGCTTCAGCAGCGGATTGTCGTACAGAAAAATCTGGCCGACCGACAGATAGTTCGCCGCGCGCCAATAGGCATCCATCGTGTGGAGCAGTTCCGGGGAAAGCGTGCTTGTCTTCATTAGTTCACTTCTCCTTTGTTCAGCCATGGCTGAGAACGGGGGAACCTCTCTTGGCTCTCATGTGCGGTCTTCGTTCGTGCGAATGCCGCGATCCTTGGCCCCGGCTGGCATCCCTGAACATCAACCCCCACAGTCTCCGCATTGCGCAACGCATGCAGTTCACTGCCGAGGAATCCCAGCCCATAACAAATCCGGGCGCGGGGCGCGGCCCATCCTCCACAATGCCGCCGACAAACACCAGCGTGGTCAGCCCGCCCGGCGCAAGGCGAGCCGCTTCGCTCACGAATGGGCGTATTGGTGTCCGTGCTCCCGGTTTTGAAGCGCTGCGTATACGCCGCCGAGGACGGCCCCGTAGATCACATGAAGCATGAACGTCATGACCGGAGCGGCTATTCCGAGGTTCATGCCGAAGACACCGGCGCCGGCCATCGGCATGACGACGACCATCATCACCAACCAGGCACCGACGCCGAAGATCACGCCCTTCAGCCAGAGGCTGCCCCCAGGGAGGTTGGGTCCGAAGAGCGCAAACAGAGCCCCCAAAAAGACCGAACCGATCATGAAGTGCGCGATCCAGCCCATCGCTGGACCGCTGCCCATCATGCCGCTCAGCATTGAAATGATGTCGAGTTTGGGCATCAGCCCCATCGCCGACTTCATCAGCATAACTATCGAGAGAACCACAGTCGCCACAAAACCGGCGATCACCCCTTTCCCGATATTGTTCGTCGCGTTCATGGTCATGTTCCTTTCTTGGTTATTGTTATTGTCACTGTCTATTGTATGGATTCCGGTTGTTCACAATGTTTCGTGTTCATCGAATCTTCTTGTTTCCGTTCTTCAACAGCTTGATCGTTGCACCGCGCTCTGCATGGGCGCCAACCCTCATACGGCGGCACTATGATGGGGTGACACGCCCGCCGCAAACAAGTCCATCCGGGAAATCTATTTCGTCGGATGGTCGAAATTCTTTTTTTCACAGGCCGTGCCACGTCCGGAAACCCGGCAAACCGATTCGGCGATCATGCGTTCTTCATCCGTCCGAATGACGCGGACCGTAACCCGGCCGGCGGGGGCGGAAATCATGCCCTCATTGGCCGCGTTTCGCTTGTCTTCTAGTTCGATTCCGAACAATTCCAGTCCCTCGCAAATCCTGGCGCGGACCATGGGCGCGTTCTCGCCGATGCCTCCAGCGAACACCAACGTGTCCAAGCCCCCGAGCGCAGCCGCGAAGGCGCCGATCCATTTTTTTGCCTGGTAGCAGAACAGCGCCACAGCTTCCGCCGCCCTCGCGTCACCGGCTTCCTGCGCGAGCAAGTCCCGCATGTCGGAACTGGTCTCCGACACGTCGAGCATCCCGGACTCGTGGTTCACCATGTGGTGAAATTGCGTCGCGGTCAATTGCTCGGTGCGCCAGGTAGCCGACCAGTCCCGGGTCCAGGTCGCCGGAGCGGGTGCTCATGGGCAATCCGGCCGTCGGCGTAAAACCCATACTGGTGTCGATGCTCTTGCCGTCACGCACGGTGGCCAGGCTTGCGCCGTTCCCGAGATGCGCGAGGATCACACGGCCCTTCGTTGCTGCCGGGTCGCCGAGGCCCGCGAGTTCTTCCATCAAATAGGCATAGGACAAACCGTGGAAACCGTAGCGCTCGACTCCCTTCGCGCTGAAGCGTCGTGGAATCGCCAGCAGCCGGGCGACCCACGGCATCGTGCAGTGAAACGCCGTGTCGAAACAGGCCACCTGAGACAGCTTTGGATGACACCGGCGGAACGCCTCGATGAGTTCGATCTCGAGGGGGAGATGTTCCGGATTGTACCGGCTGATGCGATGCAGTTCATCCAACAATTTTTGGGTGACCCACTCGGGCGGGGTGTGTTTCATGCGGTGGACCACCCGGTGGCCCACCGCCCGAACCGATTCGACACTATGCTGCTTTTCGAGCCAATCAATCAGGAAATTCGCTGCGGATTTGTGGTCGGAGGCGGCGAGGCGGCGGCTCTCTTGCGGATTTCCCGTCGCGTCAGTGAACGTCAGATTGGTATCGCTCTGACCGACGCGATCGATCTTTCCATAAAACCGTCGCTCCAGCGGTTCGCCGGCCTGGTACAGCGCGAACTTGATGCTCGCCGAGCCGCCGTTGATCGTCAGGAGGGATGGCATAGTGTCTCGTTCGTCCATGGCTTTGCCCATGTGTTATTTCCTATCTCCGAGCTTCAGTAATTGCGCCAGGTCGTATTCAAGCAATTCGCCAATGGAATCGAGACTGATGTCCGCAGCCGGATAGTCGGCCAGATTCTTCGGGTCAAGGCCGTAATGTCCCTGCCGCACGAACACGGTGGTGACGCGCGAACCCCAGGATTTCTTGATGGCGGTTAGGAGTCGCAGTTTGTCCTCGACCAGCACGTAATGTTCAGCGGGGCAGCGCTCCGCGACATCGATGAGTTCCTGCTCTTTGTGCAGATAAATCATGACTTGCCCGTCCACCGCTTTGAACAGTCCGGAGCGCTCCACCTTCCAGGGTTGGAAGACCACGTCACCGTCCGTGAGCAGGGCCGTCGCCCCCCATTGCTTGACGTGCGCAATCACGTCCAGCGCGCCGGAAAAGAGGCGGTCGGCAAACGGATAGTTGAGCAGAAAGGATGAGATGGCGAGAATACCTGTGTCGTGCGGATTCTCGCTGCGATAGCGTTGGAGGGCGCCCAAGTAGTCCGCGTAACCGAGTTCCGTTCGGAGTTGCTCGAAGAGCCGCCAGTAATGCTCCGCGCACTCGGCGCCTATTTCACGCTTGAGGTGACTTCGCAAGTCGGCGATGACGCGGTCGTTGTCGAGCAACGTGTTGTCCACGTCGAACAAGAACACAGTGTCAGGTTTAGGTGTACTCATGCTGTGGTCTTCTCTTTCATCGTAAGAACTTGGGACAGTCGTAACATGGCCGCTTCGACTCCCGCACGATCGTGCGGCGACTCGATCGTGCGCTCGGCCATAGCGGCAATCAGTTCCGCTTGTTGCCGCAGTGCTTGCCTTCGTCGAAGGTTCGCAGTTTGGCCGACGATAGTTTCAAGAACCTGAAGCAGCCTTGTCAGGACCGCGACGTTGCCAGCGGCATTCTGCCGGATCTGATCAAAGGCTTCGGCCAACAGGCCCGGGAAGCTCGGACCACGGGTAATGACGCGCAGGACCCCTTGATCGAGGCGCTGAGAGGTTGCAATTTGCCGCGATGCAAGCCGGACGAGTATCGCCGCCAAGTAGTCCACACACATCGCCGCGGTCGTGGTATCGTTGATGCCTGGTGAGAGCGCTTTCAAGGCGATATCGACGATTTGCCGAATGCCAAAGCCGGCGTCTTGTTCGACTGTGCGATGGCGGTGGATGACGTAAAGCGCGTTGAGTTCGGCGATGGTCTCGTCGTCCGGCATGTTGGGAGCGGTCACCGAGATCAGCGGACTACCTTCGATAACGAATTCTCCGATGCCGCGTTCCATGCACAGGACTGTCTCGTGTTCCCGAGCCCAACACAGGAGCGTGTCTCCATCGATGCTCTCGATGTATCCGGTCTTTTGCGCGGGGACGGCAGACCAGTGTTGCTCCGCGAGAGGCATTGCCAAGTCTTCGTCCCCATCTTCGTCGGCGTCTTCCCCCAACCCCTGAGGAAACAAGTGATCCACGGCAGCAATCGTCTCGTGGGCCGCTGTGGCAATAATGCTCGACGCCTGGATGGACATTGAGATGTAGTGAATGAAGTAGACCAGGTAGCCGATCCCGACAAACGCCAAGAGCAATCCAGCCAGCACGGCAATCGACGGGACAAACGCTCCTTCGTCAACTCCTCGAATGACCCTGAGCACCACCAGGCAGTAGGCAAAGATGCCCACGAACACGCCGAGCACCACCTGATTGACGCGGTCGCGCATGAAGTTACGGAGAACCCGCGACGTGTACTGGCTGGAGGTCAATGCGAGGGCCACAATCGTTATGGAGAACACCACCCCGGCCACCGTGATCATCGAACTGGCAACGGCCGTGAGCAGGCCGCGGGCACCGTCCGCACCGGCGCCGAAGAGCAGCGGCCAGCGCACGGCAACATGCAGATTAACGGTCGCGTCGACCGCGATCAGGACGGTGGCGAGTCCGACGGCACCCAACACGATTACGGCCGGTACGAACCAGAAGCTCGACCCCATTTCTTGGCACCAATGGCGCAGCTTCGTAATCACGATGAGTCCTTTTCTCGTTGTGGTTGTAGTTCTTTCATCGATTTCTCAACGCAAGGGTTGACGCATACATCTTGCAAAAAGTCTTCGCCTTTTCCGTTGTTATTCGCCGTCCGATTTTTCGATGTGCCCGCCGAACTCGAACCGCATTGCGGAGAGCAGCTTGTCGGCAAACTCCGCTTCGCCGCGCGAGCTGAAGCGCGAGTAGAGTGCCGTGCTGAGCACCGGCACCGGCACGCCCTCGTCGATGGCCGCCTTGATCGTCCACCGGCCTTCCCCGGAATCCGAGACACGGCCGTCAAACGTTGAAAGCGTCGGATCCTTGGTCAGGGCGGCGGCGGTCAAATCCAGGAGCCACGATGCGATCACGCTGCCGCGCCGCCAGACCTCCGCGATATCGGGCAGCTTGAGATCGAATTGAAACTCTTCGGGGTTGCGCAGCGGCGTTGTCTCGGCATCGTGGGACTGTTCGCTCTTTCCCGCATTCGCGTGGGCAAGAATATTCATGCCCTCGGCATAGGCCGCCATGAGGCCGTACTCGATGCCGTTGTGCACCATTTTGACAAAATGGCCGGCACCGCTCGGCCCGCAGTGCAGATACCCCTGTTCGGCGGTGCCGTTGTTCTTCTCGCGTCCCGGAGTGCGCGGAATGTCGCCCACCCCAGGCGCCAGCGTCTGGAACACCGGCTCAAGGCGCTGCACGGCCTCATTCGGGCCGCCGATCATCAGACAGTAGCCGCGCTCCAGGCCCATCACGCCCCCGCTGGTCCCACAATCGATATACTGGATTTGCTTGGTGGCGAGGTCCTCGGCCCTGCGAATGTCGTCCACGTAATAGGAATTGCCGCCGTCGATGAGAATGTCGCCGGGCTCGAGAGAGGGAAGAATGTCGGCGATCAGTTGATCCACAAACGCCGTCGGAATCATCATCCAGATCGCCCGCGGCTTTTCCAACTTCATCACAAGATCCGCAAGCGAGGATGCCCCACCGGCCTTCTCCTTCGTCAGCTCCTCCACCGCGTTGGACGATCGATCGAAGACCACGCACTCATGGCCTCCCTGGAGAAGCCGCCGCACCATGTTCGCGCCCATTCTTCCAAGCCCGATCATTCCAAGTTGCATAACCGTCCTCCCTCTACGCCGGTTTCACCGACGCCCTGATATGAATACATTCGTTCTTCTGTCTACAGCAAACAGTCCCCGACCGACGACAAGCCATTCAAGACAAACCGTTCATATTTCGCCTTCCTTGTGCGCGCCACTCGCCGCGGCAATCAGCGTTGGCCCCTCATAGTCGAGTAAATCCCCAATACGATTCAGGGTCACATCAGCCGCTGGAAATTTTTTGAGAAAATCGGGATCCAGGGCATAATGGCCCTGGCGGGGAAATGCGGTGGTCACCCGTTCCCCCCATACCTGTTTGACCGCCGCCAAAATGCGAAGCTTGTCGTCCACCAGGACATAATGGTCAGCCGGATATCGACGGGCAACATCCGCCAGTTCGTGTTCCTTATGAATATAGATCAGCACATTCTTTTCAACGGCCTCGAACAGTCCTGAGCGTTCAATTTTTCTAGGCTGAAAAACCACATCGCCGTCAGATAAGATGACCGGCGTTCCCCATGCTTTGCACCACTCCACGACATCCAGCGCATTCGGAAAGAGTCGATTGGCAAAGGGATAGTTCACCAGGAAGGACGAGATGTCCAAGATGTTGGGATCGCTGCCTTGCTCGATCCGATACCGTTGCAAAGCCCCGAGATAGTCGGCGTAGCCGCGTTCCGCGCGCAGTTGCTCGAAAATCGTCCAGTACCGCCGCTGACACGCGCGTCCGATTTCACGTTCGAGATACCGCCGAAGATCGGCCGCGACTCGATCGTTGTCGAGCAAGGTATTGTCCACGTCGAGTAGAAAGACGATCCGCGCTGTCTTCGTCTGGCGCGACGTCCGTTGTCGTTGTGGTCTCAACTGCCTATCCCTCTCTCTTCCCACAGGCGTTGTCCGCCGAGGAAGGCATGGGCATTGTCGCCAAGACGGGCCCCTTCCGGGAGTTGCTGCAACTTCTTCGCCTTTCCTCCGCCTAGCACGACATAGTCGGCCACCAGCGCAGCTTTCAATCGGCTCACGACATCGTCAACCGCCCGACGCCACTTCTTCTTCCCGAATCGTTCGAGCCCTCGGCGCCCCACATAGTCCTCAAAGGTCCTGCCTTTTTTGTAAGGCAAATGGGCAAGTTCCATGGGCATGATCACATGGTCCGCAATCAGCGCCGACCCCAGTCCCGTTCCCAAGCCGAGGAAGAGCATCCTGCCTCCTTCATAGCTCCCCAGGGCCTGCAAGGCCGCATCGTTGATCAGTTTGACAGGACATCCGAAGGCCTTCTCAAAATCGAATCCCACCCAACCGCTTCCCAAATTCTTCGGTTCCTCCAGGAGTGTCCCCTGCCTCACGGGTCCGGGGTACCCGATCGAGACGGCATCGTACGTCCAACCCTTGGCCGCCTTGACCACGCCCGCAACCATGTCCTTCGCCGTCAACTCCGGACCCGAGCAAAACTTTCGAACGGTCCGCTGCCCGTATGCCAGTACCTTGACGCTTGTGCCGCCCACATCCACGGTCAGTACCTTCATCACTTGCCCTCCAATGGATCGAAAAATCTCGCGACAGGATGGTCTATCCATCCGTCGATGGTCATGCCTGCTCCTTCGGACTCTGCCATCCGCCGAACGGCGCGATCAGCGCATGAGACTCACGCGGCCCCCATGTGCCCGGTTCGTATTCATGGACCGGCGTGGGCATGTTCAGGATTGGATCAACCACGCGCCAGCTCGCTTGGACGCCGTCCTGGCGCGCGAACAGCGTCGGATCGCCGATCATTGCATCGCCGATCAGATGTTCATAGGCTTCCATCTCGTCTCCTCGCTGGTGGCAGACGAAGAGTTCGGTTTCGTCTCCAATCATCTTGTCACCCGGGACTTTGGCCCGCGCCCCGATGGCCACCGCCACCCGATCGGGGCCGAGCCGAAAACGAACATAATTGCACACCCCTTTGAGCGTTTTGCCAAAGACGTTCTGGGGTGGACGTTTCAAGATCACCATGACCTCCGTGGCGGTCACCGGCAGATGTTTGCCGGCCCGGATAAAAAACGGCACACCTTCCCAGCGCCACGAATCGAGATGCACTTGGAGCGAGGCGAACGTTTCGACTTGAGAATCGGGCGCACTCCCGGTTCGGTTCGATAGCCGCGAAATTGGCCACGCACCAGAGTCTGCCCTTTAAGGGGGCGCATGCGCTTGAAGACCTTGACCCGCTCGTCGCGCAAGGCTTCCCCCGTTCCACTGACGGGCGGTTCCATCGCCAGATTGGCGACGACCTGCAAGAGATGGTTCTGGACCACGTCGCGGAGCGCGCCGGTCTCCTCGTAAAAACTTCCCCGGCCGGACACACCGAACTGTTCCGCCATCGTGATCTGCACGCTTTCCACGTACGTGCGGTTCCAGATCGACTCGAGGAACGAATTGGCGAAGCGGAAGTACAAGAGCTTTTGGAGCGACTCCTTTCCCAGATAGTGGTCAATGCGGAAGATCGCTGACTCATCGAAGATGGTATGCAACGTCCGATTGAGCGCCTGGGCCGACGCCAGGTCCCGCCCAAAGGGTTTTTCGACCACCACCCGCGCGCCGTGTGAACAGCCCGATTTGCCCAGCCCTTCGACCACCGTGGGAAACATACTGGGCGGAATCGCTAGATAATACAGGGGGCGCAACGCCCCGCCGAGTTCCTTGCGGAGGCGGACGAAGGTCTCGCCTTCCCGATAATCGCCATCGACATACCGCAGCAATTGCCCGAGCTTGGCAAAGACCGCCTCATCGACGCCACCGCCGTATTGGCTGAGGCTCTCGCGGGCGTGATCCCGTAATTGATCGAGGGTTCGATTCCCCTTGGCCACCCCGATCACCGGGACAGTCAAATGATCTTGCTTGACCATGGCCTGCAAGGCGGGGAAGATTTTCTTATACGCCAAATCCCCTGTGGCGCCGAAGAGCACGATCGCATCTACCTGTAACTCGCTCATCCTTCCCTCCAAGCTGAATCAATCCCCTTCATAGGTAATCAGTGTTTCCCCGCAGCGAACCCTCAGGCCAACGCCTTCTCCATCGCTGCTTTCAGGGTAGCCAGCCCGGTGGCCACGTCGGCGCCCAAATGTATCCGCAATACCCGGCGGCCTCGTTCAGCTAAAACCTGGAAATCGCCGCGTGCTTGAGCCGCCTTGACCACGCCAAAGGTGTACTTTTGACCAGGGACTGCAAGATCATTCGCATCATCGCAAGTAATTTGGAGAAAGACTCCACTATCAGGTCCACCCTTATACGCTTGCCCTGTCGAATGGAGAAACCGTGGCCCGAAGCCTAGACATGTGGCGACATGTTTTTGATCACGTACGAGATGGCGTATGGCCTGAAGGTCCTGGTCATGAGCGTCATTCATTTCAATGTAGGCCAGTAGGGTGAAGTAATCTCCCTGGGCAAGCCGATCGACATGGGCCTTCAGATACCCGACAAGAGATTGCTCGGAATTTGAGATCGTCTTGCTCAAGGCTGCGACATTCTTCCCGTCTGTATATAGCTTGACTCCATCGTCTTCAAAAATAGGCGTTTCTAATGGTAGCGTTCCCGTCTTTTCGTACTCACTCGTGAGTTTCCGGGTTGCCAATTTACTCGCCTCCACATCAGGCTGGTTGAAAGCATTGACGCCCATGATCGAACAGGCCACAGCAGTCGCCATTTCCCAGCGAAAAAATTCTTGCCCCACATCATAGATGTCATTGACCGATATCCGAACGAGGGGCTGGCCTGCCTGCTCAATGGCTTGCACGGCCACGTCCTGTGCCTTGTCCGGCGCGGTCTCCAATCGCACATAGATGAACACGCGGTCAGATCCATAGATTGCAGGTGCACCGAGGGCCTCGCGATCAACAGGAATCAGTCCCTTGCCTTTTTTGCCGGTCGATTCGGCAATTAATTGTTCTAACCAAGCACCCAAGTCGGAAATTGCCGGGGACGTGATAAGAGTGACCTTGTTGCGCCCTTTATTGGCCAGCACACCCAAAATGGTGCCCAAAACCAAGGCAGGATTTTCCTCCGCCGGAACACATGAGGAGCAGGCATGGACCATCTCTTCTGTACGGTCTAAAATCTTCGGCACGTCAATCCCCATCACACTCGACGGAATCAATCCAAAATTCGATAAGGCCGAATATCGCCCCCCAATATTGGGGAGGCCGTAAAAGATGTGGCGAAATCCAAGACCTTCCGCCACTCGCTGCATCTTCGAACCTGGATCAGTGATGGCGATGAAATACTGCCCGACATGGTCGTCCCCCACCGTCTGACGGACCCGATCGAAGAAGTATTGCTGGAAAATATTTGGTTCCAACGTACCACCGGACTTGCTTGAAACGATAAAGAGCGTATGCGCGAGATCAATCTTTTCCTCAAATCTCCTGATCTGAGCCGGATCGGTCGAATCGAGAACGTGAAGCGTTGGATAGCCCTGCTGTTTCCCGAATGTGTGGGTCATCACTTCCGGGCACAGACTTGAGCCACCCATTCCCAACACCATGACATGAGAAAACCCTGCCTGCTTGATCTCATCACGGATACTGACGAGCGGCTGGATATGGGCGAGTTGGTCTGCGGTAATACCCAACCAACCGAGCCAATTGGCTTCATCTGTTCCCGTCCAGAGCGTGGCGTCGTGAGACCACAACCGGCGAACCTTGTGACCCCCATCCCATTCTTTGAGAGAAGCCTTCACGGCCGTTACCAAGGGCTTTGGCAACACAAAGGTTTGACCGTTCACCTTTCTTGCCCCGCTTTCTCCACATTGCAGGTCTACCGCCGCCAAGAGTTTGTCGAAGGGCTCATTAAAGAGGCGTAAGGCATCCTCTAGCAGTTTTTCTGTGACCTCTTCCATGGAAATGCCGACTTGATCGAGAGTGTCCATCGTGTCCTGCGCGTCTTCTACATTTTCAAGAAGACTGGTGCGCGCACGACCATGATTGCGAAAAGCATCGAACGTTGGGAGAGGAATAGTGTTGACCGTCTCAGGGCCGATCAATTCTTCCACGTAGAGGACGTCGCGATAATTTGGATTCTTGGTACTGGTACTCGCCCAGAGGACTCGTTGGGTCATGGCACCTTTGTTCTTCAAGGTCTCCCAATTCTGGCCTGTGTAGATCTGCTGGTACAGTTGATAGGTCAACTTGGCGTTTGCGATCGCGACTTTCCCCATAAGGCTGTGGAGTAAGGCCAGCAGTCGGTCATCGGTGGAGTCCTTGAGGCGAGCCGAGATGAGCGAATCAATGGCCGTGTCAATACGACTAATGAAAAAACTGGCGACGCTGGCGACCTTGCTGACATCACCACCATTCGCCGCAAACGTGTGCAATCCTGAGACATACGCTTCAGCGACGCGTTCGTACGCGTGTTGAGAAAAGAGCAACGTCACATTGACGTTAATCCCTTCGCTAATGAGCTGTTGAATAGCGGGAATACCCTCTGGCGTGGCAGGAACCTTGATCATCACATTCCGACGTCCGACGGACTTCCAAAGCCGTCTCGCTTCCTCAATGGAGCCTGGGGTGTCTCGGGCAAGATGTGGTGAAACTTCCAAGCTCACATACCCGTCTCGACATTTCGTTCGCTTGTACACAGGCTGTAATTCGTCAGCGGCATCTTGGATATCTTGGATGGCCAAGCGTTCATAACGGGCCTTGGCGTCCAATCCCTTTTCTTTTTCCAAAGCCTTGAGTGCCTTCGTGTAGTCAGAACTTCCGGTGATGGCCTTCTCAAAAATTGCAGGATTCGAGGTGACTCCCCGCAACCCATCATCCTTAATCAGACGTTTCAACTCGCCACTGGTGATGAGGCTGCGCCGAATGTAATCCAACCAAACCGATTGCCCCAACTGCTGAAGTGTTAAAAGGGGATTCGTGTGTATTTGGGAAGCAGCCATGATGTATTCTCCTCAGAATGGTAATAGGTTCAGGAAATAAGGACACATCCAACATTCCTATGGTTGAGGCCCATGGGGAAACACAACATTCACAAGCCCCCTCGTCCCTACTTTTTTGTTTTCGCAAGTTGTTCTTTGACTGTCGCGCTTACATGCTCGGACGTGAATCCAAACCTTTGTTGCAATGCCTTTAGAGGCGCTGAAGCCCCAAAGGTCTTCATGCCGATACTGACACCTGTCAGGCCGACATACCGATCCCAACCCATTGTGGTGGCTTGTTCTACAGAAACTCGCGCAAGAACATCAGGAGGAATGACGCTATCCCGATAGGCTTGATCCTGTCGCTCGAACAATTCCCAAGACGGCATACTCACCACTCGTGCGTTGATTCCTTCGTTAGACAGTTGCTCATATGCCTTGACACAAAGGGAGACTTCACTGCCGGTCGCCAACAAGAGCACATCCGGTTGCCCATCAGGCGCATCAGCCAACACATAGGCCCCCTTCTCTAGTCCAAGGGCCGAAGCATATTTCTTCCTGTCTAAGGTCGGCAGGGCCTGGCGACTCAGAATCAGCGCCACCGGTTCATGTTGAAGGTGCATAATCACTCGCCAAGCCTCCAAGACTTCGTTGGCATCGCCAGGGCGAAGGACGATCAAGCCAGGGATGGCACGGAGAGCAACCAACTGTTCTATCGGTTGGTGAGTCGGGCCATCCTCGCCCACGCCGATTGAATCATGGGTAAACACGTAAATGACCGGGATCTCCATGATGGCGCTGAGCCTGATTGCTCCTCGCATATAATCACTGAAAATCAGAAATCCGGACCCGAACGGCCGAACTTTAGATAAAGACAGTCCGTTCAAAATCGATCCCATGGCATGTTCGCGAATGCCAAAATGAAAATTTCGCCCGCCATAATTCTGACTCGAAAAATCGCCTGCTCCCTCGAAAGTCAACCGAGTTTTGGTCGAAGGAGCCAGATCGGCTGACCCTCCGATCACCCAAGGAACATGAAGGGCAATGGCATTCAGCACCTTCCCTGAGGCATCCCGTCCGGATACCCCTTTCGGATCGGCCGGAAAAGTGGGCACTTCCTTGTCCCACCCATCCGGCAATTCCCGACGCTGTATGCGCAACAGGTCATCAGCCAACTCTGGATGCTTGACCTGATAGTCCTTGAACATCTTCATCCAGACCTTTCGGGCCTCGCCTCCTCGCTTGGAAAGGAACGCCTTGAAATGCTCCGGGACCTCTGGTGGCACCAGGAATTTGACATCCTCCGGCCATTGGTAATTCCGTTTGGTCAGTTTAATCTCTTCCTCCCCCAATGGTTCCCCATGAGCCGCATGTGTATCTTGTTTGTTCGGAGAGCCATAGGCGATATGACTATCGACAATGATGAGGGTTGGCCGATCGGTTGTGTTTTTAAAGGTGCGGAAGCTCCGAGCTAACATCTCCAGATCATTGGCGTCTCCAACACGCGTGACGTTCCAGCCATATCCCAGAAACCGGGTTGCCACATCTTCGCTGAAGGCCCACTCGGTGTGGCCCTCTATGGTGATTTTGTTGTTATCGTAGATCCAGCACAAATTCGAGAGTTTGAGATGCCCAGCTAATGAAGCGGCTTCTCCTGTCACGCCTTCCATCATGCACCCGTCCCCACACAGGGCATAGACATCGTAGTTGAACAATGGGAATCCCGGTCGAGAATAATTCTGCCCCATCCATCGACTGGCAATGGCCATACCCACGCTGGTCGCGACCCCCTGTCCTAACGGTCCAGTCGTGGTCTCTATACCGGAAGTCCATCGGTATTCAGGATGGCCCGGGCACTTACTATCGAGTTGGCGAAACTTTTTGATGTCGTCAAGGGTGACCGAGAGCTGCCCTAAGATCTCATATTGAGGATTGACGGTCTTCACGCCGCAAAGGTGGAGCATGGAATACAACAGCATCGACGCATGACCGATGGAGAGCACAAATCGATCACGGTTTGGCCAGATGGGATCATCCGGATCAAACCGAAGAAATTGTTGCCACAGACAATACATCACCGGCGCCATGGCCATGGCCGTGCCGGGATGCCCCGAATTCGCCTGTTGGACCGCGTCCATCGACAAGGTTCGGATAGTATTGATGCACAACTCATCGATCCGATTATTGGTCACCATGATCTCTCCTTCTTATGACTGGCTATCCGGTTTTCATCATTCAGCAACACCTGATGGCCCCCACGGGCGTTCGCCATCGCTCGTTTTTTCCTCCAAGCCCTATCACGAGCATGGCTGGTAACTGCCTCTTCGTGTTCTTGATGTGAACCGTTCCGATACAACGTGCTGAGCGTTCGTCGCATGGTCAATCGTGCCCGATGAAGAATGACCCGCTGGTTATTCGCGCTGAGATTGAGCATTTCACAGATTTCCCTTGTCTCCATTTGTTCGACGTAATGTAAGGTAAACACTCGCTGCTGCACCGGCGGTAATTTTCGAAGCGCACGCTCGATTTGAATCTGAATTTCTTGGGAGAGGCATAGGCGCTCCGGAGTTTGGTCATCCCAATGAACTCGGGCCAAGCTTCGGCACGATTCTTGAGAATTGACGGCAGCCGATGAATTCCCCTGGCGCATGGACGTTGAGTCCTGATCTTGATGAAGATGGGGCACCTGGTCGAATGAGATATAGCGTCTTTCATAGTTCCGACGGCTCCTCGCCCGGTAGATCAGAATTTGGTAAATCCACGTCTTGAGAGAACTGCGTCCCTCAAATCTTTGAATCCCTCCTAAGACGGCCAACCAGGTCTCCTGCAAGACTTCTTCTGCATCGGCCTGAGTGAACACGATGGTCTTCGCCGTCCGAAGGAGGCCGGCCTGGTGAGTCTGAACCAATGAAGCGAACGCCAACTCATCACCCTGCCGCAGTCGATTAATCATTTCATGAGGTTCAGACATATGATCCAATCTGTGCCACCGTCAGTGGCACGTGTTCAGAAATGTTTCTCAACTGCAAATGCTTTTCTCTTCATGTATGTGTGTCATGCTGTCACTATTCCTGAAAAGTTGGTATCGGAAACCAATAGGCATCTACCCTTCGTTGCTACTCCGGATCTTGACAACCCACCAGATATCCTGATCTTTCAAGACATACAGGCCCAAGCAGGCCGCCCACATCGGCCATGCCGCAAAAAACAAGAGATTGGGCCCGGTAAATGGTGCCAAATAGTTCTGATAAGCCGATACGGTAGAAACTCCGTGCAGGAACAACACGGCGCTATAGGTCCATTGTTTTTTGATTCCCAATAGAAAACTCACCAACAAAACCATTTCCAGAATCCCAAAAAGATAAATAATTTCGTGACTCATCCCGCCGATGAGGTAGTAATTTTGGAAAACAGCAGAGGCGTGTTCCGGGCGCAGGAGTTTGTCGAGCGTCCACATACTCATCACCAAAAACACGCTCAGACGAAGTAACAGCAAAACCATCGGCAGACGATCATGGCTTTTCATAGATCAATTTCTTTCAAGAAAAGCCATCACACAACGGGTGAGTTCTTCCGGCTGATCTTCCATCACCCAATGACCGGCTTCTTTGATCATTTTCAGCTCAGCATGGGGAATCGTTTCCTGCAGCTTCCGGGCATAAGCCGGTTTTTGAAAGACGTCATGTTCTGCCCATATAATGAGCGTGTTGTGAGAAAGATGCTTGAGCTCGCCGGCAATCGCCAGCGTATACTCTGGATTCAGTCGCCGAAAATTACGAAACAACGCCTTTTTCCCATCCTCGGTCGACCAAGGCGCCAGATAGAGGTCAATGACTTCATTCGTCATGGCCGCCTTGCTGTGAACGCCTTCCGGCATAAACGCACGCATCATTGTTACGAAGGCTTCGAGACTCATGCCCTCCTCAGCACCAGCTTTCTGCAGCGGGAGGAACTCCGGGATCGGCCAGGAGTCAAAACAGACCGTATCGATCAACACCAGCTTTCCAACTCTTTCAGGATAATTGACCGCAATCAGCTGTGCGACCCCTCCCCCAATATCGTGGGCAACGATGTCTGCCGACTTCACGTTCAATTGATCCATGAGCTTAACGATGAAGCGGCTTTGTGCGTCGATGGAGACATTTGCGTCGATTGGTTTGTCCGATTTGCCATAATTCAACATATCCGGCGCATACACTTTGCGAGATGTCGCCAACCGAGGCATCACTTTTCGCCACAACAGATTCGACGTCGGAATGCCATGAATCAAGATAACCGGTGGCCCCTTGCCCTGTTCGAGATACGCCATTCTGTGACCGTTGATTTGAATAAACTTCTCGTTGGCTTGTGTCATTGGTCGCACGCCCCCTTCTATGAATTCTAGTTATCAACTCGACATTCAGGATTTCTGGATATGACAATTTTCTCAATACTCGTCTTGTTTTTATTGGCTTTTAAAAAGGAACCATCCTCATACTTCTCAATCCAAGGCTTTAGTTGTGGTGAGGCAGTCCTTGCTCACAAGGTTTCGCTGCAAAGAAGCTGTGCGTCCTCATGTGTTTTCCAAAACTTGGATTTTGACACCTAGCCATTAGTCACACCTTGGTTCGATCTTCTGCCATTGGAATAGTAATCCCATTAGAAGCTTGCGGCTTGGGCACTTCTCTGGGAGACGGGCTCAACAACCAGCCAGCCTCTTTGATCCATTTGCGACAAAAAAATCCTAAAAGAATCCCGAAAACCAGATGTCCTGAATATATGGTGACTGGCATCATGGGCATCTCAAGGCCCATGAACCCCGCGCCCGTGGCACGAACTGCAGGACCCATCAAAAATCCTGTGGCAATGAATAGGCCGTATGCGACTCCCCACCAGGTTGAAATTCGTCCAAAGACTACGGCGAAAATAATTCCAAATACGACGCCATTCCAGTAATGGTAGGTGTAGCCAAGGAGGTTGGACAGCATCGACGGTCCGGACATGAACTGATCGGTCAGCAGAACCCCCATAAGCATCGCCAAATCTCCCGGCATCCATCCAAAATGAAATCCTGTCAGACGCACAATTTCTAGGCCCACCGTCGCAATGATTCCTGCCGCCGCACCTGCGAGCATCCGGTTCACCAACCGCCTCTGGCTATGAACAATTGCCACACTGAGCACCACACCCATAATCACAATCGACGGGAGAAGCAGCCAGACTGCCAGCCACGACATCTTGGCATACCCGGCCTGTGCGGCCGGGAATATGTTTGGTGACACGGCCGCCATAGCCAAAACTACTAAACCGAGCATGGTTTCTTCTTGCAACAGTCGCTGTACGATTCCGCGCATGATTCCTCCCGGCCAGGGATGGACTATTTCACTGCCCAGCCCTGGCGCGTGGTAAATGTACTATTGAGCAAGCATCTGGACCATATTGTGAAGCTTGGTATCCAACATGTCCGCGACTTTATCGACATCAGCATTGCCAAACGTATGAAGGATAGTTGAGGGTTTGGTATAAATTACGACCGTTTTCCCCTGCTTGTCGGCATAGAGGTTGATTCTCACGGGAACCACCACCCCTGCTCCCGGTTCGGCGGAAAACAGCTTTTTGCCAACAGTAGGGCTACCAACAAATACACTTTCTGATTGAAGGCTGATTCCCGTCATGGACAAGACTTTTCCTTGATGCAGTTCACCCATGATCATCATATCGTTGTCAGCCACGAGCTTTTTCAAGCGGCCGACGGCATCGGTAACCGAACCGTTGACGTTGACTTGAATAACTCCCTCGCTGGAGTTAGCGGCACCCGATGAAAAAGGGAAACCCATGATAAGAGCCGCCGTCAGAATCACTAAGGAAAGCGTTGACTTTTCGAAACTACGTGCGTGTTTTAGCATTTGATTGATGTTCCTTTTTTTGATGAGATGAAAATGTGTATGAACGTGGAAGAACGCTTTGTCGATCACAAAAGCGCCAGCGTAGGAAACCCCGACACCTTAAGACCAAATCCAGCCATGTATCTGGTAGAGAACCGACTGTTACTCACACCTCCTTTCTCGACAATCCAGTAAACATGTCTCGTAAGGTCGAAATATTCACAACAACTGGGCCATGAAACGCCGCCGACATTTCCCCTTGCCAGTCCATACCGTGAATGCCGTGTTATGCTTTGTCACCATGAGGGACCGAGTTCTTTCGACTCTTCCTACAGACATACTTATCAAGGAACATGCCACAACCAAACGAACTAATCATGACCATAAGAAGATGTTGTGTTTCAACAAGTTACGCACATCCAACGAGGATAATATCTCTTGGAGAAGGGAATACCCAGTCACGGGATTTCGTATCGGCCTTGGGATGCCGTAGAAAAAAGAAAAGGAAACCAAAGCCCCAGGCGCTTCCTTCTTCCGCACAATGTTGGATCACGTGTCTCTGGAATAGCTTCGTTGCGTAAATTCATGCGTACCTATTTTGAAACGAATGGTATGTACTTAGAGAAGAACCCAACGGTCACGAGAAATGGGAGCAGTAACTTTTGGAGCCAACGGAGGCCAAAACGAGATGCGGCGATCAAGCCAGACAACTTTCGTTACACTCACGTATTCATTCGAATCGCGTCGACGAATTATTCGGTGGCATCACCGATCGCACGGCTTTTCCTGCCTCGCGCATCATGCCCATACAGCAATTTCCCCTCACCCCACTAGACTGTTTCGGATGGGAGAGCCATTTTGGATTTTACCAGCCCTCGATGAGCGGCTCACTGCAATTTGGGGTGGTATACGCGGTTACACTTCCACAGCATCTTGAGGAAATTGGTCTGCCCCCGAAGGCAAATTGAGGGCTCAGGACTGGTCGAGGCGGTTGTGGAAAGACTATGACAAAGCGAATGACACATTCCTTGACCTTTCACCCCTCATTCCTTGATAGCCTGAGTACGTTTTTGCTCATATGCGTCACGAACAGCGCCATAGAGATCGACGGTGCCTTCTTCCACCCCTTCATAGCGTTCCAGGTTCAGGGATCGATCGTTGACAACATCGCCCCCTCTCATCGACATAAGCGTGGGGAAAAATGGCAGCAGCCAATTCGCCGGGTTCATCGCTCCATCCACCAAGTACGCTCCCGCATCACGGACCGTAAAGGGGGGCAGGAAGGGCAGCACCAGGTAGGGGCCGGGAGGCGTCCCATACACAGCCAGCGTTTGGCCGAGATCTTCATCCGGGGTCTTCATGTCGAAATAGTCCTTCGCCACATCCATCAGACCGGCTATCCCCAATGTGCTGTTGATCATAAATCGACTGAACTCCAGACCTGCGCCCTCAAATTTTCCCTGGAGAAGGTTGTTGACCAGACGCGAGACGACCCCGAAATTATGGAACCCATTGCTGATCCCTCGTTCCAGGAAATCCGGCATCACGGTTTCATAGACGGTCGCGGCGGGTTTCAAGGCATACCGGTCCATCTTGCGGTTAAAAGTAAACATCGTGCTGTTAAACGATTCCCAGGGATCATGGGCCTCTTCCTGAGTAGTGTCGGCAAACGGGTCAGAAAATGGGTCGGTTCCCCCATTCACGTCACTCCTGGTCGGCCCAAGAACCTCATCGGGACGTGGGCCGCTTGAATCCGAATCTACCGGAGGGGCACTGGCTGAAACCGCGTCTGTGGCCTCCCTGTTCATGGGTGGCGCTTCCTCGGCCGGAACCCGGCCGGAACCCTCATCCCGCACCTGAGATCCGGTCATAGACGCCTCGGATCCAAGAATCGGATCGGGAAGCACCTCGGGCGACGCACTGCAACCGACCAACCCGATAAATAGAAAAACTCGTCCGAGTTGCCACAGCCGGCAGAAACCGTGGCAGAGCCTCATTGTTCGAGTATGTGCTTCGAACGCCCCATTCAGACAGGGGTCCACATCGGGCCTTCCCACCATTCTTTTTAGTCCTTTATACAATTCCGTCGACTCTGCCCGCGTCACAACAACCCCCTCTGTAACCCATTCATACATAGCCTTTTCACCCTTTCGTCAGCCCAGCAGAGTATCTCAGCCCGTTCCAGAGGCTTTCCTCATCGTCAAGAATACTTGCAAAGATGCCAACTCACACATGCCTGATATGCTCATGTACCACACTCAATAACTATGCCAATATCGGAATAGTCTGCCATCACAGAGAATTCTCTTGGAATTGAACGAGTTCCCAATTGGAAGGAAAGATTTCAGGAAGGGCTCATTAGAAAAACCACGACGATGAAACGTAGACGGTTCGAAATTTCGTAGCGGCCAAGTGGTATCACATAGTTGAAAAATAGCGCTTTGGGTTTCTGCGTTTGCTCTTTTTTTACCGTCTACCTCGAATGAGGCAGGTACCAGAGGTCCATGGAATGCTTCCAGAATTTTGAACCAAGGTCTGTGAGGTTTTCTTCAGCCCGAGGAATAACGGTAAAAAGGAGGACTGATTTATAGAGGAGCGGATTGCGCGGATTTTCCGGGATTCAGGATCGAGCACTAGTCCTCAAATAAGCGTGTTTGGATTTCTTGGCCATTTTTGACGTTTGTCGCGCCATCGGTACTGGAGAGATGCCGCGAGCGAACGCCAGCAAGCGATTGGTGACCGCCCCATCATTCAGATCTTCAGATATTGTGCTGTTTTTTCGATTCACGGCAAACCCCTTCCGAATCGCACCTTCGGCAACCGGCAAAGAGGACGTCTGGCCTCGGGTTCGCTCGCCAAAGCCGGTTCGTTCGATGGTGTTCCATGCACTGAACAACCGATCCAGCGTCGGCTGGTACCCGATGATCCTGACGACGATACTCCTGGCCCACCGCACGATGCGACATGGGATCAGAATGAGGCGGTTCATGAACCGTCGAAACTCCATGCGAATGTACGCGTCGCGATCACCTTTCAGGTGCCTCATCATGGCGAACCACGATTGGATATTCCAGGCCAGGGTGGCCATGACCATGTAGGCCCAGTTGCTGACGAGATCGTACACCGGAAGGCGCATCGCATTGACCCCGTTCTTGAGTGGCTCGATGACATGTTCCTGATCACACCGCTCGTTGGCGCAAGCAACGACTTCGGCGCCGCTCAGGTCGGTGCGCGTGGTATGGATTTGGCTGTGAGCGGTTTCTGTCCATACGATGCTAGAGCATCTTCGAAGGACGGCGTGGTGCTCAAGGAAGCAGAGGGTGATACGAGCGGAAGAGGTGAAGAAGGCATAGCGGGGTTCAGTACAAGATAAACACGCAGGTGGTCTGTTTCATGTTCATCCTATGCAAAATGGCCACGGGCGCAGAGGTTTGCTAGCAGCATCCCGTAGAGGTGCCACAAATCACAGGCTCCGCCGTCGCGGCTTCACGGGCTCGGTTGATGGTCCCGAATGACGGTTGATAGTGAGGATGCTGGAGAACGTTGAGTGTTTTTGAGCAGACTTCCCAGGGTTCTCCGCATCGGTAGGTATGATGGTCATCGTCACTGACGGCTAGAAATGGACCAGTGAGAATGGCAAAGTGGCCTTCCCAGGTACAAGGAGCCTCCTCAGGGTACACCGCGAGTCGTTGCGGGTCTTGGTCTGTCAATGTTGTAGGGCGATCAGTCAGAAGAAAATGAGGTTGATAGGGCGGTAAGGTTAACAGGCCGACGGTTTGGTCATCGATTTGTTGAGGTGCCCCCCGGTGGAATGTGGTGCCTAATTCATCCTCGGCCTGAGAAAATGGGCCTTTCAGTGTGGCAAAAATCGGTGAAATGGAAGAGAGCGTTGGGGCGATCTTGTACCCTGTCAGCGTGACTGAAACGAAATGAATGCCATCAATCACTCTCCAGGGAATGACGGTCACCTGATGTAAGCCCAGAAATCCGGCTTCTCGCAATCCGCCCCAATAGT
>JBGSSO010000268.1:0-2294 GCA_041737015.1 Nitrospirales bacterium
TTTTGACTGAGCACCTGACCATGATTGTCCACGACTGTCACCTGGTTGGGCTCTAATCCTTCGACGCTACTGGCCACCAAATGCACGATCCCCTGGACCTGCGTGCCTCCAAGAGGAGCTCCGCGTTTGAGAGTCAGAACGACGGCGGCCTGAGCTGGTTTTTGTTCCGTGGCAAACAGCCGTTTCTCGGGCATGACCAAATGCACACGTACCCGGTCGACTTGAGATAATTGTCCGATGGTCCGAGCCAACTCCCCTTGAAGCGCTCGGCGATAATTCATTTGCTGAGTAAAAGGCGTGGCACCCAACCCGGTTCGATCGAATATTTCAAATCCTACTCCAGCCGATTCAGGGAGTCCTAAAGAGGCCAACTGTAGTCGCAACTCATGCACCCGTTCGGCCGGCACTTTTATCGTATTCCCGCCTTCACCGACTTCATAGACGGCGCCTTGTTTGCCAAGCTCTTGGATAATCGCTCGCGTATCGTCGGGGTTGAGCTGAGAGAACAGGACCACCAATTCGGGAGCCTTTCCGACCAGCATCAACATCGGAATGGTTGCCAGGGCTAAGGCCAAGACGACGACCACGCCGATCCTCTGGTTTAGGGTTAAGGCTTGAAAATTACCAAGGAGGCTGTCCATAGGATTAACGGGTTTCGCTCAACTCGTACGATTGAAGAAATGTGGACATCATTTTTACACCGATCAGTCGTGCCCGATGAGATCGGTACAGGGTCTCTCTCATTCGGGCCTTCGCCATGACCGGCCTCATCGTCAATTCAACCATTCCTTACACTTGCATCCGCATAATTTCCTGATACGCATCAATCACCTTATTTCTGACCTGCATTAAGAGTTTGAACGATAAGCCGGCTTTTTCCCCCGCAATGACCGCTTGATGAATATTGACGTTCTCTCCATGGGCGACGGCATCTTCTAAACGCCCGGCCTCATGCTGCATTGTATTGACGGACTCCACCGCTTTTTTCAAGAGATCGCCGAATCCCTGGTCCTGGCTACCTGGTCCTTTGAGCGGCGTGACGCCAAACGGCTCCGACACACCCTCCATGCTTTTTATCGGGAGATATTCCATAGCCCCTTCCTCCTTTCTTCACGATTGAATGACCCTAGCGACCCATTTCTAATGCACGAAGCGTCATGGTCTTACCCGTTTCCATCACGGCTAAATTGGCCTCGTAGGCGCGGGTCGCCGACATGAGATTGACCATTTCCTCGATCGGATTCACATTGGGAAGGTGTAAATACCCTTGTTCATCCGCATCGGGGTGACTGGGATCGTACACGGTCCTCAACGGTCGATCGTCTTGGATCACATCGGTCACCCGTACGCCGGACGGCTCGGACGAGTCGCCAAAGGCATTGGCAAACACATTGGAAAATTGTGCCCCGGCCGGTGAGGCTTGAAATACCACATCACGTCGGATGTACGGTCCTCCTTCCGGCGTCCGTGTGGATTCCGCATTGGCCAGATTGCTGGCAATGATATTTAGCCGCTGTCGTTGTGAATCCAACGCAGACCCCACGACGGCAAACACGCGATCGATATTCATATCAGCCTCCTTGTTCCGACACTCATTTCAACTCTCCCGTTCCCTCTCCTCTTCACCAACTTCCCGTTTCACTTTCTTTCTATTCTTTCCCTGCAATCGGCATGATGACAGCCGTCAACTCAATATCGCTTACCTGCTCCCACCCCCTCCATCGATTGCGGCATTCCATCCATCGAATCGACCCTTTAAGAATTGGCTGACCGCCATATACATCAGGGTATTTTCCGCCATCAGGGTCATTTCTTGTTCTAAGTTGACGGTATTCTCATCTAACCCGGCCCCGGCCTGCTGCTTGATGGTGTGCCGAAATACCTGAGAATCCTCTGAACCGGTACGCACATGCTTTGGATTGGTGACGGTCGGCTCTACTGGTCCATCCCCTCGAAGCACGGCATTGAGCGTCTCCTGAAAGGGAAGGATTCTGGATTTGTAGCCAGGCGTTTCTTCGTTGGCCATGTTGGAGGCAATCGTTTCATGAACGCCGCTCCGGACATCCAGAGACCGCTCAAAGAGTCGTGTGCCTTCATCCCACGGGGAAATCATCATGGCGTGCTCTCCTCTCCGGTTTCCATGTTCTCATGTGCCTTGACCAGCCTCCCTGTTCACAAGCTTCCTTTCCTCGCCCCTCACAATCAGCAACACTAATGCCAACAGATGTTTCACCAACGCCTGCTGGGCGGCCCTACACGATTGAATCTATATTCCCATTCACTTGCCCTCGCCT